>NZ_JBXWRT010000006.1:0-250540 GCF_059613045.1 Ruegeria sp. BHSC037
GGTCATGCCGGGCGACAACGTCGGCTTCACCGTCGAACTGATCGCTCCGATCGCGATGGAAGACGGCCTGCGTTTCGCCATCCGCGAAGGCGGCCGCACCGTCGGCGCCGGGGTCGTCTCGAAAATCATCGAGTAATTCGCACACGCGAACGATCAGACGGAAAGGGCGTCCCTCGGGGCGCCCTTTTTGTTTGGATTCAATAATCACGAGACGCGCACAAAAAGTGTGTCGAAAATCATCGCGCGAGGCGCGCTTGCCGCGCCTGGTTGCGGCAGGTGATTTTCCAGGGGAAAATCTGCCGAAAGCAACTCGGTGAGGAAATCAGAGAAGGCCGCTCCCAATGGGGCGCCCTTTTTTGCGTCTGGGGCTCGGAAAACGACCGCTTCGACCCGGGAACCAGAGAGAATTGGTGGTTATGCAGGACACAATCGCCCGCGCATTGCACGACATGTTTTGCCAATGGGGTAGAAGGTTCAGAAATTAACCAATATCGAAGTCGACCAGCGGCGACTCCATGTAAATTCGACAGCCCGGATACAGTACAGAACCCGGTTTTTTGCACGTTTTCACGTTGGTGATTGGACCGCTGGAATTGCGGGAAATATACAGCTCTGTATCGCCGTAGGCGCTGGTTTTTTGGATCTCAGATGGGCGGCGCACCAGACACTAACGTTTTCAGCCCAAGTGATAGTCTCGACCGCATAAAACGCGGGTACATCAGTGGCTGTATACCCGCGAACGGGGGTGACATGATATGCGGCGAGATCATCCATCGGGACTTAGTCGGTCGACAACGTTTCGACATAGGGTCCCTCCTGGCTTTTGGGCAAAATCTCAGGTTGCCACGGGGTAAAAGCTTCACCTTGAATCAGTAAGACTTGGTCTTGCCGCGTCGCGTTGTTTCGAAATTTAAGTCGTGGATCGAAATAACCGCGCGGGGTGCTTAAGCAAACCTTTTCGATGTACGGCTGAAATTCCAGGAAAACGGTTATATTGTCAGACTGAACGGTCGGGTAAATGAAATCAGATGGCTCGAATGTGGATGCGTCGTAGGGGTCTGCCTTGCCCTTCACCATGCGCTAAATCTGAGCCGCCGGTGCTTTCTGTTTCTGGCTTGGGAGAAATGGACCAACAAAAAGTGCGGCGCAAATTGCCCCCCCAGCGCAACAATAAAAAGCTTTGTAGGAAGTATTGCATTCTACTTAAGGTAGATATGAGTGTGTCAAGGGCGCTGGTATTGATCAAGACAGCTCATAGTGCCGTCGAGACCCGTCGGCTTTCTCAGCAGACCGCCTTGCGATCAGTTGCATATTGATGAGCGACGGTTGACGAACGCGACAAATTCCTCCCAGCCTCTGGTGCGCGTTCTCATGCAGAACGTAAAGGCGGCGGCATGCGCAGCGTTTGGGTTCCATGGGGCTTGGAGCAGCATGACCGATATCAGGTCGACGGCTGTGGTTGCGGAGGAAACGCTGCCCAGGGCAAACCGGACGGCCCTATTCCGGCGCCCAGGGTTCTCGACCGACGATCCGGTCTGCTTCGGCGGTGATGTCGTTCATGTGCTGTTCCAGACTGAGACGAAGCGATTCGATCTCTTGTTCCGTCGCCTTGCGCGGGACGGTTTCAGTCCATTCGCGGCACAGGAACACCCCTTCGTTTCGCCAGGGGCGAGGCAGCAGGAGACGATCCCAAGTGCCGGCCTCACGGCCATGGCGCACGGAATATGTGATCCCGAACACTCGTTTGCCCGAACTGCGTGCCCATACCAGCGGAACAGTTGAACAAATCCGCTCGGGTCCTCGTGGGCCGTCTGCGGCTATGCCGATTGAGATGCCCTGCTTCATCTTGCCCAACACTTCGCGCGAGAGCGCCACATGACGTTTGTGGCTGGACATGGCGATGGTGTCCATTCCGAACAGTTTCTGCACCCGCCCCACCATGCTGCCGGCGCGCGCGGCCGAGGTGATGGAACAGATGCGCCCCTTGTCCAGCGGGAAGAAATAGGGGGACTGCGCCAGACGCTGATGCCACAACACCACGATGACCGGCTCGCCCTGTTCGGCCAGCTTGTCCAGCTCTTCATAGCCGATCCGTTGCCATCGCGTGTTGCGATGGACCAGTCGAATATATCCGGCGATGCGCCGAGCCAACCAGTTCAGAACGGCTTCGCTGTCTGCAATCTTCTTGCGCAGGCTCACGGCGGGTATCCTCTTTCTGGCCGAGCCCTGTCTTAGCGAACTGCACGGCCTGCGCAACTTGTTTGTCGAAACCGGAAGGCGCGGGAAACTGCAAAAAGCCTCTTGAGTCCGCCGCGTGGCTGGCATATCTGAGGCGCAGTATAGGGGTATAGCTCAGTTGGTAGAGCGACGGTCTCCAAAACCGTAGGTCGCGGGTTCGAACCCTGCTGCCCCTGCCATTTACCGCACATCGACCGTTGCTTTGCCGCCGAACCCACGCGCGCAACGAACGTGCAATCATGGTTTCTTCCGCCTTGCAAATGGCCTATTGTCCGCGTGATCGCAGGAACAGCTGAACGAGGTCACATGTCGCGCTTTGACGGATATTTCCTGCGGCAATTGCTGGTGCTTTTCGGCTTTTTCACCTTGGTGCTGGTGGGGGTCTTCTGGATCACCCGCTCGGTCAGCCTGTTCGAGCGGGTCATCAGCGGCGGTCAGTCGGCTATGGTGTTCCTCGAGTTCACCGCGCTGACTTTGCCGACGCTGATCCGCACGGTAATGCCGATGGCCGTGTTCGCGGCGGCCGTATATGTCACCAACCGCCTGACCCGCGAAAGCGAGCTGACGGTGATGCTGGCCACGGGCTCAAGCCCATGGCGGTTGGGGCGCGCGGTTTTCCTGTTCGGGGTGGTCACAGGGGTGATGATGGCGATCATCAGCGTGTTCCTGCGCCCCGCTTCGGTCGATCAGCTCGAACGGCGCGAATCCGAAGTGGCCGCCGATGTCACTGCGCAGTTGCTGAACGAAGGCGAATTCATGCATCCGGTGCCGGGCGTCACGGTCTATATCGGCCGAATTGATCTGGACGGTACGTTGCACGAAGTCTTCGTGTCGGACCGGCGTGACAGGGCCAATCCGGCTACCTATTCCAGCACCTCGGCCTATCTGGTGAACAACGGGTCGGGCGTGCATCTGGTCATGGTTGACGGGCTGGCACTAAGGCTGAACCGGGCCGGCCGAACGCTTGCGTCGACGCGGTTCGAGGATGCCGCCTATGACATCTCGGAGCTGACGCGAAAATCGGACTTGGGACAGCGCAGCATCGAAGCCATCTCGACGGCCGAACTTCTGGGCGACCTGGATACCTTGGCCGCGCAAGAGGGCCATTCCATCGGGCAGTTGGTGGATGAGCTGCATCAGCGGTTCTCGTGGGTTGCGATCTGCGTGGCCGTTGCCATGGTAGGATATGCAGCGCTGATGCTGGGCAGTTTTTCGCGTTTCGGTCTCTGGCCGCAGATATTCGGGGCCTTCACGATCCTTGTTCTGCTTGAAGGCGTGCGTGGGTTCGTTTCGCCGATCGTCATCGGCGACCCGCAGTTGTGGCCGCTTCTCTATGCGCCAGCGGCGCTTGGCGTGATTGTGTCGGGAGTGTTTCTGGCCCTGGCTGGCCGGCCGTTGACCCGTAGACGCGGCCGGTCCGATGCAGCTTGTCAGGCGGCGGCCTGACGGAGACTGCGCGGGTCATTTCGCTTTGAGGATGCAATCCGCCGCGCTACTCTCGGGGCAATATCCAACCGAGGGGCGCGCCATGCCAGACAATCGCCACACACCCAACTGGACCAGTTTCGAAGAGGCAACGAAGGCCGACTGGGATGCGGTCATGGCCTACGAGGACGCCTACAACGCTGCCCTGCCGGACCGCATCCTCGACGCCATCCGGTCACTGGACGAGGACTGGACGCCCTATCCGATCAACCGCTACCAGCATTGCCTGCAGGCCGCGACGCGCGCCTACGAGGATGGCGCGGACGAGGAAATCGTGATTGCGGCACTGGTGCATGACGTGGGCGACATCCTGTCGCCCTACAACCACGGCGAGCTGTCAGCGGCGATGATGAAGCCCTATGTGAGCGAAAAGGCTTATTGGATTTTGAAACATCACTGCGTGTTCCAAGGTTATTACTATAACCACCATCTGGGCGGAGACCGCAATGCGCGCGACAAGTATCGCGACAGCCCCTACTGGGAGGACTGCCGCTATTTCTGCCATGAATACGACCAGAAGGCGTTCGACCCGGACTATCCGACCAAGCCGCTGGAGTTCTTCGAGCCCATGCTGCGCCGCATCCTGAACAGGGGCGAGGGGCACATGGAGCTCAACGAAACCGCCGAGGACTAGCAGGAGGCCATCAGGCGATAGACGATCTGCGCGGCGGTGAAATCCCACGCCGCGTTGCCGTCCGGGGCCAGTTCCACCACGTCGAAGCCGACGCAGCGGCGGCCCTTCAGGGCGTGCTCGACGAGGTGCAGCGCCTGATAGTATCCCAGCCCGCCCGGAACCGGCGTGCCGGTTGCGGGCATCAGCGACGGGTCCAGCCCGTCGACGTCAAAGCTGACATAGACCAGTTCGGGGAAATCCTCGGGCAGGTCGACGGCATGGATGTTGCCGGTCACCAGTTCCTCGGCATCGACGTGAAAGACGTGGTGGCGCAGGCGGCTCTGGGCCTCTTCCTCGCAGAAGGCGCGGACGCCGAACTGGGCCAGGCGGATACCTTCCTCGGCCAGTAGGTGCATGACCGAGGCGTGGCTGTGCTTTTCGCCTTTGTAGGCATTGCGCAGGTCGGCATGGGCGTCGATCTGCACGATGCCGAGAGGCTGACCCAAGGCGCGGGCTACACCCATGACCGCGCCGTAGCTGAGCGAGTGTTCGCCGCCCAGCGTGACCGGCACCTTGCCGGCGCGGACGGCCACCTCGGTGCGTTGGGCCAGACGCTCCATGACGTCCGGCAGCGGGCCTTCGCAGTCCAGCGGGGGCTCGGTGAAGATGCCTTCGACACAGGGTTCGGCATGCCCGGTGATGCGTTCGAGTTCATTGCTGGCCTCGATTATCGCGGCGGGTCCGCCTGCCGTGCCCGAGCCGTAGGAGACCGTGCGCTCCAGAGGCACCGGGATCACGCGGAACCGGGCGTCTTCGCTGCGTTCGGCCTCGGTCAGTTCGCTGTCGAGGAAAATGCTCATGAAAGCCTCTCTTTGAAGTCGTCGTAGCCGAATTGCCTGATGATCTTCAGCTCATCGGTTTCGCTGTTCCACAGGGCGATCGTGGGCAGGGGCACACCGTTGAACGTGTTGGTCTTGACCATCGAGTAATGCGCCTGATCGAGGAAGGCAAAGCGCTGCCCGATCCGCAGCGGCTCGGCCCAGGTGTAATCGCCGATCACGTCGCCCGCCAGGCACGAGGGGCCGCCCAGACGATAGGTGTGGCCGGTTTCGGCCTCGTCCATCAGGGCGGGGCGATAGGGGGCTTCGATCACGTCGGGCATGTGGCAGGTGGCCGAGATGTCGGTGATCGCCAGATCCATGCCGTTGTGTGGCAGGTCCAGGATTTCCCCCACCAGGATGCCCGCATCCAGCGCCACCGCCTCGCCGGGTTCCAGATAGACCTCGACGCCGTATTTTGTGCGGATGTGTTTGATGAAGTCCACCAGCCCGTCGCGGTCATAGTCGCTGCGGGTGATGTGGTGGCCGCCGCCGAAATTCAGCCATTCCAGGTCGTTCAGGAAAGGCGCCAGCTTCGGTTCGACCGCGGCCCAGGTGCGCGCCAGCGGTTCGAACCCCTGCTCGCAGAGCGTGTGCATGTGCAGGCCATCCACGCCTTCCAGCGCCTTGGCGTCCAACTGGCTGACCGGGGTGCCGAGGCGCGAGCACGGAGCGCAGGGGTCGTATTTCGCAACCTCGCCTTCGGAGTGTTCGGGGTTGATGCGCAGCCCGACCTGCCGCCCGGCGGCCTGAGCCTTGGCCAAGAAGCGGTCTTTCTGCGCGGGGCTGTTGAAGATGATGTGATCCGACAGGGCGAGGATTTCGTCGATGTCGGAATCCTTGTAGCCCGCGCAGAAGGTCGCGACCTCGCCGCCATATTCCTCGCGGCCCAGCCGTGCCTCGTAGATGCCGCTGGCGCAGGTGCCGCCGAGATACTGGCGGACAAGCGGGGCCAGGGCGAACATCGAAAATGCCTTGAGCGCCGACAGGATATGCGCGCCGGACCGCTCGCCGATATCGGCCAGAACCGCCAGGTTTCGCTCCACCGCTTTTTCGTCGACGACGAAGCAGGGGGAAGGGACGCGGTTCAGGTCGAAGTGGCGGAAGGCGCCGGCATCTCCTGCCTGTGTCTGCATCAATTGGGTCATGTCCGGCATCTCCTGAAAGTGGAGAGGCCGGGGGCGCTGCCCCCGGACCCCCGGGATATTTTGGGCCAGATGAAGCAGGACGGTCGCGCGGACCGCCCCGAGGGATCAGAAATCGACGGGGCCGTCGAGTTCGTGGACTTGCCAGGGCAGGCCGTGCTTGTTCAGCATGTCCATGAAATCATCCGGGTCGAGCTGTTCCATGTTCCACACGCCCGGCTCGCGCCAGTTGCCCTTCAGCACCTGTGCCGCGCCGATCATGGCCGGGACGCCGGTGGTGTAGCTGACGGCTTGGCTGCCGACCTCGCGGTAGCATTCCTCATGGTCGCAGATGTTGTAGATGTAGTAGGTCTTTTCGCCCGAGCCGTCCTTGGCCTGGCCGGTGGCGATGTCACCGATGCAGGCCTTGCCCTTGGTTTCGGCGCCCAGATCGCCGGGGTCGGGCAGCAGCGTCTTCAGGAACTGGATCGGGATGATCTCGACCCCGTTATGCACCACCGGGTCGATCCGGGTCATACCGACATTCTGCAGCACCTTGGCATGGGTGATGTAGGCATCGCCGAAGGTCATCCAGAAACGGGCACGCTCGATCTCGGGGAAGTGGGTCGAGAGCGACTCGAGTTCCTCGTGATACATCAGGTACATGTTCTTCGGCCCAATGCCGGGGAAGTCGAACTCGACCTTGTGGGTCATGGCCGGCGTCACTTTCCATTCGCCGCCTTCCCAGTGGCGGGCGTCGGCCAGCACTTCGCGCAGGTTGATCTCGGGGTTGAAGTTGGTGGCGAATTCCTGATCGTTCTGGCCGCCATTGGCGTCCAGCACATCGATCTGGCGGATCGTGTCCAGCTTGTGTTTCTTGAGCCACTTGGCGAAGACGGATGTAACGCCCGGGTCAAACCCCGACCCCAGAATGGCGGTCAGGCCGGCCTGTTTGAACTTGTCCTGATAGGCCCATTGCCAGTGGTATTCGAACTTGGCCTCGTCCTCGGGCTCGTAATTGGCTGTGTCCAGGTAGTGGCACCCGGCCTCGAGGCAGGCATCCATCAGCACCAAGTCCTGATAGGGCAGGGCCAGGTTCACCAGGATCTCGGCCCCGGTTTCCTTGATCAGCTTGACGGTGTCGGCGATCTTGTAGGCGTCAAGCTCGGCCGTCTTGATGTCGACGCCGGTGCGCTCCTTGACCGACTTGGCGATGGCGTCGCATTTCGCCTTGGTGCGGCTGGCCAGCGTGATCTCGGTGAAGATGTCGGAATTCATCGCCATCTTGTGCACGGCGGCGTGGCTGACGCCACCCGCGCCAACAACCAGTGTCTTGCCCATGGGAAAATCTCCTTTCGCCGGGGTTATTCGTAATAGGTATAGCCGTTGATGCTGTCGCGGTAAGCGCTCATCAGGGTTTTGCGGTCCTTGGCCTTGAGCGTGCCGGTCGAAATCGCCTCGTCCACCATCTTGCGGAAGGCGGCAATGCAATCGCTGGGGTCGAACTCGACATAGGACAGGACTTCGCTGATGGTGTCGCCCTCTTGCTCGTGCAGCAGGTCGAACCCGCCATCGGCGCGCAGGTCGATGGTGACGACATTGGTGTCGCCGAACAGGTTGTGCAGGTCGCCAAGGGTTTCCTGATAGGCGCCGACGAAGAACACGCCCATGTAATAGTCGCGATCTTCGGGCAGGGAATGCACGGGCAGGCTGGGCGAGACGCCGTCAGCCAAGATGAACCGGTCGATCTTGCCGTCGCTATCACAGGTGATGTCGGACAGCACCGCGCGGCGGTCTGGGGCTTGATCCAGCATCTGCAGCGGCACGATCGGGTGCAGCTGGTCGATCGCCCATACGTCGGGCAGCGACTGGAATAGCGAGAAGTTGCAGTGATAGATATCGGCCAGCTTCTCCAACTGGTCATCCACATCAGTATCGACCTCGTCCGAGGCCGCCAGCGCCTTGATCCGTGCCATCAGCGACAGGTAGATGCGCTCGGCCCGGGCCATCTGACGCAGGTCCACGTAACCGCGGCGGAACAGGGCCCGCAACTCGTTGCGGTAGAAGGTAGCGTCGTTCCAGCATTCCTGCAGGCGGTCGTGGCTGAGATAACCGTTCACCGCCGCCAGATCTGACACAAGGTGGTGGTCGTCGGGTTCCACCTCGGGGCCGTTGGGTGCGTCATAGAGCGTGCTTTCTAGCACGTTGAACACCAGCATCGACGAAGTCGCCACCACCGCGCGGCCGCTCTCGGTCACCAGCGTGGGATGGTCCACTTCGGCTTCGTCCATGGCATAGGCCACGGTTTCCACCACATTGGCGCAGTATTCCTCAACCGTGTAGTTGATCGAGTTCTCGGTCGCCTTCTTCTCGCCCGTGTAATCGACGCCCATGCCGCCGCCCAGATCCAGGTGCGTCAGCGGCACGCCCTCGCGGGTCAGTTCGGTGTAATAACGGCAGGCCTCGCCCACGGCGCGGCGCACGTCGTTCACGTCGGGCACCTGGCTGCCCAGATGCGAATGCTGCAGCTTCAGGCAATGCAGCAGGCCCGCATCGCGCAGCTTGTCGACGACCGCGACCAGCTGATCGGTGTTCATGCCAAAGGTCGACCGATCCCCCGAGCTTTCCTGCCATTTGCCGCTGATCTGGTTGGTCAGTTTCACTCGCACGCCAAGCAGCGGCTCGATGCCCAGCTCGTTGTAAACCTCGATGACCGTGTCGGCCTCTTTCGGGCTTTCCAGAACGATGACCGTGTTGAACCCGATCTTGCGGCTGAGAATGGCCAACTCGATGAACTCTGCGTCCTTGACCCCGTTACACACGATCAGCGCCTCGGGGGCCAGACGGTGCGCCAGGGCGATCACCAGTTCGGGCTTCGAACCGGCTTCGAGCCCATAATTGTATTGCTTGCCGAACTCGACGATCCGGTCGACGACCTGCGCCTGCTGGTTCACCTTGATCGGGAACACGCCGCGATAGGACCCCTTGTAGCCGGTACGCGCGATCGCATCGCGGAAGCTTTCGTTGATGTGCGCGATCTCGCGTTCCAGATACGAGCTGATGCGCAGGATCATCGGCGCTTTGATCCCGCGCTGATCAAGGTCGTGCAGAATGCCGGGCAGGCTGATTGCCGCCGCATCGGGTGCCATGGGATTGCGCAGACCGATCTCGCCGTCCTCCGTCACCTCGATGAGACCCTTGCCCCATTTTTCAACTCCGTAGATGGAATGCGGTGCGACGGGCGTCTGTTTCAATCCAGTCAGTCCTTGCGTTGCAGGCGTGAAAATTTCGCCCGCCAATACGGCAGCTGTTCGATTCTTCCAAGTGTAATCTGTTTCGGAGGTTAGCCCAATTCAGATCACGGGTCGAATGGGAACCAGATGGTTGTCCCAGTGGACCCGAGGATGGGGCGATACCGCCGGGGTTGACCCAGCCAAATGCCCCACATCGCCGTGCCCGGTGGTAAAGACAAAGCCGGATGGCCCAGGGCCCAACCCGCACACGTCGCTGAACGAATGGGCGCGGTCAAAACGGACCGCCTCGGCATCAAAGACGAGCAGCGCGTTGCCGCGCGGGCAGGTGATGGCGACCTGTCGTCCCTCGGCGGAAAAGGCGACACTGCCCGCATAGCCGGCCAGCGTCGCCTGTATGTCTTCCGGCACAGACAGCAGGTGGTAACGGCCACCCCGCCGATGCAGCCCCAGCAGGGCCGGCTTGTGGGAGAAGTCGCCCTGCCACTGCATCGCAAAGGCCAGCAGGCCATCCGCGCGAACGGCCAGATGTCGGATCGAATTCTTGTGTAGCGCTGCGGGGAGTTCGACCTGCTCTAGAACCGATCCGTCGAGGCTGACATAGGTCAGGTTCGAGCGCATGGTCGGCAGGTTCAGCTTGGTGCGCCCTGTGTCCGGATGGGTTTCGATGCCGCCGTTGGCGATGGCCAGAGACTTGCCGTCGGGCATCAATACCACGTCATGGGGGCCGACCCCAGACGAAGAAAACTCGCCCATCCGGGCATAGCCCTCGGCCGCGTCCCAGACGCCGATGACCCCGGTGCCTGCCTCGTAGTCGTTTTCGGTGGTGAACAAACGGCGGCCGTCGGGCGAAAACGCGCCGTGGCCATAGAAATGACGCCCGTCCGGCGCCTTGAGCCGGGCCAGTTGGTCCCCGGTCGCGCAATCGATCACTAGCGCAAACCGCCCCGGACGGCGCGCGAATGCAACGGCCCGCGCGAGATGCGGATGGGCGGCGGGGGCGTGCCCGCGGCCGGGCAGGGGGATCGAGAACCGAACCTCCCCTGAACTGGTCAACCCGACCAAGCGGTACAACCCATCTTTGAACAAGGCGGCTGACAGAAAGTCGGGCGAGCCGACCGACGCCCAGCCGGGCAGGGGGGCAAGAGCGGCGGCTGCCAGACCGGCCAGAAATCCTCGGCGGCTGGTCATGGGTCAGTCTCCGTCCAGCGAATTGAACCCGGCGCTGATACCCAGGGTCGGACCCAGCTGTGCGGCGGCAAGGCTGCGGATGTCGTTGATTGACTGCTGTAGCGTCTCGACCCGAAACCGCCCCTGTGGCTCGGCCACGCCGGCCAGCGCGGGATCATCCAGCGCCTGCGCCCGGGCGATGCTGCGGGCAAAGGCATCGTCCAGCGAGGCCGCAATCTGCGGGTGGTCGGCCGCCAGCCGCGCCGCCAGATCACGCAGCGACGTCAATGACAGTTCCACATGCCGCAGCGTCCGCAGCGATCGGCGGGCCTCGGCCCGGTTGGGGCGGGGGCGGTCGAAACTGCCCATCGGGCGGCCCAGACGGGTATCGGCCGTGAATTCGAGCCCGATGACAAGGGCCTTGTAGAGCTCTTGCAGGGCTTCGTCGGGGGACCGATAGGGGCTGTCCGGCCCGGGTTGGGTAATGATGCGGGCATAGCCGTGCCAGTCCCGGTCGATGGCCCGGGTGGTGCGATGGATGTCGGCGGCGATGGCGCGGATCAATCCGCAGCGATAGGCCGCATCGCCCTGATCGGCAAAGGCCGGGTCGTACAGCATCCTCTCGAGCGCGAGGAATCCGCGCCCGGCGATCGAGGTTTCGGCAAAGGCATCGGGGTCGGCAATGGCCGGGTCTTCGGCCGCGATCATCGCCGACAGCGCCTTGGGCGTGAACCCTTTGCTGTCGGGCCAGAAGGCCAGGGCAAAGGCACGGTTACCGACTTCGGTCGGGCCGAACCGCAGGTGGCTGGCGGATATCCAGCCGTCGAAGGCGGCGTGATAGGCCGCGCGCAGATCGGCGGACCCCGGCGCGCAGTTGGCGCGAGCAGTGGCATCCAGCGCAGCCGTCGCTTCGACAAGGCGGTCGAAACGCGGCAGGATATGGGCCTTGGTTACGTCGACCAGGACCGCATCGCGGTTCTGTGCCATCGCGTACAGCGGGATCAAGGCGGAAAGGATCACGGCAATCAGGCGCATCGGTCACAGACTTTCGAGGAACCGGATCAACGCATCGCGGTCGGGCTTGGGCATGGAAACGACCGCATTGCGCGCGGCTTGGGCCTCGCCCCCGTGCCACAGGACCGCTTCGAGAAGCGAGCGCGCGCGGCCGTCATGCAGGAACTGGGTGTGTCCCGAAACCCGCCGGGTCAGGCCAATCCCCCACAGCGGCGCGGTGCGCCATTCGCGGCCCGTGGCGCGGGCCTCGGGGCGGTTGTCGGCCAGTCCCCCGCCCATGTCGTGCAGCAGCAGGTCCGTGTAGGGCCAGATCAGCTGGAAACTGTGCTCGGGCCGGTCGGGCAGGCGGTGGGTGACGAAAGCGGGCGTGTGACAAGACGCGCAGCCAATGGTGTGGAACACCTCTTTCCCGCGCAGAACCTGCGGGTCATCCACATCGCGCCGGGCGGGAACGCCCAGGTTGCGGCTGTAGAAGGCCACCAGATCCATGCCCTGCTGGTCGATCTCGAAGCCGCGTTCGTCGCCGTCACCATGCGGGGCGGCCTGGCAATCGGCCTGCGCCGGGGTGCAGTCGCCAAAGGGCGCGGGGTAGAGCGGGCTGGAAATGCCGATATCGCCGGCGAAGGCTGCGGCTGACTGCTCCATGATCGTCGGCATGCCCGCCTTAAGCCCGAACCGGCCCAGCATGGGTTCGCCGAATTCCCTCGACCACACGATGTTGGGCCGCCCCGAGATCCCGTCCCCATCGGCGTCGTCGGGGTCGGCCTTGGCCAGGATGTCCTCGGCCGGGATCGCCTCGAGCAGGCCCAGACCGATCATCTGCGGCGCCACGCGTGGGCTGAGCATCGCGTCCGGGTGCAAAGGCCCATAACCCAGATCGGCCGCTCTGTAGGTGGGCTTGCGCAGCGACACGGTTTCGCCGTCGGACAGTTCCACCGGGATTTCCTCGTAGGTGATGTCCAGCCGGTATTCGGCCTGGTGGCCGGGCAGGGCGAATTCCTGCATCTGGCCGCCATAGGTGGGTTCGGGCAGGGTGGCGAGATACCCCGCGATCTCTTCCGGCGCGTCCGCGGGCGTTCCGGGGATGGAAACGCGCAGGAACATCGAAATGGCGTTGTCTTCGGGTCCGGCCGGGGTGTGGCCACGCCCGTCCTTGATGTGACAGCGTTGGCACGACCGGGCGTTGAACAGCGGCCCTAGCCCATCCGAGGCCAGAGTCGAGGACGGAGACGACACCCAGACCTTCTTGAACAGCCCGTTGCCGACCTTGAAATCCAGCTCCTGCTCAAAGCTCAGGTTGGCCGAGGGTTGCGAGAACGCATCCGCATCGGTCCGGGCGCGCACCGTCGCGGCGCCTGCCGGGAGGTCTTCGTAGCGCTGGGGCTGCCTGAAATCCGACGGCACCGCGGTGGCTGCGGCGATCCGTGCCCTTTCAGCGTCGGTTCGGGGGAGAGGAGTCAGGTGGGTGTCCCGCAGATCCTGAGACAGTGAAGGGGTGGCTGCAAGAGCGGCCACCACGAAGAGGCCCGCCTTATTCGGCCTCGTCCATTTTCGATGTATTGAGTTGCGCATAATTTGCTTCGCCAAGCCTTTCATACAGGTCAAGCTGGGTTTCGAGGAAATCGATATGCCCTTCCTCGTCCGCCATGAGTTGTTCGGACAGCGCCATCGACACAACGTCGCCGGCCTGTTGGCAGTATTCGCGCGCTTCCTTGTGCAAGGCCCGGGCGTCGATCTCGGCCGCCAGGTCGCATTCCAGCGTTTCCTTGGGCGTCTGCCCGATATGCAGCGGGTCGAGCTTCTGCAGGTTGGGGTGGCCGCCCAGGAAGATGATCCGCGCGATCAGCTTGTCCGCGTGCTGCATCTCTTCGATGCTTTCCTCGCGGCTTCTCCAAGCCATGTGGCCCCGGCCCCAGTCCTCTTGCAGGCGGTAGTGCAGCCAGTACTGGTTGACCGCCGTCAGTTCATGCCGCAGGGACGTGTTGAGGTATTCGATGACCTTTGGATCGCCTTTCATTTACGCTCTCCTGTGTTGACCCCGCACGAAGAGTCCGGAGTTGCATGGGAACCCCAAGGGTATCGGTTGTGCGCATCGTTTCGAGAAACAGTGGCATGCAGCCGCCGCAATCTGCCGATTTCCCCAGAGCGTGGTAGATTTTTCCCGGCGTGAAGATCGCTTGCGGAGCTGCCGCGCTCTGGCCGGTGGTGTTTCAGTGAAAAACGGCATCAGGGTTGTCGAGGCTGTCGGACCCCTCGAACGCGATCTGGTCCAGTTCCAGCGCTGTCACGATCCGCTCGATGGTCTTGGTCTGGTCGATCAGGGCGTTGACGCCCCCCATGATCAGCGCTTCGCCACCCGCATGGCCGCGTTCGAGCATCTGGTCATAGGCCAGCCCGGCTTCGGCCGTGGTCTTGATCCGGCCCAGGGCCTGCATCGTGTTGGCCAGCTTGGTCTTCATCTCGTCGTCCAGTTCAGGGGCCGAGGCCAGAACCAGATCCGACAGGGAGGGGCCGGAAACCAACGTGCCGTCGATGCGGACATAGCTGCCCAGATACACGTTCTGGATGCCCAACCCGTCATAGTAGTGGCTGTTGTGGGTGGTGTCCGAGAAACAGTCATGTTCCTCTTCCGGGTCGTTCAGCATCAGGCCCAAGCGCATCCGCTCACCGGCTTGTTCGCCGTAGGACAGCGACCCCATCCCGGTCAGCATCGCGGTCAGACCAGCGCCTTCATTTTCGAACAGGGCTGCGCGGGCGCCGCCGCCATCGTTCCATTGGGTGGCCATCCATTCCAGGTCATTGACCAGCAGATCGGTTGCGGCCTGAAGGTATTGCGCACGCCGGTCGCAGTTCCCGTTGGTGCAGGCATCGCCCTGCGCATAGTCAGTCCACGGGCGGTTTCCGGCGCCGGGACCATGGCCGTTCATGTCCTGTCCCCACAGCAGAAACTCGATGGCGTGATATCCGGTGGCCACGTTGGCCTCGATCCCGTCCGCCTCGTGCAGGGTTTCGGCCAGCAGAGTCGGGGTGATCTCGCTTGCATCGATGGTTTCTCCCGACAGTTGGAAGGTCGGGTTGGCGATCACGTTCAGGGCCGCAAGCGCGTTTTCGTCGGTGGCCCCGCCATAGGCCGCATCGACATAGTCGATCAGGCCTTCGTCCAGCGGCCAAGCGTTCACCTTGCCTTCCCAGTCATCGACGATCGGGTTGCCGAACCGAAAGACCTCGGATTGTTGATAGGGCACCCGAGCCGCGATCCAAGCCGCGCGAGCGGCCTGCATGGTCTGGGCCGAAGGGCGTTCGATCAACGCACCCACGGCCGCCCGCAGGCGGTTGGCTGCGGTCAGGCTGTCTTCGTAAGTGGCTTGGGCGATATCGGCATAGGTGTCCAGCACGGCTGAGGTCGCCGGAGCGCCTCCGGCTGATGCGGCCGAGGCGATCAGCAAGGTCAAGGTGCTGGCGGCGGAAAGAAAACGGGGCATATTTCAGAGTCCTGTTTCAATGAAAATTCGGCGCGCGAAGTCGATGCGCGGCACCGAATTACTGAGTTAAATTGTCAGGTATGTCAATCTGAGTTTTTTTGTCAGCTTTTCGGGCGCGGCGATGCCGGGGCTTTGCATGGCCCGCCTCACTCGCCTCCCCATATCCGGCGAGGCTGAGACCCGCCGTTCTTTATTGCCTGACGGTCCGGGCCGGGTAGAATGATACGGTGATTTCGGGGTGAGTGGTGCCGGTCGTGTTCAAGTATCTGGTGGTTTCTTTGCTGGTTCTGTCCACCGCATCCCGGGCGCAGGAGGCCAAAAGCGAAACGGGTCCCGCAACGCTTAAGATCGGCATCCACGCCATGGACCTTACACTGTCTCTGTCGGCGCCCGGTCTGGATATCGTCGGCTTCGACCTGCCCGCGGGCGACAATGCCCAGCGGGCCCAGGTGGCGGCGGCGGTCTCGGAACTCTCGCGGCCGCTAAAACTTTTTGTCGTGGCGCCCGAGGCGGACTGCGTCACGGTTTCCGCCAATGTGGCGCTTGTCGAAACGCCCGGCGGCGAGGGCCGCAAGGCGCCCGAGTTCGAGGCCGAGTATCTGATCCGTTGCCGCGACATCAGCGCGATCAGCGCCCTGCGCACCGCCTATTTCGACCGATTCCCCAAGGCCCGCCGTCTGGTTGTGCTCGTCCGGTCCGAAACCGGCACGCGACGGTTCGAACTGACGCCCCAGAGTTTGGCAGCCGATCTGTCCGGGTTGACCTGACTCCAGCCATTCGGGTTCTAGGTCCTTTCGTGAAAGATGAAGCCTAAAAAGTTCAGCAGAATTTGCGCGGCCAGAATCTGGGTGCTTTCCGTTGGGTCATAGGCCGGAGCAACCTCGACCAGGTCGATGCCGACGACATTGCCGTGGCGGGCCAGCCCCTGAAGCAGTTCCAGCACATCATAGTACAGAAATCCGCCATGGCTGGGCGTTCCGGTGCCTGGCGCGATCGAGGGGCAGAAGGCGTCGATATCGATCGTCACATAATACCGTGCCCCGGCGGGAATGCGGTCGAGAACTGCTGGTGTTCCCAACTTGCGCACTTGCCGGACCGACAGGATGTCGGACCCGCGGGCGCGTGCGTCTTCGTATCCGTCCCGAGCGGTGGACGAGACGTTGCGAATGCCCAGTTGCGTCATGCCCGAGACATAGGGCTTCTCGATCGCGCGCCGCATCGGGTTGCCGTGTCCGGCCGTCACGCCGTGCCGCTCGTCCACAAAGTCCAGATGGGCGTCGATCTGGATCACATGGATCGGTCCGTTGCGGGCGCAATCATCGGCAAAGGCGTTGATGCAGGGAATGTTGACCGAATGATCGCCGCCGATCACGACCGGCAGCGCGTCTGCCTTCAGTATCTTGCGCACCCCGTGTTCGATGTTGGCATGGCTGGCCTCGGTTCGCGTGTGGATGATGTCGGCATCGCCCAGATCGACGATGCGCACGTCGCTGCCCAGATAGGTGGCGTCGTCTTCGTGGTCATAGGCGCCTGCATGGCCAAAGCTGAACAGGGTCGAGGCCTCGCGCACCGCCCTCGGGCCGAAACGGGCGCCACTGCGGTACTGGCATCCAAAGTCGAAAGGAGCGCCCAGAATGGCTACATCCGCGTCGATCCGGTCCCAATCCTGCACATAGGGTTTCTTCGCAAAGGTCGGAATGCCCACGAAAGGCAGGTTCAGGCGACCGGTCTCGTATCCGTGATCTGACATCTTGGCTCCGTTTGTTGCGTGCGCTGGCGGCGATCACGAGGCTAACAGCAACGTTGGCGCAATCAACACGCCTGTCGCGGGCGGATCCTGAGCAGACATATAAGGAACAAATATCAGTGCTTTTGCTGCCATTATGCATTAATCTAGCGCGATATGGCTCATTTAGCGTGTGCGTAATTTGAAGGTGGCACTTTCATTTGCCGGTCCGCGGGTCTGGGCCTTACGATTGGGCAGATCCGCCGTTTCCGATTTCTGGAACGTGAAAACCCGACACAAGAGATTGCGCCATTTGTTTGGGGAAGGGAACGGCCATGACCACGGAAGCGATTTCAAATTCTAAGCCGATCAACGCCACTGCGGAAGACTGGGGCAAGATCTTTGCCGTTCTGCCCAGCGAATTGGCCAAGAATAACCCCGACCAGTTGCAGAGCCGTTTTGAATTGTTCGAGGTGACCGAGGATGCGGTCCTTGCGCCGGACGGAATGTATGTCGTGCTGGACGGGATCGTGAAGCTGCGGCAGGGCGGGGTCAACCTGGCGACGGCCGATGATGGTGACTATTTCTATGAGGAACATCTTGAAATCCCGGATCTCCCTGTCAGCCTGCAGGCCGTCGCGCTTGCGGGGACGCGGATCGCCTATCTGTCGCGCGGCAAGTGGCATGAAATTCCGTCCGAGATCCGCGCCGAGTGTTTCGCGACCCTGTTCGGCGATCTGGTCAGCGTGCACCTGCAGAATTTCCAGCAGCCGATCAACTGCTGCAGCGTGACCGCGGCCGCGCTGAGCATGTCGGCGCTGGGCTTCAGTTGCGAGGTGAACGACATCTTCCGGGTCTGCGAACTACCCACCAGCTTTGTCGTCAATGACGGCATCTCGCTGGGTGAACTGTTCGACGTGGCCTGCACCTATATCCATTCGCAGGGTCTGCGCGACCTGGTGCAGGTCCAGGCCTATTTCATGGACGAGGCCACGACCTCAGTGCCGCTGCTGCTTGAGGCGATTGACGAATCCAATCGCCTGGGCGGGGACAACGACATTCTGGTGGCGAATTTTCAGGTTGGGGTCGCGCATGGCAAGCCCACCATGCCCGGCGGCCATTTCGCGGTGATCGCCAAGTGCAACCCCAGCACCGGTCTGGTGCACATGATGGATGTGCATCCCGAAAAATACGGCAAGCTGTGGGTCACCACGATCGACCGCTTGTACGCAGCCATGTCCGACCGAGACGGTACGTCGATGCGGGCGCGCGGTCTGTTGCGGTTTTCCGCGCGCGAGGCGGTCAAGACGACGTTGCAGACCTTCCGTCAGGACTGCAACTACGTGGACAGCACCCGGTATCTGGCCCGAGACCCCAAGAAACGCCGCAACCTGTTCCGGCGGGCCAGCCCGAACATGAACAGTCTAGGCGTTCTGGCCGAAAGCCTGCAGATTCTTGGCGATGTCCAGGTCACCGAAGACAAGCTGCTGATCGCGACCCAGACCTCGTACACCGAGGCGCTGAGCCGGGTATCGACCGCCAAGAAGATGAGCGAGATGGCCCAACGGTATCTGGCCGGCACTTCCGAGGTGCATATCGGCAGCACGTTCCGCAGCTATGCGGAGCGACCCGGGAAGGACAAAAGATCGCCGCAAGACTGGTTCCGGGATCAGCTGCGCAGTCTGAACGAACATGAGGGGCGCCACCTGATGATCAACATCGACTTCAACCGCGTGTTGGGGTTCGAGGTGATCCGGCCGCCTGAAAACGTGTTCCGCGAGACGGCGCTGCTGGAAGAGTTCTGGTGCCTGTGCATCGCCTATGACGAAAAGGCCGACCTTGTCACCGTCGTCGACATGAGCCCGGCCACGTCGCAGGTCTGGCAGGCGCCGCGGGGGCATATCTTTCGCGGGCTGCGCGACCTGAAGAGTCCGGCCATGCTGGTGATCGAGGAGACCCAGCCCCCGGAAGACCCCAGCGACGTGGCGCGGATTGTCCGAGAGAACCCGCTGGTTCTGTTTTACGAGGACGAGGACCCGTGGTCGCATATGTTGAGGAACATCTTGGCCAATATCGGCGCGACCTCCGTTAGGCTTGTCGATGTCGCTGGGCACGGGGCCAATGCCATGAAAATGCGCCGGCAACTGGTGGCGGAAAGTGGCAAGGAAAAGGTGCCTTATCTTTTCTTCAAGGGGAAATGTCTGGGCAAGCGCAGCGACATCGTCGACATGATCTTGGACGGCAGCCTGCAGGAAGAGATGAAGAAGGCTGGTCTGCCGGTCTTGCTGCGCCAAGAGTCGCCGAGCCTCGACAAGAACATCTTCGGCTACCCCAAGGGCGGGTTGACCGCGCCGCCGAACGGGCGGCGGAACGTTCTGTTGTGCGCCTGCGGCTCGTCCGCGGCCGACAAGGTGCCGGAACTTGTCGCCCGGATCACCAAGGCGGGCCACAACGTGAAACTGATCCCCTCGGTCGCCGCCGAGAAATTCTTTCGCGACATCGGATCCGACAAGGACGCCGAGGCCCGGAAAGCAAAGCGGAACCGCAAAAAGTCCAAGACCCAGAAGGTCGAGGACTACATCACCCACAACGATTACTACCGTGACGATGACGAGTGGAATTTCCGCTATACCGAGTTTGCCATGCCGTTGCGCGCCTCGCATCTGGCTTTGTGCGACTGGGCCGATTGCGTGATCGTCGCGCCGGTCACCTGCAACACGATGGGTAAAATCGCCAACGGCATTGCAGACAACTTGCTGACCTCGGTTTTTGTGGCCTGGCAGTACCGCAACAAGCCGGCGATCCTCTGCCCGGCCTGTAATACCAACATGTGGAACAACGTCACCACCCAGAAAAACGTCGAAAAGCTGCGCGATCTGGGGATCGATCTTGTCGGTCCCCGCAAGGGGCGCCTTTCGAACGGGATGATGGGCATCGGAATGATGGCCACGCCCGACCAGATCATGGAGGTGTTGGAAGAAGCGTTCGAAGAGCTGGAAAACCACGAACACAACATCTGCAAATGGGCGCAGGAGGCCGCGGCTTCGGATGATTTCAAGCGGTGGGAACCCGTGCTCAAGGCCATCGACGACGGGATTGCCGGCATCGACATCGTGGACGACAACAATGGCGACACGCTGCTGCACTATGCAGCCGGCGGCGAGGGCGAACTGACCGAGAACGGGCAGGACCTGGGCAAGCCGGACATCGAGGCCGCCAAGGCTCTGATCGCCCGCGGTATCAACGTGAACGCAACCAACGATCACGGCTTTACCAGCCTGCATGTGGCGGCGATGAACAACTCGGCCGAGATGGTCGCAACCCTGCTGGCGGCGGATAGCATCGATGCAAGCCCGCTGATCCATTTCCTGCAGGATCCGGTGCGTTCCAGGGGTATCAGGGTATCGGACGAGATCCGCGCAATGTTGGAAAACTGGGCCAACACCCATGGCCTGTCAGAGCCGGAAGAAGTGGAAGACGAAGACGACCTGATCGAAGACCGCGAGAAGACCTATCTGTACTTCACCTACGGATCGCTCAAAAAAGGCTTTCCGAACCACGACGCCCATGCGGATGTGCTGGATGATCTGGTCGGGCCTGCGATCACCCGGCAGCCGATGCCCCTGATCGTTCCCAAGGAGCCGTTCTGTGACAACCCGAACTGTGCCTATCTGCACCGCATGGCCACGCTGGTCGACCGCAAGGGCACCGGGCGTCCGATCAAGGGCGAGGTCTATCGGGTCACCTCGGGCGGGTTGAAGGAGTTGGACAAGCTCGAGGGCTTTCACGGGCCGGGCGCGGCCGACAACGTCTATGTCCGCAAGCGGATCAACGTTCTGATGGATGGCGTGAAAAAGCCCGCCTATGTCTATGTCATCGCCAATCCGGAAAAATACCTGGCCGATCTGGAGCGCGGCACGTCCGAGTTGGTGGACGAGTATACTATCGACATGGCGACGGGCACACTGAAGCCGGGGTACGAGGCGGTGACCTAACCGCTCTGGTGCGCCACTGCCGGGGGCGCGCCGGTGGCCGGTCGCGCCTTCACGCTGAGGTTCCAGCCGGTGATCGCGATCATGCAGATCAGGACGAAGGGCCAGAAGGCGGCCTTTGGGATCAGATTGTCCCTGTAGTGGATGACCCACAGCGACGGCGCGGATTCCGAGGCGAACAGATATGTGTTCACCGAGACAGCCAGCAGCATGAAATACATCAGGAAAAAGAACGATTCCATGTAGATGACCGGCGACCCGGCAAAGCCTTCGCGCAGTTGCACATGGGCCAGCAGGATCACGAAGAACAGGACCGAGCAGGTTCCGATCACGCCCGATGTGCTGAAATCGTGCCGCTCGACCAGGCTGGGCTTGCGCGTAACGGTCATCACCGCGCCGAACAGCAGCATCGTCACCACGATCAGCGGAATCATGTGCACCACGAAAGCGTTGGCGAAATTGCGTTTGATGACGAAATTATAGTGCAGTTCCGGAAGATTGGTCTGAAACTCGTTCTCGCCGATGCCCAGCGTCGTATCCAGATCGGACAATTTGTAGTCGAAATAGGTGTTCTCACGCTCCCACGTCCCCATGACGATGCGGTTGTCGATGCCAAAGATGTCCTGCGGTCCCGTGGCGGGGTAGGCGGTGAAATCCGGTACCAATGCCACGTTGACGTCGAAGCGCCCCGGCCAGAACCGGACCCAGACGGTTTTGTGGTCGAACGGATAGCTGGTGTAGTCGAAAGACTGGCGCAGGGTCTGTTCGAAATACCACCCGATCAGCGTACTGCCGTCCCTTTTCATTCGGTAGGCCTCTTGGATCACGCCATTCGCGACATCGACCGCTTCGGGCAGGAGAAAGCCCACCTCGTCCCGGTCCGGCCGGATCGCATCGTGTTCGCCATCCAGATAGTGCTGCCAGACATAGCCCGAGACCCGCACGTCGCTGGCGCCTTCGAAGCTGAAGCTCTTGATGAAGATGCCGGTCTTGACCCGCAGGTCCGGCGCGTTGTCCAGCCCGGCCAGAAAGGTATCGACGGCGGCCACATCCGGCAATTGCGTTGGATCGTTGTCAAACCGGTTCAACGCGACCCAGAGCTTGAACAGAACCAGCATCAAGACGGCGGACAGGATGCCCGACAACAGCCAAACCTTTTTTTCGATCGTCATCCGGGCCCTTTCGGTCTGATGTATCTGTCACTCCGCGGGTTCCGGCGCCAGGAAATCCAGGCTGCCGGTCAACGACCGCGATATGCCCATCTGTGCGAACCCGGATTGCAGCGCGTCGAATTCCGCATGGGTGCGGGGGTCCATCCCGGCGCGTCCGGCCTGGGCCAGGATACGGGTCTGGCGGATGGACAGATCGACCATCGGCAGGGGTTCCGAGGCGGTAAAGGCCGCAAGATCGTCGGCGAAGGCAACCGCGCGGTCCCACTCGTGCCGCGCCAGCATCACCGCGCTGGCGTCGGTATAGAAATGTAGGTGGCTGTGGCCCACGCAACCCTCGGCGATGATGGCGGCGCCCTGCGCCAGCAGATCGTCTTGCCGATCGGGATCATCCAGCGCCAGCGCCAGTGCCGAAAGGGCTTTGGGGCCGACGAAGTTGCGTCCGTGTTCCAACGCGATGTCAACGGCCTGTCCCCCCGTTTCGCGCGCCGCGCTGACCTCTCCGATATAGGCCTGAGTCCGGGCAAGATGCTCCAGCGCCTGCGCCTCGAGCCGTTTGGCCCCAACGCGCTGGGCGATCGCGGCAGATTGGGCGAATGCGTCACGCGCGCCGTCGAGGTCTCCCTGAAAAGTACAGGCCACACCCAGACAGGTCTGGGCCACGCATTCGGGGACGAAGGCAAAGTATTTCTGGCTGATCTCGATGGCTTCCTGCGCGTCGGCGCGGCCCTGGGCGACGTCTCCGGAGTAGCTGCGGGCAACGCTCAGATTGTGCAGGTTGGCTGCCAGATCGCGCACCAGACCGTGTTCGCGTGCCCGCTCGACCGCCTGCGTGTAAAATGTGGCAGCCGTCTGCATGGTCGCGTTCATGAAATTGGCGTCGCCAAAGCCGCTGAGCGCACCGACCTCCAGCCGCGCCGATCCCAGCTTGCGGGCCAGCTTCAGGGCGATTTCGTTGCTGTCCATGGCGTCCTGAACCCGGCCGAGCGGGAAATAGATGTTGCCCCGCACATAGTTGATCTGCGCCAGATCCCGTTCCAGACCGCTGCGTCTGGCGGCGTCTTCGGCAATGTCCAGGCTGTTCAGCGCATCCTGATACCGGCTAGCCTGACGGGCGGCCTGGGCCAGGCCGATATGGACCCGGCAGATCTGTTCGTCGCTGTCGGCCAGCGCCGCCGCTTCGCTGAATTCCCGCAGGGCGTCGTCGGACAGCCCCTGAAGCCGGTGGATTTCGGCGCGTGCGCAGTACAGGTCCAGCCGAACGTCCGGCGAGGCAGGCAATTCGAGGGCGCGCTCGATCAGGGGATTGGCATCGTCGAACTGGAACGACTGGATCAGGTTTTCTGCCGCCTCCAGATAGGCCAGGGCCGCATTCGGGGCGCCGGCCCGGTCCAGATGCCTTGCCCGCAAGGTGGCGTCTTTGCCTTCGTACCACCGGGCGGCCTGTTCATGCAGCCGGGCGCGTTCGGATTTGACCAGCGTCGCGTACGAGCCGTCGCGGATCAGGGCGTGAGCGAACATCAGATCGGACCCGGTTTCGCGGATCAGCGCGGTGCGGGTCAGGGTCGAGATGTCCAGTTGATCTTCGCCCAGCAGAAAGCTCAGAACCTCGGGCGAGAACCGTTGCCCCAGAACCGAGGCCGACTGGATCGCCGCCCGGCTGCTCCGGTCCAGCCCGTCCAGCCGCGATTGCACGATACCCTGGATGCTGCCCGGAACGGTTTCGCGGGTCAGGGCATCGATGTTGCGCAGCAATTGTTCAAGAAACAGGGGGTTGCCGCCCGCACGCTGAACGCAGGTTTCCAGAAGCGCGGGGTCGATGGCAGTGAATTCCTCGACCAGCATGCGGGCCTGCGCGTCACCCATCGGGGACAATTCCAGTTTCGAGATCAGCGCGCCGTCGGTGGCCATTTCCCAATCGCGATCAATCGGATCGCCTTCCACCCGACTTGTCATCTGAAGGACACAGGGCAGATCCCGCGTTGCCGAAGCGATCTGGCAGCATTGGGTCAGGATCTCGGGCGAGGCCCAGTGGATGTCCTCGACCTGGATCAGCAGGGGGGTCTCGCGGCTGCGGGCCCTCAGCAGATCTTCGATTACCTGACGCCGGCCGCGCATGCGCGCGGCGTTGTCCATCGCCGCATACACCTCGGCCAGGCCGGGCTCTTGTTCGAGGTCGAGCAGGGCGCTCAGATGGGCCGAACCGGCCGGGCTGACCCAGCCCCGGTCGATGGCTTGCCGGACGGCGTCGGCTCCTGCACCGCGGGCGTCCGATGGGTCCAGTCCCATCAGGCTTCGGGCGATGGACTGGATGGCGGAATGCCCTTCGCGGGTCCCGAAATCCATCACCACGCCGGAATGCACGGCGTAGGACAGGCTTTCGGCCAGGTCCGCCACCTGTTCGGAAAAGTGGGTCTTGCCGATGCCGGGTTCGCCCAGAACGATATGCACCTCGCCCTTGCCGTGTTGCTTGCAGCGGTCGAATGTGGCCGAGAACAGCGACAGCTCGCGGGCGCGTCCGATGAACTTGTGCCGGCGCGCGCGGATGTTTCGGGTCAGGCGATCCAGGCGCCAGACTTCGACATCCTTGTTCAGGCCCTTGATGGCCTTCGTGCCGATCGCCTCGCCGACGAACAGCGGCCCCAGGGCCCTCTGGATGTCGTGCGACACCAGTGTCTCGCCCGGGGCCGAGATATCGGTCAGGCGCGAGGCCAGGTTCACGCCGTCGCCCGTCACCGTGTATTCGGTATGGGCCGCGCTGCCGGTGTTGCTGGCGATGACCTGCCCCGAGGCGATGCCGATATGGCACGACAGCGGCGGGTCCAGCGTGGGCAGGGCGGCGTGGATCTCCAGCGCGGCGCGTGCGGCCCGTTCGGTGTCGTTGGTATGCGAGATCGGTGCTCCGAACACGGCCATCACGGCGTCGCCGATATGCTTGTCGATCCGGCCGCCGTACTTTTCGACCGCGCGATCGACCTTGCCGAAGAATGCGTTCAAAAGGGCGTGGATGTCCTCGGCGTCGCGCTCGCTGGACAGTTTCGTGAACCCGGTCAGGTCGGCGAACAGAACGGTGACCTGCCGTCTCGCCGGTTCCGGCGCGGTCGCAGGCTGGTAGGGGGTAACGGTTTCGGGTTCATCCAGTTCGGCGATGGCGCGCAGCAGCCGCCGGCGGTCGCCCACGGCGGTGACGCCGATCTCGCGCAGGTCCTCTCCCGTCAATTCGGGAAGGATCGCCAGATCGATCTTGTTGTCCGTGAACGCCTGGGCGTAGTCCGACAACCCAAGCGCGCTCAGCCATTCCTTCAGGTCGCCAGACATCGGGGCCCTCAGAAGCATCCACCCAAGCGCAGCCTAGACCAGAACACAGGGCCGAGTCTGCATTTTTCGTGCCAAAGGCGTATGATGTCTATGCATTTACTGGGGCGCCCTTCCCGAGACCGAGCCATACCTACAGGCAGATTCCAAGCTCTCAGCCTTGCAAAAACCTGAGTGCAGGCCTGTCGATTCGTCAGGGCAATACCGGCTGCGACTTGATCCAGATTAAGTCGACATTGACTCGCGCAGACTATGCACGCAGCACGAACGGAGTACCACGCATGTTGAACAAACTGGTGGGCGGCACATGTCTGCAGTCGCAAGCAGGCGGGTGTTCCTGACGGTGCGCCTGTCTTGCGAAGACGACGGAGCAATGTGGCCGCCGGGAGCGGACCGCGACAATTTCCCCGATCTCTGAACGAGTTGCGGCGACTGTGTCGCGGCTTGCCCCGAGAAGGGTCTGGTGCTGAACGCCCGCGCCTGCCGGTTTTCCAGCCGCAGGATGCGGGCTGTACCTTCTGCGGCGACTGCACCAATGTGTGCAAGACCAAGGCGCTGGACCTGGCCCGGTTTGCTTATGGCCGTGGAGCGCGCAGGTGGCCGCTACCAGCCTGTCCATGAACGCGGTCAGCTGCCGGATCTGTCAGGACTGTTGTGACCAGGGCGCCATCGGGTTTCGTTTGAAGACCGGCGGATTGGCCGACCCCGTCCTGAACGAAGACGCCTGCATCGGCTGCGGAGCCTGCGCCACCGCATGTCCTGCGGGCGCGATCACGTTGCAGCGGGCACAACATCTGGAGGCCGCCGAATGAATATCTGCGGATGCCTGGTTCATCTCGCGCCGACCTACACCGCCTCGGCCCGGTCGGCAATTGCCGGGTTCGACGGGGTCGAAATCCATGCCGAGGCCGAGGATGGCCGGTTCGTGGTGATCGTCGAGGATACGCCCGAACGCCTAGCCTCGGAGACGATCATGGACCTGCACCAGATCCCCGGGGTCGTGTCCCTGACCTATCACCATTTCGAAGATCTCGCGGAGACCCGCCTGCGTCCTGAAACTCCCAGCCAAGATTCCAGCCGGCGGCCCTCGTCATGACCATTACCGAATCTCGCCGCACGTTTCTGAAAGCAACTGCCGCCGCCGCGACAGCTTCCGCGGCCGGTATCCCGCTGGCAACGGGCCAGGCTGCGGCCCAAGTCGCCAATGCTGACATCCGCTGGGACAAGGCACCGTGCCGGTTCTGCGGTACGGGCTGCTCGGTTCTGGTGGGCAACAAGGATGGCCGCGTGGTCGCCACCCAGGGCGACCCTGACGCGCCGGTGAACCGGGGGCTGAACTGCATCAAGGGCTATTTCCTGTCCAAGATCATGTACGGCAAGGACCGTCTGACCACCCACTGCTGCGCAAGTCGAACGGCGTCTACGACAAGAACGGCGAGTTCTAGCCCGTCAGCTGGGACGAAGGCTTCGACGTGATGGCCCAGAAGTTGAAAGAGGCGCTGGTCAAGAAAAGTCCGACCAGCGTGGGCATGTTCGGCTCAGGGCAGTGGACCGTGTGGGAGGGCTATGCCGCGGCCAAGCTGATGAAGGCCTGGTTCCGATCGAACAACATCGACCCGAACGCGCGGCACTGCATGGCCTCGGCCGTGGTGGGCTTCATGCGCCCTTCGGCATCGACGGACCCATGGGCTGCTATGACGACCTCGAACATGGCCGAGATGCACCCGATTCGGTGGTCGCGCCTGACTGATACGCGCCTGACCAAGCCGGCGCGCAGGTGCATGTGCTGTCCACCTTCGAGCACCGCTCGCTCGAGCTGGCCGACAACGGCATCATCTTCAAGCCGCAGACCGACCCGGCGATCCTGAACTACATCGCCAACTACATCATCCAGACCGGCGCGGTGAACGAGGACTTCGTCAAGAACCACGTCAACATCACCAAGACCGCCACCGACATCGTCTACGGCCTGCGCGAGACTCACCCGCTGCAACAGGCCGCGGCGCATCCGGACTCGGGCAAGCTGGAGCCGATCTCGTTCGAGGAATATTCTGCCTCGGTCGCGGATTACACGCTGGAATACGTGTCCGAGCTGTCGGGCGTGCCGGCGAGCCAGCTCGAGCGACTGGCCAAGGAATATGCCGATCCGAACCGCAAGATCGCCGAGACCAATTGGAACATCCCCGCAGGCACCATCCCGGCCAAGCTGGGTTCCCACGCGGTTCTGCAGCACCGCAAACTGAAGGATGGCGACCTGAACGTCTATTGGGTGCCGTGCAACAACAACATGCAGGCCGCGCCCAACATGAACGAAGAAGGCTATCCCGGCTATCGCAACCCCGACAACTTCATCGTCGTGTCGGACCCGTACCCGACCGTCACCGCGGTTTCGGCCGACCTGATCCTGCCCACCGCCATGTGGGTCGAGAAGGAGGGCGCCTATGGCAACGCCGAACGCCGCACCCAGTTCTGGCGTAAGCAGGTCAAGGCCCCCGGGCGATGCCAAGTCGGACCTGTGGCAGCAGATGGAGTTCTCGAAACGCTTCACCGTCGAGGAGGTCTGGGACGAAGAACTGCTTGCCAAGATGCCCGAGCATCGCGGCAAGACCCTGTTCGAGGTGCTGTTCGCCAACGGTAAGGTCGACAAATATCCGCTGTCGGAGACCGCTGAAGGGGTCCACAACGACGAACCCGAGCATTTCGGGTTCTAAGTCCAGAAGGGCCTGTTCGAGGAATATCCCAGCTTTGGCCGCGGCAAGGCGCATGACCTTGCACCGTTCGAAACCTATCATCAGGCGCGCGGGCTGCGCTGGCCGGTCGTGGACGGGAAAGAGACGCTCTTTCGCTTCCGCGAAGGCTATGACCCGTATGTGCCCGAAGGCGCCGAGGTGAAATTCTATCGCCACAAGGACGGCAAGGCCAAGATCATCTTTGCGCCCTACAAGCCGGCGGCCGAGGAGCCGGACGAGGAATACGATCTGTGGCTGTGCACCGGCCGGGTGCTGGAGCACTGGCATTCCGGGGCGATGACCCGCCGCGTGCCCGAGTTGCACCGCGCCTTCCCCGCCGCTGTGGTGTTCATGCACCCCGAGGACGCCAAGGAACGCGGCGTGCGCCGCGGGCAAGAGATCGTGCTGTCTACCCGCCGCGGCAAAGTGATCAGCCGCGTCGAGATCCGCGGGCGCAACAAAGTGCCGCGTGGCCTCGTGCTCATGCCGTGGTTCGACGAGGGCCAGCTGACCAACAAGCTGACACTGGATGCGACCTGTCCGCTGTCCAAAGAGACGGACTTCAAGAAATGCGCCTGCAAGGTTGAGCGGGCGTAAGGGCAGGGGTCGCAAAGGTCGGGTGTGATGTCTTTGGTCGGCAAACCTCTTTCGCCGCAACGGCGCCGGTTCCTGCAGGATTCGGCGTGCGCGGCGGGTGGCTGTCTGGTCGCCGGGTCGTTGCTGGCCTTTCTGGCCCGCGACGCCCGCGCCCTGCCGGCCGAGGCCCTGCGGCCGCCGGGGGCGTTGCCCGAAGATGGCTTTCTGGACGCCTGCATCCGCTGCGGGCTGTGCGTCCGCGACTGTCCCTGTGAAACGCTGAAGCTGGCCGAGTTGGGTCTCGACGCGGTGGCGACCGGCACGCCGTACTTCATCGCTCGCGATGCGCCCTGCGAGATGTGCGAAGACATCCCCTGTGTCGCGGCCTGCCCGGACCGGGCGCGGACAACCTTGCCGCACCGGGCGGGTACGAACCGGGTTACAACCTTCCAGGGGCAGGCCAATGACAGCGCGCGCGCATATGCCCGTCGGGCACGAGGCCCGCGAGGTCAAAGGATGGGTCGGCGCGCATCGGTTCCTGCTGCTGCGGCGCTTCAGTTAGGTTTTCTTTCTGGCGCTGTTCCTGCTGGGGCCGTGGTTCGGCATCTGGATCGTCAAGGGCACGCTGGCCGGATCGCTGACGCTGGACCTGCTGCCGCTGACCGATCCGTTCATCCTGCTGCAGGAGCTGGTGGCTGGCCACTGGCGCTGATCCGCGGGCTGATCGTTCTGGTGGCCTGTGCGCTGATTGGCGGGCGGGTCTATTGTTCGGGGGTGCGCCCGATCAAAACCGGTTACGGATGCCGCGCATTGGCTGCACCGTCAGCTGGACCTGCCCAAGGGTTGGCAGCCCAAACGCAGCACCCGGTTGTGGATACTGGTGACGGTTCTGATCGTGTCGGCCCTGACCGGCGTGATCGCATGGGAATTGGTCAACCCCATCACCATGCTGCACCGCAGGCTGGTCTTTGGCATGGGTTTTGTCTGGGCGATGGTCGTGGCGATCTGTGTCTTTGACCTGTTCGTGGCCCGGCATGGCTGGTGCGGCCACATCTGCCAGGTCGGCGCCTTCTACGGCCTGATCGGCGCCAAAAGCCTGCTGCGGGTCAGCGCCACCAACCGCGCCGCCTGCGATGACTGCATGGATTGCTATGCGGTCTGCCCGGAAAACCAGGTGATCTCGCCCGCACTGAAGGGCAAGCCGGAATCCAGCCCGCTGATCCTGTCGCCCGATTGCACAACATGCGGCCGCTGCATCGATGTGTGTTCGGTCGATGTCTTCAAACTTACCCACCGGTTCAATGACGCCGACGTCGCGCCACCCGATCCGGCCGCCGCGCCTCAGGCGCGTGCCGCCAGACCTGCATAAGGGAGTGCCAAGATGAGAAAATCGATAGCGACAGGAGCAATGGCCCTGATCCCAGTGCTTCTTGTGGGTGGGCTTGCCTTTGCGCAATCCGCCCAGGTGTCGACCTCGCGCGGTGCGGATGTGAAGGAGCCCGTCATCCTTGACGAGGTCCACCGCAACGTCGAGGGCCGCATGCAGCGCAACTATCGCCAGCAGCCGCCGTTGATCCCGCACAAGATCGACCAGTACCAGATCGACATCCGCACCAATCAATGCCTGTCTTGCCACGACTGGACCAAGGCCGGTGAGCGCAACGCGCCGACCCTGTCGATGATTCACTATCTGGATCGCGAAGGCAACGAGCTCGATCAGATCGCGGGCACTCGGTAATTCTGCAACCAGTGCCACGTCCCGCAGGCGGATGTGCCAGCCCTGGTCGACAACCTGTTCCAGCCCTCGGCCGGAAACTGATCCAGCTTCGGACTGAAAGGAGCACCCGAAATGGCAGACTCACCTGAAAAGCGCGGCTTGATTGGCCGCATCTGGGCGTGGATCTGGACAGCGGCCACTGCGTTCAGCGCAGGCTTTCTGGTCTTGGCGGGCTTTCTGGCCGGCATCCTGTTCTGGGGTGGTTTCCACTGGACGCTTGAGATGACGAATACCGAAGAATTCTGCGTCTCGTGCCACACGATGGAAACCAACCTTGGCAATACCGGGAAACGATCCACTACAACAACCACTCCGGCGTACGGGTCATCTGTTCCAATTGCCACGTGCCCAAGGAATGGAGCTTTAAGATCGAAGCCAAGATCATGGCAGTGAAAGACGTCTATCACGAGCTGGTCGGCACCATCAGCACGCCCGAGAAATACGAGAATCACCGCCTGCAGATGGCCTCGGCCGTGTGGAAAAAGATGAAGGCCTCGGACAGCCGCGAATGCCGCAACTGTCACAATTTCGAATACATGGACTTCACCATTCAGGAAACGCGCGGCGCCAACGAGCACCAGCGTGCGATCGACGAGAACATGACCTGCATCGACTGCCACCAGGGCATCGCGCACAGCCTGCCGCCGGGTTATCTGTAAGAGTATCAGAAAGTGGTCGCATCGCTGGAGCCGGTGACCGGCACCGAGGTGGCGCAAAGTACCGGCGCGGCCGAGATCCGGTCATTCCTGAACAGCACATCCGACCAGGAGTGGCACGACATGCTTGAGATTTTGGGGACGATCGGCGGCAACATCTTGAGCCTGCCCGGCATTCTGGGCCTTGCACTGGGCATGATGACGCGCAAGTTGTGGCTGGGTGCGATTTTGGGTGCGGCCGTGGGTTTGCTGGAAACCCTGGCCTTTGCCCATTGGCAGTTCAGCAATGTCGAAACGCTGGAGTTGTCGATCGGAGTTCTGGTCGGTTTGCTGGCAGGCAACGTGGGCAGCGCCATCCGGATCAAGGGCGCCACGGTCTGAGGTTCGGGGCGCGCGCGGGGGCGGCGACCAAGTCTCAGTCCTAGCGCTTCTTGAGGTGCCGGATAATCGCATTGCAAGCAGTCCGGCCAGCCCCGGGGTCATGGTGCCAAGCAGGTCGCGCGAAACGGCCTTGAGGCCCTGCACCGTGTCGCGGGCTTCGGCCAGCGTGTCCTGCAATTCGGCCTCGATATCCCCGATCGCCATGTTGCGCAGCTTGGCCACCGGCGCGGTGTCGGTTTCGGCGCTGATCGAATTGGCAACGACCAGAAAAACCAACGCCACACCAAGATTGACCACCCCAGCGACCAGAGCGGCCACCGGTTTCGACATGGTGGTCGTCAGGGCAAAATAGCCCGCTATGTTCACCATCACGACGGCCAGCGCCGCCGCCAGCCCCGCGGCTGCGAAAAAGCCCGTACTTTTCGCCAGAACCGTCAGGTTGCGCTGGGCAATCAGGCGTTCGGTTCGCAGAATGATGGACGCGTTTCGTGAAATGCGGCTCATCTGTCACCCTCCTGGCGCGCGGCCTATCATGTAGCGCAGGGCACACACCCCGAGGGCGAACAGGATCGCCTTCTTGTGGGGCAGCGAATCCAGTTCGGTCAGGACGTCATCAAGCTCGCTGGACCATTCGTCCAACGTTTCCGGCAGCTTCTCGGAGAGGTCGCTTTTCGCGGCCTTCGCGTCGGACTCTGACGAGGCCTAGGGGCTGTTGTTTCGAGCGTTCTTCGAGCTGGTGTTTCAAATCTGCGACCTGCTTTTCAAGCTCGGCCTTGGTGACCATGGGTCTTTCTTTCTGCTGTCCGAGGGGTGCGTCGCCGTGTCGGTGGAATTTATGACTACGCGACAGTCCCATGTTGAGACATCGGGCAAGCAGCAGCACGCCCCGGGCTGAAAATCCGTTTTTCGCAGCGGGAATTATCATCTTGATTTGACAGAGGTGCAACATTTTCGTGATAGCTGCATTTCCGTCTCTTTTCCGCCCGATTCTTCCTTGATAGGTGTGCCCGCGTAAGGGGTGATACGTTAAAAGGTTTGGGCAGGCAGATGAACGCCAAGTATGACAATCGCGCAGCGGTTTTTTGGTCGCAGACGGAAATCGACGGTTTGGAAGCGGCGCCCTTGGCCGATTTGACCGTCGGGTCCGCCTGGTCTTTGATGGGCCGGGTCACCTATCTGCGCGATGTCGGGCACGTGATGTCCGCGCAAGCGGTGGCATCAGCAAGCAGGGCGGCGCAGTCACGGTCGGCTTCGCAGCTGTCCGGGTTTGAACCGTACGCGCCGATTGCCAAGGTTGTGCTGACAAATGGCGCTCAGAGTTTCGAGGCGGAATTGGCGCTTGTCGATGGCGCCAAAGAGCCGGTGTTGTTCTTCGAAAACGGATGCCCCGCCCGTGGTCAGGAATTCTGGGTCAGCGCGGTGAACGCGGTCACCCGGACCGACGCGCACGGCGCGACCCAAGCGAACGTGCTTGCTTTCCCGCCGAAGGCGGCAAAGGGCCGGGGGCGGGTTTGCGCGACATAGGTTGCAGTCTTCGGCGCGGATTTCCTTGGTCCGCCGAGACCGGCCGTTCACCCTTTTGGCGGAATTGTTACGCATGCGTGTTGACTCTGCGGGTTCGGCAGATATAAGCGCGGCTCCATTGGTGTTGGTGGCCCCCGCAAGGGGATGCCTGTCATGGGGGAGACCTCAAGAGGACAACGCCCTTCATAGTGGCCCGCTGGGCCTCGATCTGACGAAGGAGATCAGCCGTGACCAAACGCACGTCTGCCAAGTACAAAATCGACCGCCGGATGGGCGAAAACATCTGGGGTCGTCCGAAATCCCCGGTCAACCGCCGCGAATACGGCCCCGGCCAGCACGGCCAGCGCCGCAAGGGCAAGCTGTCGGACTTTGGCCTGCAGCTGCGCGCCAAGCAGAAGCTGAAAGGCTACTACGGCGACCTGACCGAAAAGCAGTTCCGCCGCATCTACGCCGAAGCCGAGCGTGTGAAGGGCGATACCGGTGAAAACCTGATCGGCCTGCTCGAGCGCCGTCTGGACGCCGTGGTCTATCGCGCCAAGTTCGTGCCGACCGTGTTCGCCGCACGTCAATTCGTGAACCACGGCCACGTCAAGGTGAACGGCAAGCGGGTGAACATCCCCAGCTACCGCGTCAAGGAAGGCGACGTGATCGAGGTCCGCGACAAGTCCAAGCAGCTGGCCGTCGTTCTGGAAGCGGTTGCCCTGGCCGAGCGTGACGTGCCGGATTACCTGGATGTCGACCACTCGAAGATGACCGCGACCTTCGTGCGCACCCCGTCGCTGGGCGACGTGCCGTACCCGGTCATGATGGAACCCAACCTGGTCGTCGAATTCTACGCCAAGAACTAAGACGGCGGCATTCGCGAATTTGGGGCCGTACGCTGCAAGGCGTGCGGCCCTTTTCGTTGTCATGTCCGTGCGCGCTTCCTGTCAAGGAAAGGGAGTCCCGTGCCCGCCAAACTCAGAATCGAGCATATCCTCGAACGAACCATCTGTGCGCTGCGTTGGCTCATGGCGCAGGTCTATCTGGGCCTCGGCCTAACCATCGGTCTTTTGATGGTCGTGTTCCTGCGCGAGCTTGCCCACTATCTGCCGCAGGCCATGGAGATGAGCGCTGAAACCGCGATCCTGACGGCTCTGACGTTGATCGACCTGTGTCTGGTCGGCAACCTGATGGTCATTGTGCTGATGTCGGGCTAAGAGAATTTCGTGTCGAAATTCGATCTGGACAGCGTCGACGACTGGCTGGCCTGGTTGGACAAGATCGATTTTTCCGAGCTTGAAGATCAAACTTCTGGGCTCGATCGTGGAAATTTCGGCGATCCATCTTCTGAAGCTGTTGATGGAGATCAGCAAGGAAAAGGATGCGCCTGTTGATGCCAAGCAGATACGGTGGTTTTCTGCGATTCATGCGGTTCTGGTCGCTTCGGGCCTTCTGCTGGGGGGTATGGATTGGCTGAAGGAGCGGGCCGTCCCGGCCAATCACGGCACAATCAAGTACGGCCGGGCGTCGGATCACTGACACCCCGCGCGGGCCGGCGGGGCCGTATATCGGCCCGGCCTCGGCCACGCAGAGTTTACAGAGGCAGCGGTCGTCCTTCGGCAATGGCCTCCATCGCGAAATACGAGGTCACGCTGTCCAACTCGACCTTCTCGATCAGGCGCTGATAAACCTTGTCATAACTCGCCATATCCTGCGTGACGACCTTGAGCTGATAGTCATAGTCGCCGCCGATCCGGTGGAAATCCACAACCTCGGGAATGGTGAGGACATGGCTGCGAAAGGCCTTCAGCCACTCAGCCGAGTGGTGACGCGTGCGCAGCATCACGAACACCACCAGGTTCAACCCCAGTTTTTCGCGCGCGATCCGGGCTGTCGACCCCGTGAGCACACCCGCGTCGTTCAGCGCCTTGAGGCGTCGCCAGCACGCGTTTTGAGACAGGCCGACACGCTCGGCCAGTTCCCGTTGGGACAGAGTCGCGTCCTTTTGCAGTTCGCGAAGAAGGCGTGTGTCAATTTGATCTATTTTTTCGATCATGATGGACCATATGACCCATGATCTCGGTAAATCAAGCAAATAAAGGTGAAATTCTCTCGCGAAAACCCGATCATATTCAGGGGCGCAATATGGAGCCGATGACATGACCCTGTCCCATTTTCGTGCAGAAATCCAAGCCGCCACTCGCAAGTCGACCCTGCGCGACGGGCTGATCGGAGAGAACGTTCTGATCCCGGGTCTGCATGGGGACGTGCCGCTTGTGTACGCGGATTACGTTGCCTCGGGCCGCGCATTACGGCAGGTCGAGGATTTTGTGGCCCAGCAGGTGTTGCCGTTCTATGCGAACAGCCACACTGAGGCCTCCTATTGCGGTTCCTACATGACGCGACTGCGCCGCGAGGCGCGCGCGGAAATAGCCCGCATCGTTGGCGCGAGGGGAGATGACGCGGTGATCTTCACCGGGTCCGGTGCCACTGCGGGGCTCAACCGGCTGGTCAGTTTGATGGGAGTGCAAGAGGCTGACCGGCCGGTTGTCTTGATCGGCCCGTACGAGCACCATTCGAACATCCTGCCCTGGCGCGAGAGCAAGGCGCAGGTCATCGAGATCCCCGAAGGCCCCGAGGGCGGGCCGGACATGGCGGTGCTGGAACAGACGCTGATCGAGCATTCGGATTCGGATCTGGTGATCGGGTCATTTTCGGCGGCGTCGAACGTTACGGGCGTGATCACCGACCCCGATCCGGTGACGCGGCTGCTGAAACGGCACGGGGCGCGCGCGGTCTGGGATTACGCCGGGGGTGGGCCCTATCTGCCGATGGATATGGGGCCGGACGATGCGCGCAAGGATGCCATCGTCGTTTCTCCGCACAAGTTTCCGGGAGGGCCGGGGGCTTCGGGTGTTCTGATCGTGACCCAGAGCGCCGTGCGCCGCACCTGTCCCAGCTGGCCGGGCGGGGGCACGGTCAGCTTCGTTTCGCCCTGGCGCCACGACTACAGCTCCGATCTGGCCACCCGCGAAGAGGCGGGAACCCCGAACGTGATCGGCGACATCCGCGCAGCCCTGGCCTTCATCGTTAAGGATGCCGTGGGCACCGACGAGATCGCCCGGCGCGAGGCGCTGTACAACCGAATGGCGCTGGAGGGATGGCGTGACAACCCGAACCTGACACTGTTGGGTGTGGATCACCCGCACCGCCTGCCGATCTTTTCCTTCCTAGTGCGCGACAACACAGGGCAACCGGTGCACCAACAGCTCTTCACCCGGATGCTCAGCGACATCTATGGGGTTCAGGCGCGCGGCGGGTGTGCCTGCGCCGGCCCCTATGCGCATCGGCTGCTGGGTATCGACAAGGCGGCCTCGGAGGCGCTGCATGCGGCGTTGTCGGCCGGGGAAGAGATGAAGAAACCGGGTTGGGTGCGGCTGAACTTCTCGTACATGATGCCCGAGGACACGGTTCAGTTCATCATCGACAGCGTCAATGACCTGTCGCGCCGCACGCAGGAATACGCCCCGTTCTACGCCGCCGATCCGGCAACCGCCCGCTTCAAGGCGGCGTGACGGAATTGCCGCTTTTCCCAAGGCCTTGAGACCTGTATGAGGGGCGCAACCAACGGAGCCCCTCATGAACAAGATCACCCCGCAACCCGGCATCATGGACATCGCGCTGTATCAGGGCGGCCAGTCGCATGTCGAGGGCGTGGAAAACGTCATCAAGCTGAGTTCCAACGAAAACCCCTTTGGCCCCAGCCCTAAGGCGATCGAAGCCGTGCGCGACAGCGCCACGATGCTGCATCGTTATCCGGTGACCGATCACTACAACCTGCGCGCCGCGATCGGCGAGCGGCACGGTCTGGACCCCGACCGGATCATTTGCGGCGTGGGCAGTGACGAAGTGCTGCAATTCGTGGCCCAGGCCTATGCCGGGCCGGGGGACGAGGTGATCCATACCGAGCATGGATTCTCGATGTACCCGATCATCGCCCGTATGGCCGGCGCGACCCCGGTCGAGGTGCCCGAGCGCGACCGCAAGGTCGATGTCGATGCGATCCTCGCCGCGGTGACCGACTGCACCCGGATCGTTTTCGTGACCAACCCGGGCAATCCGACCTCTACCATGATCTCGGACGCCGAACTGACGCGCCTGGCCGAGGGCCTGCCGCAGACCTGCCTGATGGTCCTGGATGGCGCCTATGCGGAATTCGTACCGGGCTTTGACGGCGGCGCCGGTCTGGTGGACCGGTTCGAGAACGTAATCATGACCCGCACCTTCTCGAAGATTTACGGGCTGGGCGGCATGCGGGTCGGCTGGGGCTATGCGCAACGCGAAATCATCGACGTGCTGAACCGCGTGCGCCAGCCCTTCAACCTGTCGCTGACGGCCATCGCAGCAGCGGAGGCCGCCGTGGCCGATGTGGAATATGTCGAGTTCTGTCGGGCAGAGAACGCGCGCTTGCGCGAATGGCTGTCGGCCGAACTGGCCAAGATCGGCGTTCCGTCCGATCCGTCCTGCACCAATTTCATCCTCGCGCGGTTCGTGGATCAGGCCGAGGCTGAGGCCTGCGACGCCTATCTGCAATCGAAAGGTTTGATCGTGCGCCGGGTTGCGGGCTACAAGTTGCCCAACGCACTGCGGATCACCGTGGGCGACGAAAAGGCCTGTCGCCGCGTGGTTGCGGCCATCACCGCGTTCAAAGGGGGCGCCGCATGAGCCAGATCTATGATCGCGTGGCGCTGATCGGGTTGGGCCTGATCGCCTCTTCGATGTACTGGGCGATCAAGCGCGCTGGGCTGGCGGGCGAGGTGACAGGCTATGCCCGGTCCGAGGCCACCCGCGACACTGCGCGGCGCATCGGGCTTTGCGACCGGGTCTGCGACACCGCGCAAGAGGCGGTCGAGGGCGCCGATCTGGTTGTCCTGTGTGTTCCGGTCGGGGCGATGGGCGCCGTCGCCAAGGACATCGCGCCGGTGCTAAAGCCCGGCGCGACCGTGTCGGATGTCGGTTCGGTCAAGCGGCACGTCATTCAGGAGGTCGGCCCGCATATTCCTGAAGGCGTGCACTTCGTGCCTGCCCACCCGCTGGCCGGGACCGAGCATTCCGGCCCCGAATCCGGCTTTGCCGAGCTGTTCGACAACCGCTGGTGCCTGCTGGTTCCGGTCGAAGGGTCTGACGCCGAGGCCATCGCACGCCTGCGCGCCTTGTGGGAAGGGATGGGATCCAATGTCGACGAGATGGATGCCGATCACCACGATCTGGTTCTGGCCGTCACCAGCCACGCGCCGCACCTGATCGCCTATACGATGGTGGGTGTGGCCGACGACCTGCGGCGTGTCACCGACTCCGAGGTCATCAAGTACTCTGCCGCCGGTTTCCGTGATTTCACCCGGATCGCGGCTTCGGACCCGACCATGTGGCGCGACGTGTTCCTGACCAACAAGGACGCGACGTTGGAAATCCTCGGTCGCTTTACCGAAGAGCTGTTTGCCCTCCAGCGCGCGATTCGCACGGGCGATGGTCAGCAGCTGTTCGACTATTTCACCCGCACCAGGGCGATCCGGCGCGGCATCATCGACGCGGGTCAGGACACCGACGCCCCCGATTTCGGACGGGTAAAGGCCAAGTCATGAGGGCGGCTCGGGGAACGATCTTGTCGATGGTGGCGGCGGTTCTGACCCAGGCTGCCAGCGCCGCGGCGCCCGATTCTTCCTTGGTTCCGATTGCACGGCCTGTGCCCGACACGAACCTGGTCACGGCGGCCTATGTCCCGGCAGGGACCGCAACGCCGATCACCGTTTCAGAAAGGACGCGACCCGTGTTGCGGCCCGTTTCCGCTCAGTTTCTGGCTGTTGCCGCGCGCCCGGCTGCACTGCCGTTCCTCGCGCCGGATTCGTCCTTGAAACCTTATCTGCGACCCGAAACGCTGGAACAGGAAATCCTTTTCAGGAAACGCAAACTGCAAAAGGGATCGGTGTGCGGCGACATTGCCATACAGGGCAAGCCGGTCGGCACCGTACCCGGCAAGATCCAGGCCTGCGGGATCAAGGATGCGGTCCAAATCACGTCCGTGTCGGGCGTGGCGCTCAGCCGGCCGTCGAAGATGGATTGCGGCACGGCCATCGCGTTGAACAAATGGGTCGACAAGACCGTCAAACCGACGTTCAAACGGCGCGGTCCAGTGGTCGAACTGCAGGTTGCCGCACACTACGCTTGCCGCACCCGGAACAACCGGAAAGGCGCCAGGATCTCGGAACATGGCAAGGGTCGGGCCATTGATATCTCGGGGTTCAAAATGGCCGATGGCGAGGTGGTGACTGTTCTGGACGGGTGGCGCAAGAACCCCTCGAAGAAGCAGCTGACCAAGATCTGGCGTGGAGCGTGCGGGCCGTTCGGAACGGTTCTGGGGCCGAATTCCGACCGTTATCACCGGGATCATTTCCATCTGGATACCGCCCGTTACCGCCGCGGCCCCTACTGCCGCTAACGCAGGATCAGGCGCGGAGCAGGCCCCAACGGCAACGGGCCGAGCGCCACGAACCCGTCGCGGAAATTCAGCTGCAGATCCAGCGCATTTGGATTACCCCCCAATCCGGCCAGCAGGTTCAGTGCCCGCGTGACCGGATCAACGGCTTGATCGGGCAGGGCACCCGCAGCATTGGCCATGGCGATCATGTCGCGCCAGTTCTCGGCCTTGATCGCCATTTCGCCGACTGGGATACCCTGTTCATCAACCTCTAACGCGCCGGTTGCCAGCAGCCGCAGTTCGCCCCATTGCACCTCGGCAAGGTGCAGGTCGATCAGGCGGGGTTGCGGACGGCGTTGCTCGAGCGCGGAACGGTCCCAGGTTTTGTCGAAGGTTACGTTCATGTCCAGCTTCAGCGTCTCGAACGCCTGCGGCAGGGACGTGGCCGAGCGCATGAGTGCGCGCAGATCGTCCCCGGGCGAGAACGCATCCGAGTTGATCTTGACGGCATAGCTCTCAGGTGTCTCGACCTGTTCCATCATCAGATGCAGCGATCCGGCGGCCGCGGACTCGGTTCCATCGCGCATGACCGACCACGGACCCGCTGACAGGGCCATCCGTTCCAACTCCAGCGCCACGCCGGGTCGCAGGTGAAGTTCGGCCTGTAGGTCCCGGGCCTGAATGGTCGCCGTCTGGTCGAAATACGACAGCCTCTGCGGCGTGTCGGCAAACCGCAACACTTGCCGCCCGGGCCAGATGGCGGGGCTTTGAAACTCGATCCAGTCGGCGCTCCAGGCCGTGCCTGTCTCCGGATCCGCCAGCGCCGGGCTGTCCAACCGGGTGCGGTGATGCAGTGGATAGCCCGAGGTATGGACCTGCGCGAAATCCGCCAGCCAGCCCCTGGCCTGCTGATGGTCGAACCATCCGGTGATCGCGCTGCGCAACCCGTACCCGGCGATGGCCCAATACGCGCTCCAGACGACCGCAAGAAAAATCAGAACTCGTATCAGTCGGCGCATGGGAAATGGCCCTTTTTCCTGCCTCGGAATTGATGTTTATAGGCCCAAACGGGCAAGGGCCAGAACTATGACGATGTGGGTATTCGGATACGGGTCGCTTTTGTGGAATCCGGGCTTTCCGGTAGCCCGGCGCGAACACGCGACGCTGCATGGCTATGCCCGGTCGTTCTGCATGCGGTCGATCCACCACCGGGGAACCGAAGAAAACCCCGGGCTGGTCCTGGCGCTGGATGAACATCCCAGTGCGCACTGCAAGGGCCTGGCGCTGGCGGTCGAGCCGGGCCACGAGGCGCGCACGCTGGACGAACTGCGCGAGCGGGAGTTGATCTCGTCGGCCTACGTGGAAAAGATGCTGGACGTACAGTTGGATGCCGGAGGAACCGTGAATGCGGTGACCTATGTGATCGACCCCGACCATGTGCAGTATTGCGGCGGTCTGCCGTTGGAAGAGCAGGCGCAGATCATAGCCGTGGCCGTCGGCGGGCGCGGCCCCAACACCGAATATCTGTACAACACCGCCGCACATCTGGCCGAGATCGGCCTGCACGACCCGGAACTCGAGTGTTTGTCGCGACGCGTGCGCAGCCTGACCGCATAAAGCCTTGGCGTCGCCGGCGGAAATTCTGTAGATTCTCGACAAAGCAGGCAAAAACCGGGAACAACTCGCATGGCGCAGGCACAGCACGGCGCGAGACCACATTTCTCGCAACCGATCCGGCAAATCGTGATGATGCTGATCGCAATCGGGCTTTCGGGGCTGGGCGTGTTTCTGGCGCTTCCCTATGTGCGGCCGGTCTTCGAAGCGAACCCCTATCTGAACGGATTCATCCTTCTGGTCTTTTTCATCGGGGTGTTGGCCTGTTTCTATCAGGTGACGCAATTGATCGGTTCGGTTCGCTGGATCGAGGCCTTCGTTGGCGGCGTCGTCCGCGAGGACGCTCAGACACCGCAATTGCTGGCCCCGTTGGCGTCGCTGCTGCGGTCACGCGGGGCGCGGTCCCAGATCAGCGCCAGCTCGGCCCGTTCGATTCTGGATTCGGTGGCCGTGCGGATCGAGGAAGAGCGCGAGTTCACCCGCTACATCACCAACCTTCTGATCTATCTGGGGCTGTTGGGCACCTTTTTCGGTCTGGCCACGACCGTTCCGGCCATCGTCGATACGATCCGCAGCCTGAACCCGCAGGAAGGTGAAGAAGGCCTGGCCGTGTTCAACCGTCTCATGTCCGGTCTGGAAAGCCAGCTTCAGGGCATGGGCGTGGCCTTTGGATCATCGCTGCTGGGGCTTGCGGGGTCGTTGATCGTCGGGCTGCTCGAGCTGTTTGCGGGCCACGGCCAGAACCGGTTCTACCGCGAGCTTGAGGAGTGGTTGTCCTCGATCACCCGGGTGGGGTTTGCCGCCGGCGACGAAGGCGGCGCAGAACTGGCCGTTCTGACGCCGGTTCTGGATGCGATGTCAGAACAGATGGACGCGCTGCAGGATCTGTTCGTCGCCCAGCAGGAAGACCGGGCCGAGGTCTCGGCTAGGTTGAGCAGCCTGGTCGAGGTCATTGCCGAGATGAACCAGCGCCAGGCGCAGGGCGAGGACGTAACCGCCGCGCTGGAACGTGTGGCGCTGGGGCAGGAGGCGTTGTTGGATCACATGCGCGAACATGGCGCGGGCGAGGGGATCGATGCCGAAAGCCGCATGCGCCTGCGGTCGATGGACGTGCAGTTGCTGCGCATTCTCGAAGAGATTTCGGCCGGCCGCCAGGACAGCATGAACGAATTGCGCAAGGATTTCGAGGTACTGATCAAGGCGCTGACCTCCTCGCGCGGGGCGGTGCGACCGGCCCCGGGAGGAGACTAGATCATGGCCCTGTCCCGGCGCACCGGTCAGCGTTTTCAGGGCTCGGTCTGGCCCGGATTCGTCGATGCGATGACAGGGCTGTTGATGGTGCTGACCTTTGTGCTGACCATCTTCATGGTGGTCCAGTTCGTTCTGCGCGAAACGATTTCGGGACAGGAGGATGAACTGACCCTGCTGTCGGACAAGGTTGCGGCGCTGGCCGACGCGCTGGGGCTGGAAGAGCGGGAAAACAGTCGCCTTCAAGCCCGCCTGGGCGCCTTGAATGCAACCCTGTCGCAGACGGAACAGGATCTGGCACAGGCACAGGCGCTGGTGTCTTCGTTGACCGCCGAGCGCGACCAGCGCGCCGCCGAACTGGAGGCCGCCCAGACGCGGATCACCGGGTTCGAGGCGCAGGTGGCCGCCCTGCTGGCCGAACAGCAGCGCACGCAGGCCCGGATCGGCGCGTTGGAAGATCAACGTCAACAGTTGCTGTCCGAACAAGAGGCGCTGAACCTGGCGCTGGCGCAAAGCCGAAACGAGATCGACGCCCAGACCGAGGCCGCGCGGCTGGCGGCGGCGCGGCGCGAGGCGCTTGAGGCGATGGTGGCGGATCTGGAAAAGGCCGGCGATGAGCAGGCGGCACGGATTTCCGAGTTGCAGTCCCGGTTGACCGACGAAGAAGCCGCCCGCTTGGCCGAGGCTGCGGCCGCCGAAGCGTTGCGTGAGAAACTGCAGGACGCGGATGCCGAACTGACGGCGATGACGCTGGCGCTCGAGGCGCAGCGGAAGGAGGCCGAAGAAACCCTGACTCTGCTGGCGGCGGCCGAGGCCGCCAAGGCCGAGCTGGAGCGGCAATTCGGTGAATTGAACCTCGAGGAACTCAAGGCCCGGTTGGAGGCGGCGCTGGCCGCCCGAACCAAGGCCGAGACAGAGGCCGACCAACAACGGCGGCTGGCCGCTGAGCGCGTGGCCCTGTTGGAGATAGCCCGTGAGACGCTGGCCGAGGAAAAGGCCATTTCGACCGAGGCGCAGCGCCAGACGGCTCTGCTGAACCAGCAGATAGCCGCTTTGCGCAATCAATTGGGGTCGCTGCAGGCTCTGTTGGATGACTACAAGGAACGCAACGCTGCCGCCGAGGTGCAGATTCAGACGCTTGGGCAGGACCTGAACGCGGCGCTGGCGCGGGCTGCTTCGGAGGAGAGGAAACGGCGGCTTCTGGAAGAGGCGGAACGGATCCGCCTTGAGGCCGAGGCCGAGAAACTTGCCGGCCAGAACCAAGAGCTTGCGCGGCAGGCAGAGGATCTGCAACGCTATCGTTCCGAGTTCTTCGGCCGGCTACGGGACGTTCTGGGCAACCAGGAGGGGGTGCGCATCGAGGGCGACCGTTTCGTGTTCTCCTCCGAAGTTCTGTTCCCGCCGGGGTCGGCCGTCCTGTCGGAAGACGGCAAGCGCGAAGTCGCCAAGGTGGCCAACATCCTGCGCAGCGTGGCGGCGGAAATCCCGTCGGAACTGAACTGGGTGATCCGCGTGGACGGTCATACCGACAACGTTCCGGTGACGCCCGGCGGGCGGTATCGCGATAATTGGGAGCTCAGTCAGGCGCGGGCTTTGTCGGTCGTGCGCTACATGGTCGACGAACTGGGAATCCCGCCCAATAGGCTTGCCGCCAACGGGTTTGGTGAGTTTCAGCCCGTGGATAACGCCGACACGCCCGAAGCCCGCGCAAGAAACCGCCGGATCGAGCTGAAGCTGACCGAACGCTGACACGGCGAATTTCGATCGGACGTCGGCAGCCGGTTGTCCGCCTCAATGCAGTTGCATCTCGAAGAAAAACGTCGCGATGGTCCCAGGCGCATCGCCTGGGCCGGGTCCTGCCGTGGCAATGCAGCCTATGGCTGTGGTCGCGAGGCCGACTGTCCAGATAATTGCAATTTGGCGGGTCATACCGTTTTCCGAATTGGATGGCTGTTTCGGATCATACGGTTGGCAGGTGCCGATCCGTCGCTGGGCCCGCCAAACGGGAGCAGCGAATGAAAAACCCGGCAGCAGCGCTGCCGGGTCCCATGTCTGATGTCCCATCGGGGTCAGTCCGCTGTCAACAGTGGCGGTTTGTTGCCGGAAATCCGCGGGTTTTCAGGGCCGAGAATCTCCAGATCCAACTCGCCCTTCTTGACCGACACGCGAACCACGCCGCCCTTTGCCAGCTTGCCAAACAACAGCTCTTCGGCCAGGGGCTTCTTGATGTGCTCCTGGATCACGCGACCCAATGGGCGGGCGCCCATCTTGTCGTCATAGCCCTTGTCAGCCAGCCATTCGGCAGCCTTCGGGGTCAGGTCGATGGTCACGCCACGATCCAGCAACTGCGCCTCGAGCTGCAGAACGAATTTCTCGACCACCTGCAGGATGACCTCTTTCGGCAGCGGGGCGAACGAGATCACCGCGTCCAGACGGTTGCGGAATTCGGGCGTGAATGTCCGTTCGATGGCGGCCGTATCCTCGCCCTCGCGCCGGTCGCGGCCAAAACCGATTGCGGCCTTGGCCTGTTCCTGCGCGCCCGCGTTCGAGGTCATGATCAGAACCACGTTGCGGAAATTCACCGTCCGGCCGTTGTGATCGGTCAGCTCGCCGTGGTCCATCACCTGAAGCAGAATGTTGAACACGTCCGGGTGCGCCTTCTCGATCTCGTCCAGCAACAGCACGCAATGCGGGTGCTGGTCAACGCCGTCAGTCAGTAGGCCGCCCTGATCAAACCCGACATAGCCCGGAGGCGCACCGATCAGACGGCTGACCGCGTGTTTCTCCATGTATTCCGACATGTCGAAACGCAGCAGTTCCACGCCCAGTTGGTCGGCCAGCTGCTTGGCGACCTCGGTTTTGCCGACACCGGTCGGACCAGCGAACAGGTAGTTGCCGATGGGTTTTTCCGGTTCGCGCAGACCGGCCCGCGCCAGCTTGATCGCGCTGGACAGAGCTTCGATTGCCTGATCCTGCCCGAACACCACCCGTTTCAACGAGTTCTCAAGGTCCTTCAGAACCTCGGCATCGTCCTTTGTGACGTTCTTGGGCGGGATGCGTGCGATCTTGGCCACCACGGCCTCGATCTCCTTGACGCCGATGGTCTTGCGCCGTTTGCTTTCGGCCACCAGATGCTGAGCGGCACCGGCCTCGTCGATCACGTCGATCGCCTTGTCGGGCAGCTTGCGGTCGTTGATGTAACGCGCGGACAGCTCGACCGCGGTCTTGATCGCGTCGGCGGTGTATTTAATGTCGTGATGCTTTTCGAAATAGGGTTTGAGGCCGCGCAGGATCTTCACGCTGTCCTCGACCGAGGGTTCGTTCACGTCGATCTTCTGGAACCGGCGCGACAGCGCGCGGTCCTTCTCAAAGTGCTGTCGGAACTCCTTGTAGGTGGTCGATCCCATGGTGCGCAGCTTGCCGCCCTGCAACGCGGGTTTCAGCAGGTTCGAGGCATCCATGGCCCCGCCCGACGTAGCACCCGCACCGATCACGGTGTGAATCTCGTCGATGAACAGCACGGCGTCGGGGTGGTCCTCAAGCTCGGTCACCACGGCCTTGAGCCGCTCTTCGAAATCGCCGCGATAGCGCGTGCCGGCCAGCAGCGCGCCCATGTCCAGCGAATAGATGGTCGTGTTCGACAGCACCTCGGGCGCGTCGCCCTGAACGATCTTGTAGGCCAGTCCTTCCGCAATCGCCGTCTTGCCCACACCCGGATCACCCACCAGCAGCGGGTTGTTCTTGCGTCGGCGGCACAGAACCTGAATGCAGCGCTCGACCTCGTCGGCGCGACCGATCAGCGGATCGACATCGCCTGCGCGGGCCTTGGCGTTCAAGTCCACGCAATACTTGCCCAGCGCGCTTTCCTTCTGGTCGGCTTCGCCGGCAGAGGACTGGGTTTCCTCTTCGCCCTGATCAGCCCCGGTGACCGGGCGATTTTCGCCATAGGCCGGGTCCTTGGCCACACCATGCGCGATGAAATTCACCGCGTCATAGCGGGTCATGTCCTGCTCTTGCAGGAAATAGGCGGCGTTGCTTTCACGCTCGGCGAAAATGGCCACCAGCACGTTCGCACCGGTCACCTCGGTCCGACCCGAACTTTGGACATGAATCGCCGCTCGCTGGATCACGCGCTGGAATGCCGCGGTCGGCACCGCCTCGGACCCGTCGATGTCGGTGACGAGGTTCGACAGGTCTTCGTCGATGAATTCGACCAAAGACCGGCGCAATTCTTCCAGATCCACGCTGCACGCCTTCATGACGCGCACCGCGTCAGGCTCCTCAAGCAACGCCAGCAGAAGATGTTCCAGCGTTGCGAATTCGTGACGCCGTTCGTTCGCCGCCGCCAGGGCTGCATGGATGGCTTGTTCAAGTGTGCTCGAGAATGAAGGCACGCGGGTGCTCCTCTAGTATTGGGCCGGACAGGGGGTTCGAGAATGGGTCGGATCCCCATCCCAACCATGACCTCATACTATTAGAGTTTGGTTGATCAGGCCGACGCTTCAAGGGTTTTCTTTCACTTGACAGTCACATTTACTGCGACCGTGTCCGTGATGAAGGGCATTTAGGCATCAAAAACGGTCTTTTCTAGCCCTGATCTCGGCAAAAACCTGGACGGGGTCTGCGCCGACCATGCCCAGATGCGCCTGAATCGCGGGATCCCTGGCGCGCAGAAACGGGTTCGTTGCCTTTTCCAGGCCCAATGATGACGGAACGGTCGGTCGGCCTGCCGCCCGCGCCGCGTCGATTTCGGCAGCGCGTCGTTGCAGGGCGGGGTTTTCCGGATCGACGGTCAAGGCAAACCGCGCGTTGGACTGGGTATATTCGTGCCCGGAACAGACCAGCGTATCGTCGGGCAGGGCGGCCAGTTTGGACAACGAGGACCACATCTGCTCGGCGTTGCCCTCGAACAGGCGGCCGCAGCCCAGCGCCATCAGGCTGTCGGCGGTGAACACCGCATGGCTTTGCGGCATGCAATAGGCAACATGGCCCACCGTGTGTCCCGAAACGTCAAAGACCTCGACAGGTTCGCCGCCGATTTCGAACAGGTCGCCCTCGGCCACCTGCATATCCAGGCTGGGAAGACGATGCGCGTCGGCCGCGGCGCCGACGACCTGGGCTGGGTGCCGGTCCAGTATGTCGGCCAAGCCATCGACGTGGTCCCAGTGGTGATGGGTCAGCAGCACATGGGTCAGGCGCCAGCCGCGTGCGTCGAGTTCGGACAAGATCGGGCCGGCATCGGGGGCGTCGATCAGGGCCGTTTCGCCGGTGGTCGCGTCATGGGCCAGAAAGGCGTAGTTGTCGCTGAGGCACGGAACGGTGACGATTTCAAGAGGCATGGCCTTTTGCCCTTTCGTTGCTAGACTGCGGCCAGCTAAGCCGATTGACCGGGTGTCCGCAATGCATCTCGATGTGCAGGATCTGAGAAACTTCTACTATCGCAGCACGTTGGGGCGGGCCGCGCAGGCCGCTATTCGTGGGCGGTTGGTCGAGTTTTGGCCCGAGGCCAAAGGACAGACGGTTGCGGGGTTCGGCTTTGCCGTTCCGCTGTTGCGTCCGTATCTGGCGGATGCGAGGCGTGTGGTGGGCTTGATGCCCGGCCCGCAGGGGGTGATGCCCTGGCCCGCGGGAATGCCCAATGTGTCGGTGCTGACCGAAGAAACCGCGTGGCCCATTGAGACCGGACATGTGGACAAGCTGGTGGTGATGCACGGGCTGGAAACCTCGGAACGGCCCAGCCAGTTGCTGGAGGAATGCTGGCGCGTGCTGGGCCCCGGCGGACGCGCCATATTCGTAGTGCCCAACCGGGCCGGGCTGTGGTCACGGACCGATCGCACGCCGTTCGGGTATGGCCACCCGTACTCGGCGACCCAGTTGGACAAACAGCTGCGGGCTCACCATTTCCTGCCCGAAAAACACTGCTCGGCCCTCTACATGCCGCCGTCGTTTCGGCGCTTCTGGCTGCGCTCGGGCAGTCTGATCGAGAAAGCCGGCCAGCGCATTCCGACGATCATGGCCGGCGGGGTGCTGATGGTCGAGGCCGGCAAGCAGGTGTTTCCCCCCAGCGGCAGCGTCACGAAAGATCGGCAAAAACGCCCGATCAAAGCGCTGGACGGGCTGTTGAAGCCGGCGTGATGGCCTAGGCGCGGAAGGTCAGGCACAGAGGCGAAAAGCTGAGGGAAATCGGCCACAGGAATCGCAAAAACCCGCAACCTGGTAACATTTTTCACCGCGCTAGATGGGTTCAAAGGGTCGCACTTGACGTAAGTGCATGAAATCAAAGGTTTTGTGGATAAACTGCCATCCGGCATAACATATTGCTAGGTTGGATTGGCTCTGCTACATCCCCGGTGATTTTGATCCCCGCCCTTCAAGGACGGGGTTTCTTCACGCCCCCGGGCTGGCTGTTGCCGTGAAAATCCGGGGCCTAAAATATCGGAAGGGTGGACGTGTCCGAACCAGCTTCGATTTCCACGGGCATCGCCAAGCGCTATGCCACGGCGATCTTCGAGATCGCAAAAGAGAACAATGACCTTGCGGGCCTGGAATCCGGCATCAACGACCTGTCGGAGGCCCTGAGCGAAAGCGCCGAGTTGCGCGACGTGATTTCTTCACCTTTGATTTCGCGCGCCGACCAGCAGAAGGCGATCACTGCCGTTGCCGAAAAGATGGGGCTGAACCCGATCCTGCGCAACACGCTGGCGCTGATGGCGCAGAAACGCCGGCTGTTCGTGCTGCCGCAGTTGATCAAGGTCCTGCGCGAGATGCTGGCCGAGGAGCGCGGGGAAATCACTGCCGAAGTCGTGTCGGCCAAATCGCTGACCAAGACCCAGCTTGAAAAGCTGTCCAAGACACTGTCCGAGCGCGTGGGCAAGGACGTGACCATCCATGCGACCGTCGATGAAAGCCTCATCGGTGGTCTTGTCGTCAAAGTGGGCTCGCAGATGATCGACAGCTCGATCCGCTCCAAGCTCAACTCCCTACAGAATGCAATGAAAGAGGTCGGATAAATGGGTATCCAAGCTGCAGAGATTTCTGCGATCCTGAAGGACCAGATCAAGAATTTTGGTCAAGAAGCCGAAGTGGCCGAAATCGGCCGTGTGCTGAGCGTCGGTGACGGTATCGCCCGTGTGTACGGCCTGGACAACGTGCAAGCAGGCGAGATGGTCGAGTTCCCCGGCGGCATCATGGGCATGGCGCTGAACCTCGAGGCCGACAACGTCGGTGTCGTGATCTTCGGTTCGGACCGTGACATCAAGGAAGGTGACACCGTCAAGCGCACCAAGTCGATCGTGGACGTTCCGGTTGGTGACGAACTGCTGGGCCGCGTCGTTGACGGCCTGGGCAACCCGCTGGACGGCAAGGGCCCGATCAATGCCAAGCAGCGCGGCGTCGCCGACGTCAAGGCGCCGGGCATCATCCCGCGTAAATCGGTGCACGAGCCGATGGCGACCGGCCTGAAGTCGGTTGACGCTATGATCCCGATCGGCCGCGGCCAGCGCGAGCTGATCATCGGTGACCGTCAGACCGGCAAGACCGCCGTGGCTCTGGACACCATCCTGAACCAGAAGGTCTACAACGACGCCGCCGGCGACGATGAATCGAAAAAGCTGTACTGCGTCTACGTGGCCATCGGCCAGAAGCGTTCGACCGTGGCCCAGCTGGTGAAGAAACTGGAAGAATCCGGCGCCATCGAATATTCGATCGTCGTGGCCGCAACCGCGTCCGACCCGGCGCCGATGCAGTTCCTGGCACCCTATGCCGCAACTGCGATGGCTGAATACTTCCGCGACAACGGCCGCCACGCCCTGATCATCTACGATGACCTGTCGAAACAAGCCGTCGCCTATCGTCAGATGTCGCTGCTGCTGCGCCGTCCGCCGGGGCGTGAAGCCTATCCGGGCGACGTTTTCTACCTGCACTCGCGCCTGCTGGAGCGTTCGGCCAAGCTGAACGAGGACTTCGGCGCCGGTTCGCTGACCGCTCTGCCGGTCATCGAAACCCAGGGCGGCGACGTGTCGGCCTTTATTCCGACCAACGTGATCTCGATCACCGACGGCCAGATCTTCCTGGAAACCGAGCTGTTCTATCAAGGTATCCGCCCTGCCGTGAACACCGGTCTGTCGGTTTCGCGCGTGGGTTCGTCGGCTCAGACCAACGCGATGAAGTCGGTTGCCGGTCCGGTGAAACTGGAACTGGCCCAGTATCGCGAAATGGCCGCGTTCGCGCAGTTTGGCTCTGACCTCGATGCCGCAACCCAGCAGCTGCTGAACCGTGGTGCGCGTCTGACCGAGCTGATGAAGCAGCCGCAGTACTCGCCGCTTACCAACGCGGAAATCGTCTGCGTGATCTTCGCCGGTACCAACGGCTATCTCGACAAGATCGACGTTTCGGACGTTGGCCGTTATGAGGCCGGTCTGCTGGCGCATCTGCGCGGCAAGCATGCCGATCTGCTGCAGTGGATCACCGACGAAGATCCCAAGATCAAGGGCGAGGCTGCCGACAAGATCAAGGCTGCGCTGGACGAATACGCCGCAACCTTCGCTTAAGGAGACGCGGCGATGCCAAGTCTTAAGGACCTTAAAAACAGGATCGAGTCGGTCAAATCGACCCGCAAGATCACCAAGGCCATGCAGATGGTCGCGGCCGCGAAACTGCGCCGCGCCCAGGAAGCTGCGGAACAGTCGCGCCCCTATGCCGAGCGGTTCAATGCCGTGATGGCGGGGCTGGCAGCATCGGTCGGGGGCAGCGACAGCGCCCCCAAGCTGCTGCGCGGCACGGGCAGCGACGATGTCCACCTTCTGGTCGTGATGACGGCCGAGCGTGGGCTCTGCGGCGGCTTCAACTCGAACATCGCCCGCCTGGCCCGCGCCAAGGCGGACGAACTGCGCGCCAAGGGCAAGACGGTCAAGATCTTGACCGTCGGCAAGAAAGGCCGCGACGCGCTCAAGCGTGACTATGGCGATCTGTTCGTCGGTCACATCGACCTGAGCGAAGTCAAGCGCATCGGCTATGCCAATGCGCAGGACATCGCAAAGGACATCCTGTCGCGTTTCGACGCGGGCGAGTTCGACGTTGCCACGATCTTCTACGCGAAGTTCCAGAACGTCGTGACCCAGATCCCGACGGCCCAGCAGATCATCCCCGCCTCGTTCGAGGAGACTGAGGGGGACGACAGCGGCGCCGTGTTCGATTACGAGCCCAGCGAAGAGGCCATTCTGGCCGAATTGCTGCCCAAGGGGGTCGCCACGGCGATCTTCTCGGCTCTGCTTGAAAACGGGGCCTCGGAACAGGGTGCACGGATGTCCGCGATGGACAACGCGACGCGCAACGCGGGCGAGATGATCGACAAGCTGACGATCCAGTTCAACCGCTCGCGTCAGGCCGTGATCACCAACGAGCTGATTGAAATCATTTCCGGCGCCGAAGCGCTGTAGAGACAAACCGGAGACGAAACATGGCGAATGCAAAAGGCAAAGTCACACAGATCATCGGGGCCGTCGTCGACGTGCACTTCGACGATCAGCTGCCTGAAATTCTGAACGCGCTGGAAACTGAAAACAACGGCAAGCGCCTGGTGCTGGAAGTTGCCCAGCACCTGGGTGAGAACACCGTCCGTACCATCGCGATGGACGCAACCGAAGGCCTGGTCCGCGGGGCCGAGGTTGTTGACACCGGCGCACCGATCTCGGTGCCGGTCGGCAACGCCACCCTGGGCCGCATCCTGAACGTGGTCGGCGAGCCGATCGACGAAAAAGGCCCGGTCGAAGCGACTGAAACCCGCGCCATCCACCAGCCCGCCCCCTCGTTCGACGAACAGTCGACCGAGTCGGAAATCCTGGTCACCGGCATCAAGGTCGTTGACCTGCTGGCCCCCTACGCCAAAGGCGGTAAGATCGGTCTGTTCGGCGGCGCCGGTGTGGGCAAGACCGTTCTGATCATGGAGCTGATCAACAACATCGCGAAAGTGCACTCGGGCTTCTCGGTGTTCGCCGGTGTTGGTGAACGGACCCGTGAAGGGAACGACCTTTACCACGAGATGATCGAATCGAACGTCATCAAGCCCGACAACCTGTCGGAAAGCCAGGTGGCCCTGGTCTACGGCCAGATGAACGAACCTCCGGGGGCCCGCGCTCGTGTTGCTCTGACCGGTCTGACCCTGGCCGAGCAGTTCCGCGACCAGTCCGGCACCGACGTTCTGTTCTTCGTCGACAACATCTTCCGCTTCACGCAGGCGGGCTCTGAGGTGTCGGCTCTGCTGGGTCGTATTCCTTCGGCTGTGGGCTACCAGCCGACGCTGGCCACCGACATGGGCGCCCTGCAGGAACGCATCACCTCGACCAAGAAGGGCTCGATCACCTCGGTGCAGGCGATCTACGTGCCTGCGGACGACTTGACCGACCCTGCGCCGGCAACCTCGTTCGCGCACCTGGACGCAACCACCGTTCTCAACCGTGCGATCTCGGAAAAGGGTATCTACCCGGCTGTGGACCCGCTCGACTCGACCTCGCGCCTGCTTGACCCGGCCATCGTCGGCGAGCGTCACTACAAGGTTGCGACCGACGTTCAGCAGATCCTCCAGCGCTACAAGTCGCTGCAGGACATCATCGCCATCCTCGGCATGGACGAACTGTCGGAAGAGGACAAGCTGACCGTGGCCCGCGCCCGCAAGATCGAGCGCTTCCTGTCGCAGCCGTTCGACGTGGCCGAAGTCTTCACCGGTTCGCCGGGTGTTCAGGTTCCGCTGGAAGTTACCATCGACTCGTTCGAGCGCGTCGTGGCCGGCGAATTCGACCACCTGCCCGAAGCGGCCTTCCTGATGGTTGGTGGCATCGACGAAGTGATCGCCAAAGCCGAGAAGATGGCCGCAGCAGCTGCCTAAGGAGTATCCCCGATGGCAAACACGATGCAATTCGACCTCGTCAGCCCGGAGCGGAGCCTTGCTTCGCTTCAGGCCAGCGCGGTCCAGATTCCCGGCGCGGACGGGGACATGACGGCGATGCCCGATCATGCCCCCACGATCACCACGCTGCGTCCGGGCATCCTGAAGGTCGAAGCGCCCGAAGGGACCAGCGAATACCTGGTCACCGGCGGGTTTGCCCAGATCAACGGCGATGCCCTGTCGGTGCTGGCCGAAAAGGCCATCCCGATTGACGAAGTGACCCGCACCCATCTGGACGAGCTGATTGCCGAGGCACGCGCCTCGCACGAGGCGGCGAAGGAAAACGGCGAGCAGACCATTGTCGACGAGGCAGCCAAGCTGTTGGCCGATATGGAAGCGCTGGGAACGCATATGAGCCTGTAAGGCCACTGCACTATCGGAATTGGAAACGGCCCTGCTGCTGCGGGGCCGTTTTTTTGTCGTGATTTTGTCAGGGTGCAGGGCTAAGCTTCGGAAATTCAAGCCAAAGAAGAATGATGAAGAAATTTCTGACTCACCCTATTGGAATTGACCAAGGCGAGACGGTCTTGTTTTCGGAATTCGCCGACGGCGGCGATATGTGGACAGGCGAAGGGCCGCGCGAGCGGCGCGCCGCCATTCGCTTCAACGAAGCTTTCCGCTCGGCCCCGGTCGTGCAGATTGGCGTTTCTCTTTGGGATGTCGATACGTCTTCGGCGCTGCGCGCCGAATTGTTGGCCGAGAACATCACCCCGCAAGGTTTTGACGCTGTGTTTCGCACATGGTCCGACACCCGCATCGCCCGAATTCGGGTCGCATGGACGGCAACCGGCGAGGTTTCGCATCCGGATGACTGGGACATCTCGTGACCGGCTTTGTCGGGCAACGAAAAAAAGCGAAAACCGGCTGAGCGGTTTTCGCTTTGGGGTCGTGAAGGTCCAGGCGACCGCCCGGTCAGCTCGTGTGGTACAGCGTCTCGTAGATCGGGGTCAGGGTTTTGTCTTCGAACAGGGACGACACTGAGGTTCCGTTCCAGATGTTCAGGATCGCCTGAGTAAAGATCGGCGCGGTCGGAACCGTGCGGATGTTCTTGGCATCCTGGATTTCCTTGGTGGGCTGGATCGTGTCGGTCAGAACCAGCGATTTCATCGCCGAGTTCGATACCCGCTCGACGGCGGGGCCGCTCATGACGCCATGGGTGATGTAGGAATGCACTTCCTTGGCCCCGTTGTCCATCAGGACCTGCGCCGCCTTGCACAGGGTCCCGGCGGTGTCGCAGATGTCATCCACGATCAGGCAGATCTTGTCGGTCACGTCGCCGATCACGGTCATCTCGGCCACTTCTCCGGCCTTTTCGCGGCGCTTGTCCACGATCGACAGCGGGGCGTTGATGCGTTTGGCCAGTTCGCGGGCACGGGCCACGCCGCCCACGTCGGGCGAGACGACCATGATTTCGTCCAGCCGGTCCTTGAACTGGTTCTTCACGTCCAGCGCAAAGATCGGCGAGGCATAGAGGTTGTCGACTGGGATGTCGAAAAAGCCCTGGATCTGGGCGGCGTGCAGATCCATGGTCAGAACCCGCTCGATCCCGGCACCGGTCAGCATGTTGGCCACCAGTTTGGCGCTGATCGGGGTGCGGGCCTTGGTGCGGCGGTCCTGACGAGCGTAGCCGAAATAGGGGATCACAGCCGTGATCCGACGCGCCGAAGACCGGCGCAATGCGTCGGCGATGATCAGCAGCTCCATCAGGTTGTCATTGGCCGGGTTCGAGGTCGGCTGGATGATGAACATGTCCTCGCCGCGGACGTTTTCGAACACCTCGACGAAGATTTCTCCGTCGTTGAAGCGTTCGACGCGGGCATCGACCAACCCCTGCTCGACACCGCGGTGCAGGCTCATGCGGCGGGCAATGGATTCGGCAAGCGGAAGGTTTGCGTTCCCAGCGATAAGCTTGGGTTCGTGACGTGTCGGCATCGGCTGAGGTCCCCGGGCAGCAGTGGCAATGTGACAGATTCGTGATGTTGACACCGCTTAGCATGGCCTTACCGTCACGCAAAGATAACTGGGTGGAGAAAGTGCACATGGCCGACATTGACTACTTTTTTGCGACACTGTCGCCCTATTCCTACCTCGCCGGACTGCGGCTGGAGGAGATCGCGGCCAAGCACGGCGCCACTATCGCGTACAAGCCTGTTGACATCATAGCGCTGTTCGGGCGCACCGGCGGCGTGCCCCCCAAGGACCGCCACCCGTCGCGCATCGAGTATCGTGCGCAGGAACTGGTGCGCCAAGCCAAGAAGACGGGCCTGCCGTTCAACCTGCAACCTGCACATTGGCCGACCAACGCAGCGCCGTCCTCATACGCCATCATCGCGGCCATTCAGGATGGATCGGGCGACGTGGGCAAACTGTGCCATTCCTTTCTGCGCGCCTGCTGGGCCGAGGACAGGGACATCGCGCAGGATGACGTGATCCGCGACTGTCTGGCCGGGGCGGGCTTTGACCCGGCGCTGGCCGACAGCGGCCTGCTGATCGGGGCCGAGACCTACGCCGCCAATCTCGAAGAAGCGGTGGACCGCGGCGTGTTTGGCGCGCCTTTCTACATCACGCAAGACGACCAAAGGTTCTGGGGGCAGGACCGGCTTGAGGATCTGGACCAGCATCTGGCGACGCTCAAGGCATGACCAAGGCCAAGCCCGTGCTGCCGCCCGTTCACGTTCGCGCTCTTGGGGCGGGCACCCGAAAGGTGCTGGCGCTGCATTGCACGATCGCGCATTCCGGTGCGTGGTCGGGTCTGGCGGCCGCTTTGGGCAACCGGGCCACGCTGATCGCACCCGACATGCTGTCGCACGGGCGCAGCCCGGATTGGGACGGGCAGGGAGACTTCTTCGACCTGACCACAGCCCTGTCGCGGGCGCAGCTGAGCGAACCGATGGACGTGATCGGGCATAGTTTCGGTGCGATGGTCGCGCTGCGGCTGGCCATCGAATACCCGGACCTGGTGCGCAGCGCCGTTCTGATCGAACCCGTGTTCTTTGCCGTCGCCCACCAAGACGCGCCTGCGCTTGCGGCGCAACACGCGGCCGAGTCTCAGCCCTACAAAGCCGCCCTTGCTGAAGGCGACGCGCCCCGGGCCGCCCGCCTGTTCAACCGCATGTGGGGCACGACCGACCGTAGCCCGCGCTGGCCGGATCTGCCCGAGCGGACCCGAAATGCGATGATCCGGGGTGTTGGCGTGGTTGGCGCGGTCGAGGGGCCGCTGTTCCGCGATACCACTGGCCTGCTGGCCCCGACGGCCATGGCGCGGGCTACGATGCCGATCCTGCTGCTGCATGGTTCGGCCTCGCACCCGATCATGGCGGTGGTCAATGCTGGGCTGCGCGCCCGCTTGCCCGATGCCCGGCAGGCTGTTCTTGAGGGGGCAGGGCACATGCTGCCCATCTCGCACCCGGGCGAGACGGCAGCGCAGATCGAGGCGTTCTGGCGCGCCTAGAGCAGCGCCAGGAACCGGTCGATTTCTTCGGTCGGTGTCGACCAGTCGCAGACGAACCGGCAGGCGAGCATCTCGTCCTCGTCCGGGCCGTCCAGCGAGTCGCCCCACAGGTGATAGACCGCACCGGCCGCGTGTAGCCGCTTGTGCAGGCTGCGGGGAAAGCTGGCAAAGATGATGTTGGCCTGGGGTTCATGCAGAAACTGCGCACCCGCAGCCAGCAGCCCATCGGCCAGACGCGCACAGTTGGCGTTCGCCTTTCGGGCCGATCGCAGCCACAGATCATCGCGCAGATAGGCCGCCATCTGGGCCGACAGATACCGGTGCTTGGAAAACAGATGCGCCCCGCGCTTGCGGCGCAACTCGAACTCCCAGGCCTTGCTTTCGTCGAAGAAGATCACCGCTTCGACCCCCATCAGCCCGTTCTTGGTGCCGCCAAAGCTGACCGCATCCACGCCCGCCTTCCACGTCATCTCGGCCGGAGAGCAGTTCAGCGTGACCAGCGCATTGGTGAACCGTGCGCCATCCATGTGGACGGGCAGGCCGAACTCCTTGGCGACCCCGCACAGCGCCTGCAGCTCGGCCAGCGAATAGACCGAGCCCCGCTCGGTCACCTGCGTGATCGACACCGGGCCACGCTGAGGACCGTGCACGCCGCGGGTCTCTTCTGCGGCGATGGTGCGGCGCAGTGCATCCGGCTGCATCTTGTCGCCGCCCGGAACCAGCGTCAGCTTGGCGCCAGTGTAGAATTCGGGCGCGTTGCACTCGTCCTCATGAATATGCGCGACGGGCGAGCAGAATATGGTCTCCCACGGTTGCGACAGGGTCGCCAGGGCCAGCGAGTTGGCCGCCGTTCCGGTCGCCACCAGATAGACCGCTGCCCCGGGCGCCTCAAAGATGGCCCGAATCCGGTCGCGCACTTCGTTCATCAGATCGTCGGCGCCGTAAGCCATCTGATAGCCCTGATTGGCCTCGGCCAGAGCGGTCAGGACCTCGGGGTGGACGGGCCCGGAATTGTCGGAGGCGAAATGCATCAGGTTGGCTCCTCGATGATGTAGTCTTCCCACTCTTCCTCGGGCGTCTCGAATTCGGACACGGTCAGGCCCTGAACCGAAACGCCTGCGGCGTGGACGCTGTCGGGCGACCCTGACAGCAACGGGTGCCAATCGTACAGGGGCTTGCCCTCCCACAACAGGCGGTAGGCGCAGGTCTGCGGCAACCAGTAAGCGTGTTCGTGAATGTTGTCCGGACGCATGACGATGCATTCCGGTACGAACTGGTGGCGGATGTCATACTGGGTGCAGCGGCAAGTCGCGTCATCCAGCAGCCGGCAGGCGACACGGGTCAGGGCAACCTCGCCGCTGTCCTCGTCCTCGAGTTTGTTCAGGCAGCACTTGCCGCAGCCGTCGCACAGGGCTTCCCATTCACGCGGAGTCATCTTTTGCAGGGGTTTGCGCTCCCAAAAACGTGGGGTCAGCCCGGCGCGGTCGATCGGATCCTTGCTCATGTCGCGGCCAGGATCTTGCGCGCGCGATCGCAGTCTTCGGTCATCTGGGCGATCAGAGCATCGAGGCCGTCAAAGGTCATCTCAGGGCGCAGGAATTCGACCAGGCCCACCGAGAGGGTCGCACCATAGAGATCGCCGGAGAAGTCAAACAGGAAGGTTTCGATATTCGGGACCTCGCCATGGAACATTGGCCGCACCCCGACCGAGGCCGCCCCGTGATAGCTGCCGGCATGCGGGCCATCCAGCACGTCGACCAGAACCGCATAGACGCCGAATTTCGGGGGGTGGATTCCTTCGATCGACATATTGGCCGTCGGAAAGCCTAATTCGCGGCCGCGCTGTTCGCCGCCGATCACCTCGCCTTCGATCCGGTGCCAGTGGCCCAGCATGGCCGCCGCGTCCCGCGGGCGACCATCGCTCAGGGCTTGCCGGATCGCGGTGGACGAGACCACGTGAGCGGATTGCTGCATCAATGGGGCGATGGTGACGCCGAACCCCATCTGCCGGCCGAACTGCACCATATCCTGCGCGGTGCCGCTGCGGCCTTTACCGAAACAGAAATCGGCCCCGATCACCACATGGACTAGACCCAAACCTTCGCAGATCACGTTGCTGGCGAATTCCTCGGGCGTCAGCCCGGCGAGCGCTGCGTTGAACGGCAGTTCGTACAGTTTCTGCACACCCAGCTTCTCCAGCCGGTGCGCACGCGCATTTCCGCGCATAAGACGAAAGGGCGGGGCTTCCGGGGCGAAATATTCGCGTGGGTGCGGCTCGAAGGTCAGAACGCCCAAGGGCGCATCGGGGCATGCCTTCCGAGCCAGATCGATCACCGACTGGTGGCCAATATGAACGCCATCGAAATTCCCGATCGCGGCGCTGGCGCCGCGGTCCTCTGGATCGACATACTTGTAGTCCCGGATGATCTGCATGGGGCTTGCCTAGCGGGACTGTCCACCGGGTTCAAGCGGCAGTTCCAGACCGGGGCTTGGCTGGTCAATAAAACCTGCCGTCAGTCGAACTTCCGCGAGGGGGCCAGAACCATGGCCTCGCCTATCAGGACCTTCTTGCCATCGACCGAGCAGTGGCAGTCCAGCTTGACTCGGCGCTTGGCAAAGTCGATGTCGATCACCTTGACCTCGGCATAGACCATGTCGCCGGGGCGGACCGGCGCAAGGAATTTGAGCGACTGACCCATGTAGACCGTCCCATGGCCGGGAAGCTGTTCGCCGATCACGGCCGAGATCAGACCAGCGGTCAGCATCCCGTGGGCGATGCGCCCTTCGAAAATTGTATCGCGGGCATAGTCGTCATCCAGATGCACCGGGTTCCGGTCGGTCGAGACCTGGGCGAACATCTCGATGTCTTCGTCCGTCACCACTTTGCGCAGGTGCCGGGTCATACCCATTTCGATGTCTTCGATACAGATCGTTCCGCGCGGAAGATTGTCCAACATGTCGCCCTCACTATGCATCGGCCTAGCAATAAAAAATCACTAAGAGACCAAGTTTGGCAACTTTATTACTTCGCAACTGCAGAAAATCAAGCGTTTTCTGCTTAGCGTAGGCGGCCGATCGTATAGGTTGGGTTAATCTTTTCCTTGAAAATATAATCGCTCAAGGCATCCGGATCCGGTTGGTGCGACGTTTTTGTTTCCGATGCCGCCAGCCCGCCGCTGATGAAAAGGGAATCAATGCCCTCACCCATGGCGCCCGCGATATCGGTATGCGGCCCGTCGCCGATCGCGAGGATCTCGTCGTCTGATATGTCCACTCCCAGCGCGCGAAGGCGGCGCCGTGCCAGATCGTAGATGGGCGGATGCGGTTTGCCGAAATACAGGCTCTCGCCACCCATTTCGGTGTAGAGCTTGGCCAGCGCACCGGCGCACCATTCCCGCACCTCGCCCCGGTCGACGACGATGTCAGGGTTGGCGCACAGCAGCTTCAGGCCTTTCTGCTTGGCGTACAGGAAGTCCGGCCGGTTCACGGCCGGATCGGCCATCGGATCGAACGGGCCACAGCAGACGATCCCCTCGGCCTGGTCCAGCGCTACGCGTTCGATGTGGATCGGGTGATCCAGAATTTTCAGTGGCTCGAAAAAGCCCGCGTCCCGATCCCATTCGCCCATGAAATAAACTTTTTCACCAACTGCACCGCGAAACATTGCCGAGCGCGCGGAATCACCGCTGGTCGCGATCGTGTCGTACGCATCCGAAGGAACGTTGAACTGTTTCAGTTGCTCGGCTACGCCAGCTCGCGGTTTTGGTGAATTGGTCACCAAAACCACCTTTCCCCCTTTGCTGCGGTAGGCTTTCAACGCGTCGACGGCCTCGGGGAAGGCGGTGATACCATTGTGCACGCACCCCCACAGGTCCACAAAAAGGGCTTTGTAGCGGTCGGATACCGCGTCGAGAGCAGGGATGATCTGGGTCATGATTGCCTCTTCTGGCTTGGGCCTCGCATCAACCCAAGCCTATGGCAGAGCCGGACCGAATTTGCCAGAGGGGGCTCTGCCCCCGCCGCCTTGGGACGGCTCCCCCGGGATATTTGCCGCCAGACGAAGGGCGACACCTTGACTTCATCTGGCCCAAAATATCCCGGAGTGCGAGGCAGAGCCTCGCAAATGAAATGGCACCCGCACAGCGGGTGCCAATCCTTGTGTTTCGGCGAAGTCAGACCTTCAGGTTCGGAATGATCTGCTTCTTGCGGCTCATGATTCCCGGCAGAACGACTGTGTCGCCGTCAACCGAGGCGCCAAAGCTCTTTTCGGCGACGGATTTGACCAAGTCGTTGGGCACCAGCAGGGTGGCCTCTTCATTCAGGATGTCAACGACGAAGAGCAGAACCTGGTCCACGCCATCTTCCTTGGCCACTTCGAGCATCGACTGGGCGAGGCTGTCCTTGCGGTCCAGCACCACGCTCGGCGCGGTGGTTTCCAGAACGGAGACGCGGAACTTGGTGCCGTCGACTTCGTATTCCTTGCTGTCCATGCGGATCAACTCGGCGTCCGAGAAAGACGACACATCGGATTTGGCTGCGAACATTTCTGCGGCGTAGGCCGAGATGTCCAGGCCCAAGTCGGAGGCCAGTTTCTCGGCAACGTCTCGGTCATGTGTGGTTGTGGTGGGAGAGCGGAATTCGAGTGTGTCCGACAGAATGCAGGTCAGAGCGGCGCCTTTGATGGCGTCGGGCATCTTGGCGGCATCGTCGCCCATGAGGTCGATCATGATGGTTGCGGTACAGGCCAGCGGACGCACGGTGATGTCGATCGGGCCTTTGGTTTCAAGCCCGCCGACCAGCTTGTGGTGGTCGATGATCGCCCGGATATCGGCGTTGTTAACGTTGGCCGGCAACTCGGCCGGGTTGTTGGTGTCGACGATGACAACCGGAGCATCGGTCTCGACATCCCCGATGATGCGCGGCTTGGGCAGGTCCCAGCGCTGCAGCATGAAGGCGGCCTCGGTGTTGGGTTCGCCCAGCAGGACGGCCTCGGCCTTTTCGCCTTTGACTTCGTTGAGATACCAGGCCCACAGGATCGGAGATCCGGTCGAGTCGGTGTCGGGGGATTTATGGCCAAATACTTGGATGGTCATTTTGGATTCCTGATGCTGGATGTTTGCGCGCCTTATAGAAGGCGGGGCGGGCCTTGTCACCCAGCAGAAAAGGGCCTGCGACCGTTGGTCTGACGCCCGCCGCGCCTGATCAGAACGGCGCCCGGGTCAGGCTGTACCCGGCGAGTGAGACTTGGTTCAGCAGCCCGTGCCGCCCGGGCAGGTGTCCGGCGCCAACTGCAATCACTGCGGTTTGGCTGTCAAGCGCCAGAATCTTCTGCATCCAGTTGGCATTGCGCTGGACCAGCATCTGATCTTCGAAACCGGCCCATTCGCGGGCAAACACCTCGGGCGACAGCCCCGAAGCATCGCGCCCCAGAATTTTCGCCAATTGCAGGATTTCGGCGTGTTTCTCCTCGATATACGCGTTGGCCATCGTCGCCATCTGGTCATCTTCGGCCTGCAATGCATCGGCCATGCGAACCAGCGACTGCACCTGGTCTTCCAGGGGGTGGCTCTGGAAGATTGCGATCAGGTCCTCGATCCTTTCCAGGGAATATTGCGGGATCCCTCGCGCCTGCGCTAGTTCGGCCAGGCGCGCGTCCATACCGTAGTCGGCGTCGGGCATCTGCAGCATGCAAGGCGGCATGCCCAGCATCATCGAAAGGAACCAGGGCTGCATCTTGGCCGCCATCCACCCAGGTATGCCGCGCGCGGCAAGAGAGGCCGAGATCCGCGCCCAGTCCGATTCGCTCATCATCTCGATCAGGGTGGGGCCGGAGGTGATCAGAACCGGGCTAAGATCCGTCGCCAAGGTCTTTTCAAATTCAGCCATGTCGGATTGGGTGATCTCGAAATAGAATGCGTCGGCCCGGCTCAGCGTCGGGGTCAGCCGCTCGACGATCGGGCCCATGCGCGGGTCGTTGAGGTGGAGCGTTCCGATCAGGTGGAGGACCGTTTCCCCCTTGCGCGCGATCCAGTGGTTGCCTGCGGGAAATGGCGTCTGGCTGACGGCGGCCTCCAGTTCGGCGCGCGTTTCAGGCGCCATGGCCAGCCGCAGATCGTGCCCGTCGCAGTCGGCCTTGCCCACGACAGGGGACAACAGAAACAGTGCAAGCAGGAACAGGCGCATGGAACGATCCGATTGCAGGAAATCTCGCCCGTCCTTAGACCCCGCGCATGCGCCATGCGCAACCCATCCACTGGCATTCCCCGAGATTCCCCGTAGCATGAGCGCATGAACCGCGAGCAGGACCTCTATCCCCCGATCAAAGCGCTTCTCGAGCGCCAGGGCTATGTCGTCAAGGGCGAAGTCGGCGCGGCCGACATCGTCGCCGTCCGGGGCGCTGAGGACCCCGTCATCGTCGAGTTGAAGCTGCGATTCTCGCTGGCGCTGTTCCATCAGGCAGTAGCGCGCCAGAAGATCACCGATCATGTCTATATCGCCGTTTGCAGACCGACAGGGCGGACGGCAAGGCGCGCGCTGCGGGACAACCTGTCCCTGTGCCGGCGGCTGGGGTTGGGTCTGATGACCGTCCGCGGCGACGGTGCGGTCGATGTCCATTGTGATCCGGGGCCTTACTCTCCGCGCAAGGCCAAGGGCAGGGCTGCCCGCCTGCTGCGCGAGTTCGATCGGTTGCAGGGCGATCCGAATGCCGGGGGCGCCACCCGCCATGGCATCGTGACGGCCTATCGCCAGGACGCATTGAAATGCGCTGCCCATCTGGCCGAACACGGTGCCACCAAGGGCGCCGAGGTGGCCCGCGCCGCGCAAGTGCCCCACGCCACACGCCTGATGCGCGACAATCACTATGGCTGGTTCGAGAAGGTCGAGAAGGGCATTTACGCCCTTTCAGCCGCAGGGTGTGCGGGCTTGAAACATTGGGCCTGCAGCTGGGAAAACGATGACTAATCCGCGCTGGGCGCGGCGAAAAAATTTTTCATCGGGATTGTTGACAGCTTCCGGGCGACCGCCTAGCTATACGCCGTTAGCACTCGCCAAGTGTGAGTGCTAACGCCTCGCGAAGCCGCGAGGAGGGGATTAACAACCTTTGAGCCTCAAGGAGCTGCAAAGATGGCATTCAAACCACTTCATGACCGGGTGCTGGTGCGCCGCGTGGAAAGCGAAGAGAAGACCGCCGGCGGTCTGATCATTCCCGACAGTGCAAAAGAAAAACCCAGCGAAGGTATTGTCGTTGCTTGTGGCGAAGGCGCCCGCAAGGACAGCGGCGAGCTGATCCCGATGGCCGTTTCCGAAGGCGACAAGATCCTGTTCGGCAAATGGTCGGGCACCGAAGTCACCGTCGACGGTGAAGAGCTGCTCATCATGAAAGAGAGCGACATTCTGGGCATTGTCGAGGCGTCGTCCGCCGCGAAGGCCGCCTGAACGCCTCGGATCATCTGAGACACGCAATTTACCGAAGATACGGAGAGAGACATGTCTGCAAAGGACGTCAAATTCGATACCGATGCCCGCAACCGCATGTTGAAGGGCGTCAACATCCTGGCTGATGCCGTCAAAGTGACCCTGGGCCCCAAAGGCCGCAACGTGGTGCTGGACAAATCGTTCGGCGCGCCGCGGATCACCAAGGACGGTGTTTCGGTCGCCAAAGAAATCGAACTGGAAGACAAGTTCGAAAACATGGGTGCGCAGATGGTGAAGGAAGTCGCCAGCCGCACCAACGACGAAGCCGGTGACGGCACCACCACCGCAACCGTTCTGGCTCAGGCCATCGTCAAGGAAGGCCTCAAGCAGGTTGCAGCCGGCCTGAACCCGATGGACCTCAAGCGCGGCATCGACATGGCAACCGCCAAGGTCGTCGAAGCCATCAAAGCCGCTGCCCGCGAAGTCAAGGACAGCGACGAGGTTGCGCAGGTTGGTACCATCTCGGCCAACGGCGAAGCTGAAATCGGCCGCCAGATCGCAGACGCGATGCAGAAGGTCGGCAACGAAGGCGTCATCACCGTCGAAGAGAACAAAGGTCTGGAAACCGAGACCGACGTCGTCGAAGGCATGCAGTTCGATCGCGGTTACCTGTCGCCCTACTTCGTGACCAATGCCGACAAGATGATCGCCGAGCTGGAAGACTGCATGATCCTGCTGCACGAGAAGAAGCTCTCGTCGCTGCAGCCGATGGTTCCGCTGCTGGAGCAGGTGATCCAGTCGCAGAAGCCGCTGCTGATCATTGCCGAGGACGTTGAAGGCGAAGCGCTGGCAACCCTGGTTGTCAACAAGCTGCGTGGCGGCCTGAAGATTGCTGCCGTCAAGGCTCCGGGCTTCGGCGATCGCCGCAAGGCCATGCTGCAGGACATCGCAATCCTGACCGGCGGTCAGGTCATCAGCGAAGAACTGGGCATGAAGCTGGAAAACGTCACCATCGACATGCTGGGTTCGGCCAAGAAGGTCACCATTTCGAAAGACGAAACCACGATCGTCGACGGTGCTGGCGAGAAGGCCGAGATCGAGGCACGCGTTGCCCAGATCCGCGCCCAGATCGAAGAAACCACCAGCGACTATGACCGCGAGAAGCTGCAGGAGCGCGTTGCCAAGCTGGCCGGCGGTGTTGCCGTGATCCGCGTCGGTGGCATGACCGAGGTTGAAGTGAAAGAGCGCAAGGACCGCGTGGACGACGCTCTGAACGCAACCCGTGCGGCCGTTCAGGAAGGTGTCGTCGTGGGTGGCGGTGTTGCCCTGGTTCAGGCCGGCAAGGCTCTGGGCGACGTGAAAGGCGCAAACGCCGATCAGGACGCAGGCATCAACATCATTCGCAAGGCCATCGAGGCTCCGCTGCGCCAGATCGCCGAGAACGCAGGCGTCGATGGTGCCGTGGTTGCCGGCAAGGTCCGCGAATCGACCGATCCGGCCTTCGGCTTCAACGCCCAGACCGAAGAGTATGGCGACATGTTCAAGTTCGGCGTGATCGACCCGGCCAAAGTGGTGCGGACCGCTCTGGAAGACGCAGCCTCGGTTGCCGGTCTGCTGATCACCACCGAAGCCATGGTCGCCGACAAGCCCGCCAAGGAAGGCGCTGGCGCCGGTGCCGGCATGCCCGACATGGGCGGCATGGGCGGCATGATGTAAGCAATCGAATTCGCCTCGGCGAATTCGACCTCCCGATCAGGGAGCATCTGCTGAAGATGATGCGGGGTCGCCTTCGGGCGACCCCGTTTTTTTGCCGCGCACCGATGCACGCGGCGGACCGGTCGAAAACAGAAGATGTCGCGGGCGAAAGGAATGGGGTGAGTGTCGGCGATGAAACGGCTAAGGAGGGGGCATGCGACTGATTGCTCTGACCACTTTGACCATGTGCGCCTTTGCGGCCAACTCGGTCCTGACCCGGGCCGCTATTGACGGTGGCGCCAGCGACCCGGCCGGGTTCGCGGTCGTGCGGGTCATGTCCGGAGCCGTGGTTCTAGCCTGCCTTGTGATGCTGCGCTCTGGCCGGTTGCGGCTGTGGCATCCCCGCCGCATCGTCGGGGCAGGGGCGCTGTCCCTCTACATGGTCGGATTTTCCGCCGCCTACCTGACATTGGATGCCGGGCTTGGGGCACTAATTCTGTTTGGCGTCGTGCAATTGTCGATGTTCGCGGCCAGCAGCCTTAATGGGGCGGCTGCGGATAGGCGGCAGGTGGCGGGAGCGGTGGTCGCGATGGCCGGGCTGACTTGGGTCCTGTGGCCCTCGGGCTCTGTTCGGGTGGATCCGACAGGCGCGGCTCTGATGGCTGCCGCGGGGGTCGGCTGGGCCGCGTATTCCTTTGCGGGTCGCACTGAAGGTGATCCGCTGGCGGGTACGGCCGCCAATTTCGTATGGGCGCTTCCGGTCACTGCGACCGTGCTGCTGGCGATCGGTGGCACATGGCACCTGACCCCTTGGGGTTTTGCGTTGGCCGCTCTCTCTGGCGGTGTCGCCTCGGGGCTGGGGTATGCTCTGTGGTATCGCATCCTGCCGTTGATGGCCCCGGCTCAGGCGGCGGTCGTGCAACTCAGCGTGCCGGTGATCGCCATCGTCGCGGGGGCGGTTTTGCTGAACGAGGCGCCCGGAGCGCGGCTTATACTGGGCGCCGGTCTTGTTCTTGGCGGTATTCTAGTGGCGGTCTTGCAGCCGAAAGCCAGCTAGGTCTTTCCTCGGTTGGGATAAAGCATTATCTGGCGGGAATGCGTTTTCTGATCGTCATCCTTCTGTGCCTGGCGCCTTCGCTGGCGCACGCCAAATGCGTGGTTCTTCTGCATGGGCTTGCCCGGACCGAGGCATCCTTTTCGGTCATGGAGGAATTGTTCGAACTGCACGGTTATGACGTCGTGCGCCCGGGCTACCCTTCCACCGACCTGCCGATTCCCGAATTGGCGGACCAGACCTTGCCAGCGGCCTTTTCGGCCTGCAACGGCGACACGGCGAACGTGGTGGCGCATTCGATGGGCGGCATCCTGCTGCGCTATTGGCTGCAGGATCATCGCCCGAAAAACCTGGGCCGCGTGGTCATGCTGGGCCCGCCCAATCAAGGTAGCCAGCTGGTCGACGAACTGGGCGATCTCGAGGTGTTCGGCCTGTTGAACGGGCCTGCGGGACTGCAGCTGGGAACAGGCTCCGAGGGCATCCCCCGACGCCTGCCACCGGTGGATTTCAAACTCGGGGTGATCGCCGGGGAAAACTCGTTGAACCCTGTCTTTTCGGCGCTGGTCGACGGGCCGGACGACGGCAAGGTCGCGGTCGAGGAAACCAAGGTCGAAGGCATGGCCGACCACATCGTCTTGCCGGTGACACACACCTTCATGATGAACAACCCGCGGGTCATGGCCCAAGCGCTGCATTTCATCGAATACGGATCTTTCGACCGCAGCATCACCTGGCTGGACGGTGTTCTCGATATCATCGATGAGATCTGCATCGGCCAGGACTGCGGCGAACCCAACTCGGAGCCCACGCGGTGACCGCATTGGAACTGACCTTTACCGGGGCGCAGGTCCTGCACCCTGACTGCGGACTTGTCGGTGATGACCTCTCGATCGCCGATGGCTTGATCCAAGAAGGCGGCGGTGCGCCGGTCGTTGATCTGAACGGCTATCTGGTCCTGCCGGGCATCATCGACCTGCACGGTGACGGGTTCGAGCGTCACATCGCCCCGCGCCGGGGGGCCATGAAGCAGATGGACGAGGGAATCCGCGCCGCCGAGGCCGAGCTGGCGGCCAATGGCATCACCACCGCCGTGCTGGCGCAATTCTACAGCTGGGAGGGCGGCGTGCGCGGCCCTCGTTTCGCCGCCGACGTGTTCCGCGCGATCGCGGCGGTGAAGGGCAGCGTGGTCACTGACCTGATCCCGCAGTTGCGGTTCGAAACCCACCTGCTGGACGATTATGCCGACCTGCCGGGGCGCATCGCTGACTGGCAGGTGCCCTATGTCGTGTTCAACGATCACCTGCCGCATGACCGTCTGGCGCAGGGGCGCACCCCGCCGCGTTTGACAGGGCAAGCGCTCAAGGCCGGTCGCAGCCCCGAGGCGCACCTGAAGATGCTGCAGGCGATGCATGCCCGGACCTCCGAGGTACCCGCCGCGCTTGATGCGCTGTGCGCGGCGCTGGCCCAACAAGGCGTGCGTCTGGGCAGCCATGACGACGCGACGGCAGAGGCCCGTTCCCAATGGCGCAAACGCGGCGTGCATATCGCCGAATTTCCCGAAACGCTCGAAGCGGCCGAGGCTGCCAAGGCTGCGGGCGATCACGTCATTCTGGGCTCGCCCAACGTGGTGCGGGGCGGATCGCACAAGGGTAATGTCAGCGCGCTGGACCTGCTCGCCATGGGGCTGTGCGATGCGCTGGCGTCGGACTACCACTATCCCAGCCCGCGCAGGGCGGCGCTGATGCTGATGAAATCGGGGCTGATGGATCTGGCGGGCGCATGGGCACTGGTGTCGTCGGGGCCCGCACGGGTACTTGGCCTTAAGGACCGCGGGTCGCTGCAACCCGGCCAACGCGCCGATCTGGTCATTCTAGACGCTGAAACGCAGCGCGTGGCGGCAACCATCGCCGGCGGCCGGGTCAGTTTCCTGTCGGGGGATATCGCCGGGCGGTTCGTCGCCGCGGCGCGCTAGCTTTTGATCCGGTTGAAATGGCCCATCTTGCGGCCCGGCTTGACCTCGGCCTTGCCGTACAGGTGCAGGGCCACGTCACGCTGTTGCGCAAGCTCGGGCACGCGGTCCATGTCGTCGCCGATCAGGTTCTCCATCACCACATCCGCGTGACGCTGCCCATCGCCCAGCGGCCAGCCGGCCACGGCGCGGATATGCTGCTCGAACTGATCGACCGCGCAGCCGTTCTGCGTCCAGTGACCCGAGTTGTGAACGCGCGGCGCGATCTCGTTCACGATCAGGCCCTGCGGTGTCACGAACAGTTCGACCCCCATGACGCCGACATAATCCAGCGCGTTCAGGATATTCGCGGCCAGCAGCACCGCGTCGGTCCGCAGGGCAGGGGACAGGCGCGCGGGCACCGTGGTCGTGTGCAGGATGCCGTCGCGATGCACGTTCTCGCCGGGGTCGAAACAGGCCACCTGGCCGTCCAGCCCGCGGGCGGCGATGATCGACACCTCGTGGCTGAAATTCACGAAGCCTTCCAGGATCGCGGGTGCACCCTGCATGTCGGCCAGCGCGGCCCGGGCGTCCTCGGGCGTCTTCAGCCGCGCCTGCCCCTTGCCGTCATAGCCGAAGCGGCGGGTCTTGAGGATCGCCGGCGTGCCGATCCGTTCGATGGCGGCCTGCAGGCTGTCCAGGTCGGTCACATCGGCAAAGGGTGCGGTGTTCAGGCCCAGACCTTGCAGGAATGTCTTTTCGGTCAACCGGTCCTGGCTGACCCGCAGCGCCTCGCGGCCGGGCCGGATGGGGCGGTGCGACTCCAGAACGTCCAGCGCCTCGGTCGGGATGTTTTCGAACTCGTAGGTGATGACATCGACGGATTGCGCAAAAGCGGCCAGCGCCTCGGCATCCTCATAGGATGCGGTGGTCACGCGATGCGCCACCTGGCCCGCGGGCGGGTTGGCGCCCGGCTCAAAAACATGGGTCACGAAGCCCAGTCGCGCCGCGGCCATCGACAGCATTCGGCCCAATTGGCCGCCGCCCAGAATTCCGATCACCGCGCCGGGCTGCAAGGGGCTACTCATCGCGGGGCTCCTCGGGGATCGAGTCCGACAGTGCCGCACGCCAGGCGTCCAGCCGGTCGGCCAAGGCTGCGTCCTGCAGGGCCAGAATGCCAGCGGCCATCAGGCCGGCATTGGCGCCGCCGGCCGAACCGATGGCCATGGTCGCAACCGGAAAGCCCTTGGGCATCTGCACGATGGAATAGAGCGAGTCGACACCGGACAGCGCCCGCGTCTGAACTGGAACGCCGATCACCGGCACCCGCGTCTTGGACGCCATCATGCCCGGTAGGTGCGCGGCACCGCCAGCGCCGGCGATGATCACCTGAAGCCCGCGCTGCACGGCGCTCTTCCCGTACTCCCACAGACGGTCCGGCGTACGGTGGGCCGAGACGATTTTGGCCTCGTAGGCCACACCCAGTTCGTCCAGTATCTCTGCAGCGCCTTTCATGGTGGGCCAGTCCGACTGGCTGCCCATGATGATTCCGACCTTGATCTCGCTCATCTGCCCTGTTCCCCGCCTGCGTTAGGAAGCGCGCACTATAGTGAAATCCGCTTGCGTGGCAATGCGGTTGACCGCGCCGGATCAGGCGATGATGTCAGGGGTCAGGCGATCCTCGATCAGCCGGATGATGTCCTTAAGACGCAGCTTCTGTTTCTTCAGACGCTTCACCGTCAGCTGGTCGGCGGTGCCGGTCGCCTCGAGCGCCTTGATCGCCTCGTCCAAGTCGCGGTGCTGCTGGCGGAACACCTCCAGTTCGACGCGCAGAACCTCGTCGGTTTTCATCGAAATGTCGGTGGGCGCATTCATGGGCGACTCATTCGTGGCTGGTGGAGCGTGACCCACAGAATAGTGCGTTCGGGTGAAATCTCCTAGACCTTGTGGTCGGCCGTATTTCACCCCATATTCTGATGTGTGCGGTTGCCGACTTGGGGCCGCGCATCACGTCGCTTTGACAAAGAAGGACGAGAAAACGTGTCAAAACTTACTCTTGGCTCATACCCGCATCTTCTGGGGTTCGAGCAGTTGGAACGCCTTCTGGAACGGTCCGCAAAGGCCGGAAACGAAGGGTATCCGCCCTACAACATCGAACAGACATCCGATCACTCGTACCGCATCACCCTGGCCGTGGCCGGGTTTTCCGAAGACGACCTGTCGATCACCATCGAGGATCGGCAACTGGTGATCCGGGGCCGTCAACGCGACGACAGCGAGGGGCGCGTGTTCCTGCATCGCGGCATCGCGGCCCGTCAGTTCCAGCGCATGTTCGTTCTGGCCGACGGGGTCGAAGTGGGCGAGGCCATCATGGAAAACGGTCTGCTGCACATCGACCTGACCCGCGCCGTGCCGGAAGCCGTGGTGCAGACGATCAACATCAGGAAAGGGTAAGCCATGAATACACCGTATGAAATCAACACCGAAGGCGATCGGATCGTCTATGTGAAAGCCGTGGACGTGGCCAAGCTGCCGCATGAGGTGCGCGCGCAGGCCGGAGATCTGGAACATCTCTATGCCGTCCACAACTCGGATGGGCAGCAATTGGCGCTGGTTGCCGACCGCAAGCTGGCCTTCGTTCTGGCCCGCCAGCATGACCTGTCGCCGGTGGCCGTGCACTGACACGGCCCGCGACGGCGCAGTTCAGGCCGCGCGAATGGAAATACTCCCACCCGCAGGGCCCAGCCCTGAGCGCAGACGGACAGGGCACGAGGGCACATGAGCTGGTTCGAATTCGATTGGGTGGACGCCTTCAGCGACCGCGCCTTTGGCGGAAATGGCTGTGCGGTCGTGCATGAGGGTGCACATCTGCCCGTTTCGGTCTGCACAGCCTTCGTCCGCGAAACCTCGTTGGTGGAATGCACCTTTACCGGCCCTTCGGATGTGGCCGATGTCCGGGTGCGCTATTTCCTGGCCAGCCGTGAAATTCCCTTTGCCGGTCACCCGACCATAGCCACCGTGGCGGCGATGCGCAGTCGCGGGCTGATCTTGGGCAACACCCTGACCCTGGAAACCGGGGCGGGGATCGTGGGCATCCGTTTGGATGGCGACCAGATCATGATGACGCAGGTCGCGCCGGAGTTCGGCCCGCATGTCGCGCCCGAGCTGGTGGCGGCCGCCATCGGGCTGCCCGCCAGCGCGATCGTTTCGCCGCCGCAGGTGGTTTCGACCGGGCTGCCGTTCTGCATTACCGTCCTGCGCGATCACGCGGCCCTGCGCGCGGCACAACTGAACCTGGATGCGCTGCGCCAAGTGGCGCAGGCGGCGGGCTATTCAGGCGCCGACATGGCCGAACCTTTCCTGGTGACGCTGCAAGGCGCAACCGAGGCGGGCGACACGTTCTCGCGCCTGCTACTGGCCCCGCCCAGCCCGCCGGAAGACCCGTTCACCGGATCGGCCACCGGCGCCATGGCGGCGTATCTGTGGAAATACGGGCTTATGGCCAAGGACAGCTTTGTCGCCGAACAGGGCCACGACATGGGCCGACCGGGGCAGGCCGTCGTCACCCGCGTGGGGCCGCCGGATGCGATGACGGGCATCAAGGTCGCCGGGTGCGGGTTCGTCCTGATGCGCGGCCAGACCGACCTGCCGGACACCCTGCAATGACCGAATCTGCGATCGCGATCCTGCCCTACGGCCACCGTCTGGGGCCGAAACTGACATCGGTGCCGCTGTCCGATCTGATCTGGCCTTTGGGCTGCCCCGAGCGGTTGACGGGCAAGACCGTGGGCGACCTGACACCATCGGACCATCTGCTCATGTATCCCAACTCGACTGTGCATTTGCGGCTGCGGCGCGGCACGCGGGCGCGGATATCTCTGATGATGGGCGAGCCGTCGGCCATCCATGGCAAGCATGACCGGATGCTGCGATGGACCTGGCGGCGATTCTTCCGGGTGTTCACCTTCCACGAGGTGTTGTTGGACAGCTTGCCCAACGCGGTGTTCCTGCCCTATGGCGTGACCCAGGTGCCCGATTGGCGCGACTTGGACGTGACCAAACACCGGTCGTGCTCGCTGATCGCCTCGGCCAAGCGCGATCTCGAGGGGCATCAGCTACGCCATGCGGTGATCGACTGGGCGCGCGAAGCGGGGGCCGATGTCGACATCATGGGCCGTGGCTACAACCCGTTCGAGCGCAAATCCGACGGGCTGGCGCCTTATCGCTATTCGGTCATCATCGAAAACGTGCGTGAGCGGAACTACTTTTCAGAAAAACTGACTGACGCGATCCTGTGCGCGACCGTGCCGATCTATTGGGGCTGCCCGAATATCGGTGATTTTTTCGATACCAAGGGCATGATCCTGTGTAACAGCCAAGCCGATATCCAGCGTGCGATTCAATCGGCGTCCGAAGAGGATTATCAATCACGCCTGCCGCATCTGCGGGCCATACAGGACAAGGCGGCGTGGTTCGGCGATTTCGAAACCCGCGCGGCACAGGCCCTGCGTGACGCCTTGCGCGGCTGACGATCACCTTTGGCGCCGGACCAAAAAGAAAGGCCCCCGGAAACCGGGGGCCTCTGAACTTTGGGGCAGCTCGGATCACGACGCCGCGATCAGCCCCATGCTTTCCAGCTTCAGCAGAACCTGGTGGGCGCAGTTGTCCACGTCCACATTCTCAGTCTCGACCCGCAGTTCCGGGTTTTCGGGCACGTCATAGGGGTCCGAAATTCCGGTGAATTCCTTGATCTTGCCTTCGCGCGCCAGCTTGTACAGGCCCTTGCGGTCGCGGCGCTCGCATTCCTCGAGGCTGGTGGCCACGTGGACCTCGCAGAAGGCGCCAAACTGCTCGATCTCCTCACGCACGGCGCGGCGTGTGGCCGCGTAGGGTGCGATCGGGGCACAAATGGCAATGCCGCCATTCTTGGTGATCTCGGAGGCCACATAGCCGATGCGGCGGATGTTCAGGTCGCGGTGTTCCTTCGAGAAGCCCAGTTCCGAGCTGAGGTTCTTGCGGACGATGTCACCGTCCAGCAGCGTTACGGGACGGCCGCCCATCTCCATCAGCTTGACCATCAGAGCGTTGGCGATGGTCGATTTGCCCGAGCCCGAGAAACCGGTGAAGAAGACGGTAAAGCCCTGCTGGCTGCGCGGCGGATAGCGGCGGCGCAGCTGCTCGACCACCTCGGGGAACGAGAACCACTCGGGGATCTCGAGCCCTTCGCGCAGACGGCGGCGCAGTTCGGTGCCCGAGATGTTCAGGATCGTGACGTTGTCCTTGTCCTCGATCTCGTCCGCGGGTTCGTACTGGGCGCGCTCCTGCACATAGACCATGTGTTTGAAGTCGACCATCTCGATGCCGATCTCGTCCTGGTATTTGCGGAACAGGTCCTGCGCGTCGTAGGGACCATAGAAGTCCTCGCCCTGGCTGTTCTTGCCCGGGCCGGCATGGTCACGGCCGACGATGAAATGGGTGCAGCCGTGGTTCTTGCGGATAAGGCCGTGCCAGACCGCTTCGCGCGGGCCTGCCATGCGCATCGCCAGGTTCAGCAGGCTCATCGTGGTTGTCGAGGCCGGGTATTTGTCCAGCACCGCCTCATAGCAGCGTACGCGGGTGAAGTGGTCGACATCGCCGGGCTTGGTCAGGCCTACGACCGGATGGATCAGCAGGTTGGCCTGCGCCTCACGCGCGGCACGGAAGGTCAGTTCCTGATGCGCGCGGTGCAGCGGGTTGCGGGTCTGAAACGCGACGATGCGGCGCCAGCCCAGCTTGCGGAAATAGGCGCGCAGCTCGTTCGGCGTGTCGCGGCGGGCTTTGAAGTCGTAATGCACCGGCGGCTGGATGCCGGTCACGGGACCGCCAAGGTAAACCTTCCCGGCCACGTTGTGCAGATAGTTGACGGCCGGGTGCGCCAAGTCGTCAGCACCGAAAACCTTTTCGGCTTCGCGCGACTTGTCCGGGGTCCAGCGGTCGGTCACCGTCATGGTGCCCAGGATCACGCCTTCCTGGTCGCGCAGGGCGATGTCCTGACCCAGCTCGATCTGTTCGGCGAACTCTTCACTGACATCCAGTGTGATCGGCATCGGCCAAAGGCTGCCATCGGCCAGGCGCATTTTCTCGACCACGCTGTCATAGTCGGCTTGGGTCAGGAAACCCTTGAGCGGGTTGAACCCGCCGTTCATCAGCAGTTCCAGGTCGCAAATCTGGCGCGGGGTCAGATCCCAGCTGGTCAGGTCGGCGGCTTCGACCTTCAGCTTCTGTGCGGATTCATAAGAAACATACAGCTCCGGGATCGGGGCCAGATTACTCAACATCGTCATTGCAATACTCTTGTCGCAGTGTGGTTGCTTGGTGATTCAGGTGCGTTCCGTGGGGGCATGTGCCCCGGTCGGTGAGCAAAGTCCACACCGTTTCATGAAACAAAGGAGGATATGCGCGGTTTTTGCCGGTTTTGGAAGAATTTTCCCCGAAAATCTCGCGAACGTAGCCAGATTTCTGCAAATCGCCGACAATCGGGTCAGTCGGCGGTGATTTGTTCCGCGGGCGCCAGCAAAGTGTTCAGATCGCTGGCACGTTCAACCGCCAGCGCGGCCAGCGGTTCCGACACGCCGCGCAGCAGGAAACTTCGCAAGGTCAGCGCATCGGTCGCGACCCCCGCCGCGCGCAACACGATCTCCGAGGCCAGAAGCTCGACCCCAAGGGCTTTGGTTTCGCTCTCCAGGCGGCTGGCCACGTTGACCGCGTCGCCGATGATCGTGCGGGCTGCATGACCGGCAGCACCGATTTCGCCCAGGACCAGATCGCCCAGATGCAGGCCCATGCCGATGCGGATCTCGGGGCTGTTTTCCGCAGCCAGCTTCTGGTTGAACCGCTGCAGGGCCCGGCTGATATTTGCGGCGGACTTCAATCCGGCTCGGGCCGAACTGGCCGCATCCGCCGTTTCGTAGACCGCCAGCAACCCGTCGCCCATGTATTTGTCGACGGTGCCCCCGTCGGCGGTGATGGCCGGAACGATCGCATCGAAGAACCGATTCAACAGAAACACGATGTCGTAGGGCAGTTGCCCGGTGGTGCGCGCCGTAAAGCCGCGCATGTCGAGAAACAGCACGGCCAGTTTCCGTTCCTGCCCCTGGCTGGCATGGGCGCGTTGCCGCCCGCCGTCGGGCCGGAACACCCGGAACACGGTCAGCGGATCCTGGGGGCGGACCTGGCAGGCGAGGCGCGTGCGGTCGGCGGCTCCAACAGCCTTCAGGCTGCGCGCTTCGGCCGTGCTGGGCGCGGGCAGCCGGTCCGCGCCGTCTTCGACGATCACCCGGCAGGTGGTGCATCGCCCTTTGCCGCCGCACAGGGCGGTATGGGGAACGCCGTTGGCCCGCGAGATTTCCAGCAGGGTCAGCCCTTTTTCCGACACCACCTCGGGGCCGTCCACATAGCGCACCCGGACCGAATGTCGCCTGCGCCATATCTTGCGCCCGAAATGCACCGCGAGCGCCGCGCCCAGCGCCACCCAGAACACCATCAGCACGTTGTCTTTCACGCCGAGCATGGTTTCAAAGGCTTCGGGGCGGGGCCAGTTGTAATGTTCGACATACTGCTCGCGCAGGTCGGGATCGGCGAAATCGGCCCAGATGCGCCGCCCCTCGGTCAGCAGGCCGGCCAAGGCAAAGCCAGGAATGAAAACGGCGACGCCGATCAGATAGGGCACCAGCTTGCCCCACCAGCGGGTCAGTCTCAGCCACATGTGCAGCCCGATGCAGCCGTGGATCCAAACCACCAGCATCAACGTGCTCTGCATCCAGATTGCCACGTTGGGCCACATCAGGATGATGATGTAACCCATCTCGTCATTGACGCCGAAAACCTCATGCGCATAGCGCGTGTGCACGATATGCGAGATCAACTGTAGGGGGATCAACAGTCCCAGCACCACTTGCAGGGCTGTTTGAAAAGGCATGCGCAGCGTCCGGCGCCGGGCGATCGACATCAGGGCAAGCCCGGCATGGGTCAGCAGTGCAGAATACAGCAGAACGCCGCCCAGAACATGCCGGGTGACCTGCTGCCGCGCATCCTGCATCCCGTGCAGGTGGTCGGTGTGAAACAGACCCAGCCCTATATTCAGGAAATGAAAGAAGGCGAAGGTGAACAGAACCAAGCCGCTAGCGATGCGCAGGCGGGTCGTCCAACTGCCCTGCCAAAGAGGGTTGCCCAATCTATCACCCGTTTCTTACGTGCGTGCCGTAAGTCTGCGGCGCGGGGGTACCCCGGGTCAAGCGTAGGGCAAAACGAAAAAAAAACGCGGCACCTGCGTGCCGCGTTTTAGGGGTCATTCCTGTTCGGCCAGGAACCGTTCGGCATCCAGCGCCGCCATGCAGCCCATTCCGGCCGAGGTCACCGCCTGCCGATACACATGGTCGGTCAGGTCGCCGGCCGCGAACACGCCGGGGATCGAGGTCTGCGTGGTGCCGGGTTTGGTTTTGACATAGCCGCCCATATGGGTTTCCAGCACGTCCTTGACCAGCTCGTTGGCGGGCGCGTGGCCGATGGCGACGAACACACCCTTGCAGGGGATCTCGGTGATCTCGCCGGTCTTGACGTTTCTCACCCGCACGCCTTCGACGCCCAGCGGATCCTCGGTGCCGAACACCTCTTCCAGTTCGTGGAACCACAGCGGCTCGATCTTTTCGTTCTTGAACAGGCGGTCTTGCAGTATCTTTTCGGCGCGCAGCTCGTCCCGGCGGTGGATTAGCGTGACCTTGCTGGCGAAATTGGTCAGGAACAGCGCTTCTTCCACGGCGGTGTTGCCGCCGCCGATCACCACGATCTCCTGCCCACGATAGAAGAAGCCGTCACAGGTGGCGCAGGCCGAAACACCGAAGCCCTTGAATTTCTCCTCCGACGGCAGCCCCAGCCATTTGGCGCGCGCACCGGTCGCCAAGATCACCGCGTCGGCGGTATAAATCGTGCCGCTGTCGCCCTTGGCGGTGAAAGGACGTTTGGACAGGTCCAGGTCATTGATGATGTCACCGATCACCTCGCAGCCCATGGCCTTGGCGTGATCCTGCATGCGCACCATCAGGTCAGGGCCCTGAACCTCGGTGTCGCCGGGCCAGTTTTCGACCTCGGTGGTGGTGGTCAACTGGCCGCCCGGTTCGATGCCCTGCACCAGAATCGGGTTCAGCATCGCGCGGCTGGCATAGATGCCCGCGGTGTATCCGGCAGGCCCCGATCCGATGATAAGAACCTTTGTGTGTCGTGTCTCGGCCATGGAATCCCCACTCGAATTTGCCTGTGCCCGTCGCGGGCGCCGGACCTCGATATAGCGGTGGCATCGCACGGCTTAAAGCCCCTTCCTGTCACGCCTGCGTCAGGCGGGGCGGGCAGGGTCGGCGCGAAAAGAAAATTGCGCAGATGCGAAAGAATATTGCGCGCAGCCTGGGTGCTGATATAAGAACCGAAAAATTCAGGAGCACCGCATGGTCACGACACGGCTGGATGAGATCGACCGAAAGATCCTTGCAGAATTGCAGGCGGATGGGCGAATGACCAATGTCGAACTGGCAAAACGCGTTGGAATTTCAGCGCCGCCCTGCCTGCGCCGCGTGCGCACGCTCGAGGAGGCCGGGTACATCCGCGGCTACCACGCCGAGGTCAACGCCCGCGAGCTGGGATTCGAAGTTCAGGTTTTTGCGATGGTGGGACTGGAAAGCCAGGCCGAGGCGGAACTGCGGGCCTTCGAGGACCGCTGCCGCGACTGGCCGCTGGTCCGGGAATGCCACATGCTGAACGGCGAGGTCGACTTCATCCTGAAATGCGTCGCCCCCGACCTCAGCAGTTTTCAACAGTTCCTGACGGGCGAGTTGCTGACCACGCCGAACGTGGCCAGCGTCAAGACCTCGCTTGTCATCCGCGGCGCCAAGGACGAACCGGGCGTCCCGTTCGACGTGCTGGAAGAACGGATGAACCGGACGGCGTGACCCCGGCCTGCGCCGTTTGCGGTGCGCAAGGCGGCAAGATAGCGGCGATGGCCAACGAAATGGCCCAACTGATCAAGATCTGCATGTTTCCCCCAATTTGATGCAGTTTTAAGTAGTAAGTAGATTGTTCAGGCGATGATCGAGTCCATTTCTCCGTCTCGAGCGCGTTCCATGGCCAGCGGTCCGAAGTCGTTGATTGAATGGACGTGCGCGAACAGATTGAGATAGACCGCCCGCAAGGCGGGGGTCATCATCCGCAAAGCCGTCAGGCCGGGGTGGTAGGTTTCGAACTGCAGGCCGTCCACGTTGATCACCGCATGGCGCCTAAGGCAGATGTGGAACAACTCGACTGGGGTCGGCGGCAAGGTCTCGATCACGTTCATGCCGTCCTGGAATTCATCCACTGGGGTCAGCATCGGCTGACCGTTGTTCAGGTGCCGCAAATGCGCGGGTGTGGCCAAAAGGCGTGCCGCGGGCCCTGCGATTACGCCGGATTGCGGTTTTTGCAGCCCGAAGGCGTCGGCCATAATCCGCGTCAGCGGGCGGGTTCGGCCCCGCGAGTCGGGCCGCCCCGGGATCAGGGTGACCGACCCTTTCCATAGAACCGTCTGCGATGTCCCGTCATGGGTCAGCACCGTGTCGCCAGGCAGCAGATCCTCAATTGCCAAAGGCCCGTGTTCAGTCTCCAGCAGCGACCCGCGGGAAAACGCGCAGAAGGCGTCTTCGAAGACCGGTAGAGCGGGCGCGATATGCCTGGTTTGCGAAATGTCGCCATTTGCCAGCAGGGCGCTGACTTCGTAGCGGCGCAGCTGCGGCCGGGGCGCGTGGCAGGGCTGATCGCCACTTTGCGTCAACGGTGCTGTTTCAATAGCGTTTCTCGCTGCGCGCATCAGAGAATTTGGAAAAGTCATGAAATCTTGATCCTCTCAAATGACCATCTGGGCGATTGCAGCGTGGCCGCATTCGCGTCTGACGGTTCGTATTCCTGTCTCGAGGAGTGATACGTGGCCCGGCAACAACCCGGGCAGGCAGTGCAGAAAATACACGTCTTACATTCGGTCAAATCATTGACCCCCCAGACAAACTCGTAAACCGCGGACGAAATTGTCCACGCACTCATGCCCCTGGCACATTTCTCCGCGCATTCAGTGCGCGGACGGCGCATCCGGTCGGGGCAGGCCCGAGATGCGCAGGCGACCATGGGCAGGCAGCTTGCCCAGGATCGCTGTCCGGATCAGGACTGCAGTGCCAGACGGCGCGCAACCCTGACGGATCTGCTGGATACCCGTTTCCAGGGCATTTCCAGCTTTTGGTTCGATGTCGCGGCTACGACGCCGCGAAGAAAACGCGATTTCGACTTCATGTCACATCCTGCGCAGTTTTGTGGGGATCACCCGTTTTTGTGGGGGTCACCCGTTTCCCGCCGAGAATTCCGGACCATTGCGGCACTGATATGGCCGCACTGGGATCAATTGGAGATGGGATGTGTTTGGTCTTTACGCGCCTCTTTTTTTATCGGTCAGCCATACGAACGAGGTCCCGCGTCCAAAGCTTTGATAACCGTCCGAAAACTCTTCTGATTCCGCCTTCGATGTTTTCACGGAATTGTGGCGAAAAGGGGGCGTCGGAACAAATTTTCGCCGAAGTCTACAGCCGGATCGCAGAGATCAGTCGCCCGTAATCGGCTTCACCCGCATGGGTCGCGCGTCGATAGGAATAAAACCGCTCCGGGTCGGAATAGGTGCAGTGGCGCGTCCATTCGGCATGCCCGACGCCGGCCCGCCGCAGCCGGTGCAGCCCAAAGGCCGGCAGGTCGAACAGCATCCGGTCACCTTGGCCATTCGCGAAAAAGCGGGTGTTGTCAGGATCATCGGCGATGAAATCGTCCAAAAATTCGGGGCCTACCTCATAGGCGCGTTGCGAGATCGTGGGCCCGATCACCGCCCGAATGTTTGCTCGTCGGGCGCCCAGCGTCTCCATCGTGTCGAGCGTGGCCTCGAGCACGCCTTCCAAAGCGCCGCGCCAGCCGGCATGGGCGGCGCCGATCACGTTTGCTTCAGGATCGGAAAACAGCACCGGTTGACAGTCGGCGGTCAGTACAGTCAGGGCCAGATCCGGCGTGGCGGTCACGATCGCGTCGGCCTTGGGTTTGTCGCCAAGGATCGGTCCTTCGATCGTGACGACGGCAGGCGAATGTACTTGGTGAACACCGATCAACGCCTCGGGCGCGATCTCCATCGCAGCGGCCACGCGGCGGCGGTTCAGCGCGACCGCCTCGCTCTGGTCCGAGGACCCCAGCCCACAGTTCAGTCCCGCAAATATGCCCGACGATGCGCCGCCGCGGCGGCTGAAGAAACCGTGTCGAACAGGTGAAAGCAAGTCCGAGGTCAGAATTTCCAGTGTCATGGCTCGAGTCCCGGTGGCGGTGCTGCGGGTTTGCAGTACAGGCCCAGCACCTTGAACAGGTTTCCCATTTCCTCGGGGTGCGTCAACCGTCGATGTGCGGCGACCAGCATGTTCAGCGCATCGCCCGTCAGCGGGCCTGCCAAAGTCTGCGCACGCTGGGTGATGCCCAGCCGTTCAAGGAACACGCCTTGCGGCGTCAGCCGGGTATGGGCGCAGCCCGCGGCGCGGGCGGCCTGGGCCAGCAGCTCGAAGTCCACATGGGCCGTCAGATCGGCCTGGCCGGGGCTGGCCAGCGGGTCGGCCCGTTCGTGTCCCTTCAGGGCCTGGAACGTGTCGCCCAGCGAAAGCCAGTCGCCATAGTCGATGATCAGGCCCACGCCGCCATGGGTGCGGATCCGGCGGGCGATTTCGGTGACGACGGGAACAGCGGCGGCACAGAGTTCGACCAGATCGCCATCCCGCGTGTCCTCGAGCCGTGCGGTCAACGCCGGCTGCGCTGCCCGTGCGCCCAGGCCAAAGGCCAGATCGTCGCCCTTGAGCCCCACTAGGCGTTCGCGCCAGCCGTCGCCGTCGCGCAGGAACTGGCGGATGGGCAGGGCGTCAAAGAACTCGTTGGCCACTAGATATAGGGGCAGGTCCGGCAACGCGCCAACCTGTACGATCCAGTCCGGCGCGTGCCCCGCCAGCGCCTCGCCCTGCAGGCCGCGCAGCACCGGCGACGCCTCGAGAAGCACTACCTGTGCCGCGTCGTGAAACCCCGGCACCCCCTTGGTGGCCCGCAGGATGTCGGCCATCAACGTGCCGCGCCCGGGGCCGAGTTCGGCCAGCGCAAACCGATCCGGCTTGCCCTGGTCGATCCAGGCTTGGGCCAGGCACAACCCGATCAGTTCCCCGAACATCTGGCTGATTTCGGGGGCGGTGACGAAATCGCCCTGCGCGCCCAGAGGGTCGCGGGTGGTATAGTAGCCGTAAGACGGATGCAGCAGGCACTCGGCCATGTAGTCGGCGATGCTCATTGGCCCATTCTGCCGGATGCGGGCGATCAGATGGTCACGCAGGTTCATCCCGCCCTCCGGGCGCGTAGCGCGAACCACAGGCCGAGCGCGATCATCGGCAGGGACAACAACTGGCCCATGGTCAGGCCATAGCCGCCGACATGCAAGGCCAGACCCAGCGGGTTGCCGGGCGAGACGAATTGGGCATCGGGCTGGCGAAAGAACTCGACGATGAATCGCGACGCACCATAGCCCGCCAGGAACACGCCCATAACCCGGCCCGGCCAGTGAAACGCCCCGCGCCGATAGACCAGCCACAAAAGAAGCGCGCCCAGCAGCAGCCCTTCGAGCGCGGCCTCGTACAGTTGCGAGGGATGGCGGGCGCACAGCCCGACGGCTACGTTGGCGCAATCCTGCGCCTCCGTTCCCGGAAAGATCACCGCCCAAGGCAGGTCGCTGGGTCGGCCCCATAACTCGGCATTGACGAAATTGGCCAGCCGCCCCAGCAGCAGCCCAGGCGGCACGGTGTGCGCGATCAGGTCGGCCAGCGGCAGAATCGGCACCGTGTTGCGCCGCGCATACAGATATGCGGCCGTCACCACGCCCAACAGCCCGCCATGGAATGACATGCCGCCCTGCCACACTTTCAGAATGTCCAGCGGATGGCTCAGATAATATCCCGGCTGATAGAACAGCACGAAACCCAGCCGACCACCCAGGATCACGCCCAGGATGATCCAGGTGATCAGGTCCTCCAATTGCTCGGGGCGCATCGGCGGGGTCTGATGGGGCCACAGGGCCGGGCGCCGCAGCGCCATCAGCGCCATGCGCCACGCGATCAGGATGCCGGCGATATAGGCCAGCGCATACCACCGCAGCGCGAATTCCACCCCGAAGGCGGAAATCGAGAACAGCTCGGGCGACAAATCGGGAAAGTTCAAAACAGCCTGCATGTGCGTCTCATTGCCCGGGGTTCGCGGGGCAAGTCAACCTTGAGCCCGCGCCCCTGATCCCCCATATAGGGGTCAACCGCGATACCGGAGAAGTGACATGCAGACCCGCAACAAGTTTCTGGACGATATGTCCCAGCTGATGACCAACGCGATGGGTGTGGCCCAGGGCGCGCGGGAAGAGGCCGAGAATGCGATGAAGTCGCTGCTCGACCGTTGGCTGGCCGATCGCGATTTCGTCACGCGTGAGGAATTCGACGCCGTCCGCGCCATGGCCCAAAAGGCGCGCGAAGAGAACGCCGCGCTCGAGGCGCGCATCGCCGCGCTGGAGGCCAAGCTGGACAAGTAAGCCTGGTCGGGGCGCTCCGCGCCCGAATCCCTAGTCAAAAACTTCGGAAAAAACGCTCCTTTTCGCAGGGTCCGGGCCGGGATCCTGCGGTGAGGTGAATCTTGCCGTCAGTTGAGCATAAATCAAGACAAACCTGCGATTGCCGCCAATATTTTGATCGCCGTTGCCATCCATCCACAACTTATTGCTGTTATCCCCAAGTTTGGGGGTTGTCAGAGTCCGGCCTGCAGCGCACCATATTTAGTACAGGCCAAAGGGGGAAGCCCGGCTTGTAGAGCAGGCAACTAGCGCTGGGGCGCTGCCAGCCCCGAAATGCTAGATTTTCAGTGAGGTGGCATCATGGCCCTGTCCGAGCATTTTCTGGAAGAAGACCTTCATCCGATCGACATTGTCGAACATCTGGCCGAGCATCACGACTGGGATTTCGACCGGATCGGCGACGACCAGATCGCCATGGCGGTCGAAGGCCAGTGGCGCACCTACTCGATCACCCTGGCTTGGTCCAATTACGACGAAACGTTGCGCATGGTCTGTTCGTTCGAGATGGAGCCGCCATCCGACCGGATTGGTGATCTGTACGAACTGCTGAATCACATGAATGATCAATGCTGGGCCGGGGCCTTCACCTATTGGGCCAACCAGAAGCTGATGGTCTATCGGTACGGCTTGGTTATGGCGGGTGGCCAGTCGGCCAGCCCCGAGCAGATCGACACGATGATCACCGCCGCCGTCCTGAGCGCCGAGCGCTACTATCCGGCGATCCAGCTGGTGACCTGGGGCAACCGCAGTGCCGAAGAGGCGATGCAAGTCGCCATTGCAGAGGCTTACGGCCGCGCGTAAAGCTTTGCCCTGAACCGCAAAAGCAGGGGAGGGGCGATCATGGACATGTCACGCGTCGCAGATCAGGGGCTGGTGCTTCTGGGATGTGGCAAGATGGGGTCGGCCATGCTGGCCGGCTGGCTGGACCACGGATTGCCCGCCGCCTCGGTCTGGGTGGTCGACCCGAACCCCTCGGATTGGCTCAGGGCGCAGGGGGTCAACCTGAACACTGCGCTGCCCGAATCCCCAGCGGTGGTTCTGGTGGCGGTCAAGCCGCAGATGATGGGTGATGCGCTGCCGGCGATCCAGGCGCTGGGCGGGGGCGGCAGCCTGTTCATCTCGGTCGCCGCGGGGACCCAGATCGCCAGTTTTGAAAAAGCGCTGGGCGCGAATACGCCGATCGTGCGCGCCATGCCCAACACGCCGGCGGCGATCCGGCAGGGCATCACCGCGCTGATCGGCAACAATCATGCCTCGGAGGACGACATGACCTTGGCCGAGGGCCTGCTGTCGGCCGTAGGCCAGACGGTGCGCCTTCAGGACGAAGGCCAGATGGATGCGGTGACCGGTCTCAGCGGTTCGGGTCCGGCCTATGTGTTTCACCTGATCGAAACCATGGCCGCCGCCGGTCAGGCCAACGGTCTGCCCGCCGATCTGGCGCTGCACCTGGCCAAGGCCACGGTGGCCGGGGCCGGGGCGCTGGCCATGGCGGCCGAGGAAGACCCCGCGCAGCTGCGCATCAACGTCACCTCGCCCAACGGCACCACGCAGGCCGCACTCGAGGTGTTGATGGACCCGGAAACCGGCTTTCCGGCGCTGCTGAAGCGCGCCGTCACCGCTGCCACTGAACGCTCGAAGGAGCTGTCGCATGAGTGAGATTTCCTTCGACGATTTCCTCAAGGTCGATATCCGCGTGGGCGAGGTGATCCGCGCCGAACCTTACCCCGAGGCGCGCAAGCCCGCGATCAAGATGTGGATCGATTTCGGTGAAGAGATCGGCGAACGCAAGACTTCGGCCCAGGTCACCGCGCATTACAAGCCGGAAACGCTGGTGGGCAAACAGGTGCTGGCGGTCGTGAATTTTCCGCCGCGCCAGATCGGCCGGTTCATGTCCGAGGTTCTGGTGCTGGGCCTGCCTGACGAAAACGGCGAGATCGTTCTGATCGGGCCCGACGGCAAGGTGCCGTTGGGCGGGCGGATGCACTGATGAAATTGTGGATCACCCGCCCCATGCCGCCTGCGGTCACCGACCGCGCCCGCACCGAATACGGCGCCGAAATCCGCGACAGCACCGCGCCGTTGGACCCCGACGAGTTGCTCTATGCTCTGCGCGCGTTCGACGTTGTGATCCCGACGTTGGGCGACCTGTTTTCCGCCCGCGTGTTCGAGCAGGTGCCCCAGCCGCGCTGCCGGCTGCTGGCCAATTTCGGCGTGGGCTTCAACCATATTGACGTGGCCGCCGCGCGCGCGGCCGGGGTGCAGGTCACCAACACGCCCGGCGCGGTGACCGACGCCACCGCTGACATCGCAATGACCCTGCTTTTGGCCACGGCGCGCCGCGCGGGCGAGGGCGAACGGTTGGTCCGGTCGGGTGCGTGGCAAGGCTGGCACCCGACCCAGATGCTGGGCCATCATGTGACGGGCAAGCGGGTCGGCATCGTCGGCATGGGCCGGATCGGGCAGGCCATTGCGCGGCGCTGCCATTTCGGGTTCGGCATGCAGGTCGCCTATCATTCGCGCAGCCCGAAGGCGCTGGACTTTCCCGCGGACTGTGCTTCTGATCTTTCTGGGCTTGCCTCGGCAGTCGATTTCCTGGTGATTGCGGTCCCCGGTGGGGTCGAGACATTCCACCTGATCGACGGCGCGGTGCTAGCGGCGATGCGCCCCTCGGCCATCCTGATCAACATCGCTCGCGGCGAAGTGGTGGACGAGACCGCGCTGATCCATGCGCTTCAGGCGCGTCAGATCGCCGGGGCGGGGTTGGATGTCTATGAGTTCGAGCCCGCCGTGCCGGAGGCCCTGCGCGACATGGAAAACGTGACCTTGCTGCCGCATCTGGGGACCGCGACCGAAGAGGTGCGCACCGACATGGGGCACATGGCACTGGACAACGTGGCGGCCTTTGTTGCGAGGCGTCCGCTGCCGAACCCGGTCTAGGCGCCCACAGCCTCACGCCAGTGTCTGCGGCACAGCGAGACATAGGTCTCGTTTCCGCCGATCTGCACCTGCGCGCCTTCGGTAATGGCGCGGCCATTTTCGTCCTGGCGGATCACCATCGTGGCCTTGCGCCCGCATTTGCAGATGGTGCGCACCTCGCGCATTTCATCCGCCAGCGCCAGCAGGGCGGCCGAGCCGGGAAACAGCTTGCCCTGGAAATCCACCCGCAACCCATAGGCCAGCACCGGCACGTTCAGGTCATCGACCGCGCGCGCCAGTTGCCAGACTTGGGTTTCGGACAGAAACTGCGCCTCGTCCACGAAGACACAGGCCACCGGCCCTTGGTTCAGCCGGTCGCGAACCATTGCGAACACGTCATCCTCGGGGCGGAACGTGTCGGCCTGGGCCGAAATCCCGATCCGCGAAGCGATGCGCCCCATCCCTGCACGTCCGTCGATGGCGGCGGTCATCAGATAGGTGTCCATGCCACGCTCGCGATAGTTGTGCGAGGCCTGCAGCAACACTGTCGATTTGCCCGCGTTCATGGTTGAGTAGTTGAAGTACAGCTTGGCCATGGCCCGGGTCTAATCGGACGCGTCGGCGCGGGCAAGCGGTCAGTTCCGGCCGCGATGCCGGGGGAAGGTCGACGCCGCCGTTGCGGTTGCAGAGGCAGAGCTTGGCTCTTGGGGATGGATTACCTCGTGCACGCAACAGCGACACCGCCGGTCGCAATTCGACCGAACCTTTCGCAAAGCCAATCAGATTGGCTTTGCTTGTACTCATTACCGGCTGAATATTGCCGCCACTCACTCAGATATCCCTTGGTTCTTCGAGGGATGGCAAACTTATGGCATTTCAAAGATTATTCCTGTATGGGAATTATTCCTACCCTTTCCCCGGAGTGGACAGCCGGGAGGGCAATGTCGAAGACTCGGGGAAGAACATGGCGGATATCGGGCCTTATCTGAAGAAACACACCGAAGCCCTGGTCAAGGATGTCGGCATCGAGGCGGCATGCGAGATCACCGGAAAGTCGAAGGCAACTCTGGGCCGGTATTATTCGGACAATCCCGAGCACGCCGACAGGTTCATGCCCGTTGATGCGGTGGCCCGGCTCGAGGCGGTCGCGACCTATCCGCATGTGACCTCGGCGCTGGCCGACCTGAAGAACATCACCCTGTCCTATGACGAGCGAAATTCACAGCGCAGCCGCACGGGCGGTGTCAACTCGGACGTGATCGCGCTCAGCCAGCGTTTCGCTATGCTGATGACTGAATACCAGTCGGCGATCGAGGATGGGATCATTACCGTGAACGAGGCCAAGCGCCTGCTGAAGGAAACCTCGATGCTGCAGCAGGTGCTGATCGAAATGAAGCTGCATCTGGAAGAAGAAAGCGTCAGCTAACGTCCGTCTGGGCAGGTTGCGCCCGACACCTTTCATGCCTGACGTGACGGAGCGGCTCGTTTGGACCGACCTTGGCGGAACGGCCCCTCTAGGCGTGGCGTTTGACGAGGACGGACCCCACCGAATACCCCGCCCCAAATGAACAGATCAGGCCGATGTCACCATCCTGCAGGTCGTCGGAGTATTTCGAGAAGGCAATGATCGATCCGGCCGACGAGGTGTTGGCATAGTCCTGCAGGATGTTGGGCTGTTCGCCCGGCTCAGGTTCGCGGCCCAGGACCTTCTTGCCGATGAAGTCGTTCATCGTCTTGTTGGCCTGATGCAGCCACAGGCGCCTCAGATCGCTGCTTTGGATGCCTTCGGCGTCCATGTGGTCGCTGATGTGCTTGCTGACCATCGGCAGCACTTCCTTGAACACCTTGCGTCCGTTCTGCATGAACTGCATGTCGCGGCGGTCCTTCAACCCGTCGGGCCGGGTGCGCCGCAGAAAACCGTTGTTGTTGCGGATGTTGTTGGAAAACTCGGTCGCGCAGCGGGTCGACAGGATCTCGAAATGCGGGCCTTTGGCATCTTCGATCCGTTCGATCAGAGTCGCCGTGGCCACGTCGCCGAAGATGAAATGGCAATCCCGGTCGCGCCATTCCAGGTGCCCCGAGCAGATCTCGGGGTTGACCACCAGCGCCGCCCGCACGGACCCGGACCGGATCATGTCGGCTGCCGCCTGGATGCCGAACGTGGCCGAGGAACAGGCCACGTTCATGTCGAACCCGAACCCGGTGATGCCCAGCTCTTTTTGGATTTCGATGGCGATGGCGGGATAGGCCCGTTCATGGTTCGACGCGGCACAGATCACCAGATCGACATCCGCCGCCGTCCGCCCCGCTTGGGCCAGCGCCTTGTGGCAGGCGTCCAGTGCCATCTCGGTCATGATACCCGGCTCGTCATCGCTGCGCTGGCGCAGCAGGGGGTGCATCACCTCGGGGTCCAGCACGCCGGTCTTGTCCATGACGTACCGGTTCTCGATGCCGGATGCCTTGACGATGAACTCTTCCGAGGAATGCTGCATCGGCTCCATCTCGCCGGCGGCGATGGCCTCGGCATTGGCGGCGTTCATCTTGTCCGCATAGGCGTTGAAGGCTTTGACCAGCTCGGCGTTGGTGATGACGTTTTCGGGCGTGAAAACCCCGGTACCGGTGATTGCGGGCGTATACATGTCGGGTCCTGAACGTTTCGGATTCGCCCAAAATGCAGTCACAACGCCCCCAGATCAAGAGAGGTTGACCCAAGGGAATCAAGCGTGGAAGCCAAGGTTCAACTTCAGGTGTTGAATAGTTCGAATTTTGAAGTATATGACCACCCGATCCGCGCGGAGAGGAAGATGACGAACGAAATCGGCCAGCGGCTGTCCAGCCTGACGCCCGAGATCCAGGCGATGATGGGAGTCTATGCGCTGTACTGGAAGCTGGAAGAAAGCTTTGCCAGCATCGAAACCGACCTCAGTCAGCAGGAATGCCACATGCTGGTCAAGCTGGACCAGCCCAAGCGCATGGGCGTGCTGGCGGCTGACATGCTGACCGTGCCGTCGACGATCACCGCCACGGCGGACGCGTTGGAGCGCGCAGGCTATCTGACCCGTCAGTCCGACCCCAGCGATCGCCGGGCCTGGCTCCTGGTGCTGACCGACAAGGGAACCGAGACCCGTAACATGCTGGTTGCCACCGCCGGAGAGCTTTTTCGCAGCGCCTCTGGCCTGAACGACGCCGAAACCGCCGAATTTGCCCGACTTGCCTGCAAGATCCGTACCAACATTTTGAAAACGGGAATACCCGAGGGACTGACGAAATGAAGCTGCTGACTTCTCTGGGTCTTGCCCTGGCCTTTGTGGCCACGCCGATCGCCGCGCAGGAAGCGGTGAAACCCGTGAAACTGATGGTGGTGCAGGAAACCGCCCCTGGTTTCTCGAGGCAATTCTTCGGCCGTGTGGCTGCGCGCCAGACCGTGGACCTGGCGTTTCAGGTGGGCGGCCAGATCTTGGAACTGCCCGTCAACGAAGGCTTCGAGGTTCCCAAGGGCGGCCTGATCGCCCGGCTGGATCAGGAGCCGTTCGAGCTGGCGCTGGATCGCGCCAAGCTTCAGAAGGAACAGGCCGACCGCACGCTTGCGCGCCTGTCGCGTCTGCGCGGCACCACCGCCAGCGAGGTCGCCGTCGATGATGCCGAAACCGCCGCGCAACTGGCGGCCATCGCCGTGCGCGACGCCGAATACAACCTGGAACATGCCACCCTGACTGCGCCATTCGATGCACTGGTTTCGCGGCGCGAGGTCGAGAATTTCACCACCGTTTCGGCCGGCACCCCGATCGTGCGCATCCATGACATGTCGGAACTGCGCATCGAGGTGGACGTGCCCGAAATCCTGTTCCAGCGCACCAGCCAGGAGGATGGATTCACCATCACCGCGAAATTCCCGGCCAGCGATCAAGTGTTCCCGTTGGAAATCCGCGAATTCGACGCCGAAACATCCAGCGTCGGTCAGACCTTCCGCATCCAGTTCGGCCTGACGCCGCCCGAAGGGTTGCGGATACTGCCCGGCTCATCGGTCACGGTGAACGTCAAAGTCGATGACAAACGCACCGGCATCATCGTGCCCCCCACCGCCATCGTGCCCGACGCCGAGGGCAATCTTGGCGTGATGGTGTTTTCGCCCGTGGGCGCCGACGAAGGCACCGTCAAATGGGTTCCGGTCACGGTCGAGCCCACCCAATCGGGCGACGTGCGGGTGCTGACCGGCCTTTCGGATGGGGATGAGATCGTCGTCGCGGGCGGCGCGGTTCTGACCGTCGGGCAGACCGTCCGGCGTTTTGCCGGCTTTGCCAACTGAAGGGGGCGACGATGAATATCGCACGCGCCTCGATCGATAGGCCGATCCAGACCTGGCTGATCATCCTGGTCACCTTGCTGGGCGGCATCTGGGGCTTTTCCGCGCTGGGCCGGCTGGAAGACCCCGCCTTTACCATCAAGAATGCCGTCATCATCACCAGCTATCCCGGCGCAACCGCCGAGCAGGTCGCAGAAGAGGTCTCGGAGCCGCTGGAATCCGCCATCCAGCAGATGGGCGAGGTCGATGTCATCACCTCGGTCAACCGCCCGGGCCAGTCGCTGATCGAGGTCGAGATCAAATCCACCTATGACGGGTCTGAACTGCCCGACATCTGGACCCGCCTGCGGGCCAAGGTGCGCGATGCGTCGCGCGGTCTGCCCTCGGGGGTCAGCGCGCCGTTCGTCAATGACGGGTTCGGCGACGTGTTCGGCTTGTTCTATGCCGTCACCGCCGAAGGGTTCACCGACGCGGAAAAACACGAACTGTCCACCTTTCTGCGCCGCGAATTGCTGACGGTCGAAGGCGTGGCCGATGTCGAGGTGCAGGGCCTGCCGGACGAGGCGATCTTCATCGAGCCTGACCTTGCCATTTCGGTCAACCAGAACGTTCCGCTGACCGCGATCAACGAGGCTATCGCCAACGCCAACTCGGTTCAGGAATCGGGTACCCTGCGGGCCGAGGATCACCGCACCACGATCCTGACGGCGGACGGGTCCGACAGCGTGTCGGAAATCGCCGGGCTGTCGGTCGGCTCGCAAGGGCAGGTGATCAACCTGTTCGACATGGCCAATGTCTATCGCGCCCGCCAGACCGATCCCGACATCCTGATCCGCGTCAACGGGGTCGAGGCATTCACCCTAGGCATCGCCGGCCTGTCGACCGAGAACATCGTCGAGGTCGGCAAACGCGTCGACGCCAAGCTGGCCGAACTGGACGTGGAAATCCCCGCCGGGGTGGAAATTCTGCCCATCTACCAGCAGCATGTGGTGGTCGAGCAGGCCTCGAACGATTTCCTGGTCAACCTGGCCATGTCGGTGGCCATCGTGGTGGTGGTGCTGGGCATCTTCATGGGCTGGCGCGCGGCCGTCGTCGTAGGATCGACCTTGCTTTTGACGGTGGTGGGCACACTGCTGTTCATGGCGGTGTTTTCCATCGAGATGGAGCGCATCTCGCTGGGGGCGCTGATCATCGCGATGGGGATGCTGGTCGACAACGCCATCGTGGTGGCCGAAGGGATGCAGATCGCGATGCTGCAGGGCAAGAACTCGCGCGATGCCGCAGACGAGGCCGCCTCCAAGACCCAGATCCCTTTGCTAGGGGCCACGGTCATCGGCATCATGGCCTTTGCGGGAATCGGGGTCAGCCCGGATGCGACGGGCGAATTCCTGTTCTCGCTGTTTGCGGTGATCGGCATTTCGCTGCTGCTCAGTTGGGTTCTGGCGATCACGGTCACGCCGTTGTTGGGGCACTATTTCTTCAATCAGGGTAAAGAGGGAGGGATCGACGCATACAGTGGCCTTCTGTTCCGCCTTTATGGCGCGACGCTGGCCTGGGCGCTGCGGTTCCGCTGGCTGGTGGTGGCCGGGCTGGTGGGCATCACGGTTGCCTGTTATGCGGGCTTCGGGCTGATGAAGCAGCAGTTTTTCCCCAACTCGAACACGCCGCTGTTCTTCGTGCATTACAAGCTGCCGCAGGGCACCCCGATCGACCGAACGGCCGCCGACATGGCCGTGTTCGAGGACTGGCTGGCCCAGCGTGACGACGTGGTCTCTGTTGCGACATTCGTGGGGCAGGGGGCGACGCGCTTCATGCTGACCTATTCGGCCGAAAAGCCGAACCCCAGCTATGGGCACATGATCATCCGCACCGAAACGCTCGAGGACATCCCCGCGCTTCAGGCCGAGCTTAAGGCCTTCGGTTCGGCCCGGTTCCCCGAGGGCGAGTTCCGCACCAAGCGCCTGGTCTTCGGCCCCGGCGGCGGCACCCCGATCGAGGCGCGGTTCTCGGGCAGCGATCCGGTCGTGCTGCGGCGACTGGCCGACGAGGCGGTGCGGCGCATGTCAGAGGCATCTCCCAACGCGCTGGACGTACATCACGACTGGCGCGAGCAGGAATTGGTGCTGCAGCCGATCTATGCGACCGAACGCGCCCAGACCGCCGGCGTTGCCCGCGAGGACATTGCCGCGACGCTGCAATTCTCGACCGATGGCATCACCGGCGGCGTGTTCCGGGAGCGCGACCGTCTTATCCCCATCATCCTGCGCCGTCCGGCGGACGGAGACTATTCGATCGTCGATCAGGTGGTGTATTCGGACCAGTCCCAGAAATTCGTACCTATCGAGCAGATGGTGGACGGGTTCCAGTACAAGGCGCTCAACACTCTGGTGCACCGGCGCGACCGGGTGCTGACCATCACAGTGGGCGCCGATATCCCCGCCGATCTGACTGCCGCGGAAGTGCATGCCGAGGTGCGCGACGCCATCGAATCGATGGACCTGCCGCTGGGCTACAAGATGGAATGGGGCGGCGAGTTCGAGGATTCGGGCAAGGCACAGGCGAGCCTGGGCAGGCAACTGCCGCTGAGCCTGCTGATCATGGTTCTGATCTCGGTGCTGCTGTTCAACGCAATCCGGCAGCCGATCATCATCTGGCTGCTGGTGCCGATGTCGGTGAACGGTGTGGTGATCGGGCTGTTGGGTACGGGGCTGCCCTTTACCTTCACCGCGCTTCTGGGTCTGCTCAGCCTGTCGGGTATGCTGATCAAGAACGGCATCGTGTTGGTCGAGGAAATCGACCTGGTCCGTGCCACCGGCAAGCCTCTGCGCGAGGCGATCATCGAGGCCTCGGTTTCGCGACTGCGTCCGGTAATGCTGGCGGCGATCACCACGATTCTGGGCATGGCGCCGCTGCTGACCGACGCCTTCTTCGTGTCGATGGCGGTCACGATCATGGGCGGTCTGGCCTTTGCGACGGTCCTGACCATGGTCGCTGCGCCGGTATTTTACCTGTTGTTCTTTTCGCGCGAAGAACAACGCAGGCTGGCGGCGCAGGCGGCGTAGATCGCAATCGAAAGGACCTCGGGTGCATTGCAGGCGCTTATCGAGGGGAGGTCGGACGGATCAGCCGGCCTTCGGGCTGGCTGATTTCAGCGCGACATCAAGCTTTGCGTATTGGGTGCAAACGCCCAGCGACGTCTGGCAATAATTTCGGGATCGCGCGAGGCCCCGCCGACAGGAATAACGCCGCAATCGGGGGCGAAAGGTTGGACCAGAGCAGACCAGCCAAGACCGCCTCATTCACGAAAAAAACCGCAGGTGGCCAGACAGGTATTTCATCGATCAACCTCCTGCAGTTGCTTCTTTATTTAGATGCAGGAGTGTTCTCGGTTCTCGGGGACATACGTCAGGTTATGCTCCCCGCGCGCTCTCTGCTTTGAGGTCACTGCGCTTTGCGCCTTCCCATGAAGGGTTCCACACGGGCCATCTGCTCGTCGCTCAGCCGGAATCGATCTGACATGTTCACCGGTTTCTTTGGGTGCGATGAATCATGTGGCACGGCGGAAATCAATGGGTCCCGAGCCTAAGGGGAGGGGGTATCTGAAATTAGCCAAGGACTGGCAAGTTGCCCACCAAACCGAAGGTCAACACTTCCGCAGTCAGCCAATGCTCGGATGCTCAGTTTCACTTTATCTCGATGATGAGTTGGCGGGAGATAAAACGGCTTGGCATCCATCCTACTCGGCCAACTCGGTGTGCGTTTCTTGATAATCTATCGACGGGAACCAGCATCCCATACATCGCTTCGGCGTCCTTGAGCGAAGGTTGCCCAGGCGCCCAATTTTCCAATGTCAAATCCGAACCTGAGCGCCAGCGCCATCCCAACGAAGTCTTGGTCAACCCGATCGCAGGCCCGTAATTGTTTTTTATGCTCGACGCTTGAGCAGTCCAAAGTTTTTGATCGAAACGAACCATATCAAATACGAACTCTTCTTCCTCCTTCGTTTCGATTTCGACGAGTTTGCCACCGACTTCTCTGAGATACGCGTCCAGGTCAGGTTCTCCGATCGTGGTACCGAGATCTACGGCCACGTACAGACTCCCTTGGAAAAAACCGTAGATTAGGGGCTTTCGCTTGAAAGTGCGGACGACTCTGGCAAGCCTAGCATCGTTTTCCAGAATCCCTATTGCCTCGGGATCAACAGGTCGAGCTATCGCCCCCGAAGTGGAAAAAAGGCCGGATGCGGGGGTGTCGCGGTCAATTTGGCCAAGGGCGGCCAAGGTCGCACGTGTTGGCAGTCCTGTCTTCGGCAAGCCCAGCGCAAGTTGAACCTTCTCGATCGCCCCGATGGTCCGTGGACCGATCTGACCGTCAATTTGCCCGATATCGTTCCCCCTGGATTTCAGTGCCCACTGCATCTCGGACACCAGCTTCTTGGGCAGATCGAGCATTTCCAAGCCGAGCCTTCGCATTTCCGCATTCATGACTTCACCGTCTCGGATCGTGCGATATCGTCCGAAGGCTCGGGCTTGAAGATCGTCAAAGAGGGCCTGCTCTTCGCGCACAATCGCGCTTTTGGATAGCCTTCCGGCCGGGAAGCGCTCAAAATAGAGTGCCCAGCCGCGTGGAGAGGCAATTTTTTCGGCAGCAGCATAGGCGGTCAGTTCATTCTGAATGTTAGAGGCCGATTTTTCAACGTCACTCTTGGGTGGTGCGGCGGCAGTACGGGTGAGTTCTTCGTGCTTGCGCACAGCCAAACGAACCAGGGGGTGTGCCTCATGAACACCAAACCGTTCCAGAAAAGTTTGCCAGGCACCTATAGAGCCATCTTGATCCGCATCAGCGAAACCCGCTGCGATTTCTTGTCCAATGGAGGGCGCTTCCGGAACTGGAGTCATTGCTGCGACCTGAACCTCTGGCACCAGAAAAATGTCCTCGCCAGGAAGCGAACCGTAGGTAAACGGCTCTTGATACCCGTCGGTTGACCGATAAACGGAATCGCGGATCTTGCGAAACATCTTTCCAATCTCAAGCCCTGGCTCCTCGATATGGGCAAGAAGCGCCTCGGCATAAGGGCTGTTTCGCCCCTCACCATCCAACGCCAAGGTTCCACCCCGTGCCGAGTAGCCCACCAGTACGCCACCGGGATCAATCCGCCCAAGGCCCTGCCCGACCGAGCGGGTCGCCGAGGTTCGGAGCATGTCGGTCAGGAACGGGTTGTTTCTGCACGCATCCACCAGGACGACCTTGAGAGCCGACGTATCGGCCACCGCATTGATGACCGCATCCAGCCTGATCGCCTCGAACTCTACGTCCCGGTCGCTTCGGAGTTCGGCGTTTACAGGGATCAAGTAGTTGGTCTTGTCGATTTCCACGCCATGACCAGCGAAGTAGACAAACACCATATCCGCGTCTTGAGCTGTTTCGGCAAAATCCCGAATCGCAAGACGCATCTCGCGATAATCCAGATTGAGGCCGGATGTTACTGCAAATCCGATTCTTTCTAGTGCCTTCGCGATGTCCTCGGCGTCATTGGCCGGGTTTCCGAGGTTGCTGACGAACTCATAGTCGGAATTGCCGATCACAAGTGCGACGCGTTTTTCCGCCGCAGCCACCGATGGAAGGATGGAAGCGAGTAGCAAAAACCATGCGACCAGACGAATAAATTGTCTCTTCCTGGCTGACGCCTTTGACAGAAACTCGAGTCTCATCTTTGCTTTCCCGTTTCAAAGTCCTGCCGATTGCAGAAGCTGCGTGAAACCGCTGACATCCTGCACGCGGACACGACCCGAAAAGTCGATATCGGTCAGGTATCCAAGCGCATCGAACCAGATGCCTGCTGATGCCGCCTCTGCTGCGTTCCCAAGGCGCGGTCCGCTACGCTCGATCAGGCTGGTTGCTCGCTCTACGACTTCGCGCGTTTTGCCATCGGCCAGATAGATCGTGATCGCATGGATTCGCCCCGGCTCCAGATCTCTGTCGCCCCTTGCCATGTCGAGCCCGTAGAGTCCGGGGCGGAAACGTGCGTTTTGGGCTGTCCCGGCAACCCGCACCCCTTCCTCCAGCAACGTGACCTCGGCTTGCATGATACCATCAAATGGTTCCGTCAACTCCCAGACGACAAGAGGGCGGCTTTCAGAAGATAATCCACCTCCGTCGGGAGCAATCACACGAACCCGCTTGCCAGAAACCTCGAGATCTCGGGTGCCCGCGCCAACGCGGTCGGCTGGCACGCCCGAGGCCGGAGGAACGAAAACAACCGTAGTTTGCTCTTTGGACTCGTTAGCCTTCTTTGATTCCGCTGTGACCGAGGCTGCGCCGACAAAAAACGTCGCAACAGCCAAAGCAGGAATAACCAAGAAGTCGAGTTTCATCGAAACACCCGATGTCGGTTACCGAATTAGTCCCGCGATCGTATAAATCCGATGGGTTGTCGTTTTGTCGTCATGCAGAAGAGTGCCTGCGGGCGAGCACTCGGCAAATCCATCCAAAAGGAGCATAAATTCTTCGCTGCAGCATATCGTAACAGGCTGAATTTGTCGACCTTCCAGCGTCTTGGCATAGGCTTCGATACGAGCCGCAACATTGACCGCATCCCCGACCAGATTGTAGCGCATCGAGCCCTTTCGCCCGATCGTCCCGCCAAAAACCAACCCGCTGTGAAGCCCAATCCTCATGGCATATGGCCAGCGAACACCGTCTGCCGAGTTGAGTCGTGCAACCGTCTCGCGCATTTTGAGGGCGCAAGCGCAGGCTGCGCGGGCATCATCGGTCAGTTCTTTGCCGCTCTCGCGGGCCAGGGGCGCACCGAAGGCAACCAAGATGCCATCACCGGTGAACTTCTCGACAAATCCACCGTGGCAGGCAGCATCTTTGCTGAGAGCGTCAAGCAGCGTACCAATCCAAGCAAGGTAGGCATCAGGTTCAGCTTTGCCGCCCACCGTCGTAGCGCCGACCACATCGGCGAACAGCAAACTCACCTGCAATCGCCGCGGGATCGTTTCGCCCTTGGAGAGTATGGATGCCCGCTGGTTCCAGATTTCCTGCGCCAGTTCTGGCGACAACTGGCTTTCAAAGAGCTGAGACATGACGCGACGTTGTTGCCGCGCACGTGAAGCCACAAAGATGAACGTCAGCACAAAGGCCGTGATCCACGCGGCGGTAACCGGCACAGCGGGCAACCAGAGGTGCCAGTTCAGCGAGAATGTCATTCCTCCCAACAGTCCAATGGCCCCGGCTCCGCCAAGCAGGATTGCCAAGACCGGGTTCCGGAACAGGACAACGATCCCCGAAGCCAACACACTGGCAGCAACAACCATGAAGCCCTGGATCCAATGTGGTAGGTCCGTTATCGGGCGCAGTCCGTTTTGCACGTGGTCAACCAATTGCTGGACCAATGCCGCGTGAACCTGAAGCCCGTAGACATATTGAGTTCCAGAATTCCGGTTCAGCGGTGTAACGAAATGATCCTTGATCGAATCGCTGATTAGTCCGATCAGAACCACTTTCCCTCTCAAATCGGTTTCGCCTTCCAGCAATTCCCTAGCAGACAGCATCGGTGCCACGGGCAGGCGCTGGGCAAAATGAGCCATGATTTGATAGCCACTTGCGTCCAGCCTGGCATAGCTGCCGAAATCCGAGCTCAAAGGCGGCACGGGTATGTTGCCCAGCTTCAAAACCTGGGGGTCGTCGGGCCACGGGGTCAGTTCGGCGATGCCCAAAGCGGAGAATGCGAGTTGGAGTGAAAAAGAGTATTTCAACGTTTGGCCATCGTTCACCAGAAGCAGCGAGCGACGCGCCACGCCGTCACGGTCGACTGGCACATCGGCAAATCCGAATGAGCCCCTTTTCAAAGAGACATCTGGCGGCGCGATAACGAAGTCGCCTGCATTTCCCAGCTTGCCGATCGTCGTGACGCGCGGATTTTTCAGTACCGCCTCCAGCGTAGCGGCACCAGGTTCGACCGGGCGCTCGCGAAGGATGTCCACACCTACCACTTTCGCCCCCGCCCCCAAAGCGGCATGTATTAGCCGGGCCAGTTGCTCATCACTGATCGGCCATCCCCATTCCGCGAGTTCATTGTCGCGGACGGCAACTATTGCGACGTCGGGCGTGAGATCGGACGATGCAGCTTGTGAAGTGGCAAAATCATAATGGGCGAGTTCAACAGGCTCGAGAATGCCTGTGCCGCGCGCCAGCAACGTCAAGCCCGAAACAATTGCAGACACGCAAGTAACGAGAGACAGCCCTGCTATTTTCGAGAACAACGTCAACTGCATAATCTAATTCGGCCATTCAGCATCAAGCCAAGACTACAACAGTTTTGCAATGCTGCTAATCGACTTGAGCTACTGGCTAATCCTTGGGCGGTGTCCGGCGTGTTTTTGGCTTCTCTCTCTGCTCCTGACGGTCGGGTTGAGTTTCGTCTTGTCTCAGGCAATGGATCATCGCTGGAGGTTTTACGCTAAGGGCGGAATGGGCGCGTGCGGTAGAAAAACCTGACCCACTTTAAGACACCGGCCCGGCCTCTGACCTGGTTCGACAGGCGTGCAGGTAGATGCATCGCTCCGCAAAATGCCCCCGAAACCATGGTAGCAGATGAGATGTCGGCATCAGAGTTCACGCGCTTTTTGCGGCGCGCGTTCCGCAACCTTGTTGATCACAGTGTCGACGGCTCGATCCACTTCATCTGCATGGACTGGCGTCATATGGGCGAGATACTTGCAGCGGGTCAGGGGGTCTGCGACGATCTCAAGAACCTGATTGTCTGGGTCAAGGACAACGGGGGTATGGTCACCTTCTACCGCTCACGGCACGACTTGATCTTTGCCTTCAAGAGGGGGGACGCGCCGCATATCAACACTTTTGAATTGGGGCAGCACGGGCGCTACCGGACCAATGTCTGGCAGTATCGCGACGTCAACACCATGCGGGCAGGGCGCATGGAAGAACTGGCGCTACATCCGAACGTAAGGCCCGTGCAGATGATTGCCGATGCCGTCTGCGATGTGTCCGGACGCGGTGACATTGTGCTCGATGTCTTTGGCGGACCCGGCTCGACGTTGATCGCGGCTGAGAAAACCGGCCGGCGCGCCTATCTCTGCGAGTTTGACGAGATCTATTGTGATCGCATCATTGCCCGCTGGGGGGCCTGTGCCAGGGACGAGGCGGCGCAGGTTCTCTGCGGCTGGACGCCAGCGGTGACAAACAAGGCGATGGAGGCGGCGGAATGGGCAGCGACAAGGACAAGCGCGGGCTCGTGGCCCGACCCGGCTATGACGTGGGATATGGTAAACCGCCGAAAGACGCCCGCTTCAAACCGGGCAAGTCTGGTAATCCGAAGGGGCGGCCTCGGGGATCAAAGAGCAAACGTCCGGGCATTCATGAGGAACGTATGAAAGATATCATTCTCGATGAGGCATACCGCGACATCACGATCCGGGAAGGGCACCGCAGCGTGACAATCCTCATGGTGCAGGCGGTCATGCGGTCTCTGGCTGTGAACGCCGTCAAGGGCCAGCACCGCGCGCAGCGGCTCTTCTCACAGTTGCTGGCTGAGGTGGAAAGCTCCCGCAACATGCTTCACGCTGAATATTTGGACAAGGCGCTGACCTAAAAGATCGAATGGGAGAAGGAACTGCGCAGGGGCGCAGAAGCCGGGATAAAAACCATGGATAAGCCCATTCCGCATCCGGATCACATCAAGATCGACTTCCGAACTGGTAAGGTGCGCATTGTCGGACCAATGACCAAAGGAGAGAAAAAGGAATTGGACGACTGGCGTAGAAAACTCTCTGACCTCCGTGCCAATATCGACGATCTGCGTGAGGCGATGGTCCACGAGACCGACCCAGATGAGATCGTAGAGCTCGAACGCCACACCCGGATAGGTAAAGAGCTGTACGAGCGGACCAGCACCGCTTTGGCAGTGGTCGAGCAACCCACTTCGGAGTGAACACGAGGCCAAAGTGCCCAAGTGCTTTACGCCGACTTGCTTCGAGTGAAGAGTATACCGATGAGGAGAAGGGAGCGAGACTATGGCCTTTCCTGAAGCAATGGCAGCAATCCAAAAACACATCAGGGCGGCAGACGCACTCGCTGCGCTGGGCGCAAGAATTGGGGCGGCCTCAGGCCACCTCCGACCAAATGATACTCTTACCTCGAAACTTGACGCTGTCGTCGACGCGTTCGAGCCCGACTTGCTGGACGGCTTGACGGACGAAGAACTGGACGCGCTGTATGGGTTTGTCAGGGCAGCCATGCGCCAAATGCTGCATCTACTAGAACTACCCGACGACGGCAGCTTTGGTTGGTCGTTCGACGACTCCGGCATTCTCGAAACTCAGGGACGTTCATCCCGGCTCGTGACGAAATTGCTGACCGAGTACGCAGCAAAAGAGCCGGAATTCGAGGCCACCCTGTCAAACGCTCCACGGTTTCTTGATGTTGGGAGCGGCGTCGGATGGATTTCTCTTTCCATGGCCCAGCAATGGCCATCGCTTACCGCAATCGGCATAGACATCCTCGGGCCTGCTCTGGACCTTGCCGCCAATAACTTGGAACAAACCGGGCTAACCGATCGCGTCACCTTCAGAAACGAGAACGTCGTCGACCTGAAGGAAAATGCTGCATTTGACGTTATCTTCGTACCGGTCATTTTCCTTCCCGAGGCCATCATTGACCAGACCTTCAAGAACCTTCAACAGGCACTCAAGCCGGGGGGATGGCTGTTTGCGGCCGCATATCGCGTGCCAGAGGATCGCAAGTTGGCTGCTCTCAATGACCTGCGGACGACAATTTCAGGAGGTCGAGCCTGGAGCGACAAAGAACTGGCGACTATGGCGGAGAACGCCGGGCTTGTTTCGGTTGGAGATATCGCCGCTGGATCGCCACTTCATCTTTGGGCGTCCCGCCGTGAAACCTAGAGTGAGCCAGTGAGCGCTTTGTCCGCGCAGCAGACGCTCACGAGAATACTGCGAGCGTCCGCACCGAGCCCAAAGCAGAACGTTAGAATTTCTCAGTTTGCCACGCAGCAACAGATAAGCTGCCGAACTCAGCGAAAACTGGAGTAGTAACAATCAGCGTTGAAACCTGTTATTTTGCTGATTGTTTCGAGACGGCCCTTTGATCTGTAAGCTGACGCTGTTGTTACATCGTAGCCATATTCCCGCTTTAAGATGATCGGTAAGCCAACAGCGAATTGATGCATGTGGGGGATTTCTGCGTTTGGGTCCTTGATTGCATTTTTCGGGGATTTTTGCAGGGCGCGCTCCCGAAAATCAGAGTAACTCCGCCCACCATTCACCGTTTGATTAGCAAGGTTCTGAAACCTTGGGCCAAGTTTGGCGTCCTTGAAAAAGTCGGTGCCGAAACTTCTGGCAACTAGCGCGTAACCAAAGGCGCTTTCTGCTCCCAGAGTGTGATACCAATAGCCGCGGTAGCCGCGAAATGAGTTTTCTTTCAGCATGCCTTGGGCATCTATCTTTTTGATGAAAGAGGAGCGGCGCTTGCGTATTTCGCTTTTGGCGAGCCGTGCATCACGTTTCCACCTAGCGTAGGCAAGCACGCCCAAACCATAGTCTCCAAATTCATACAATCCGTCACTTTGCGCGCCGTTTGACGCCAGTGGGGAAATGAATTTCTTGTAGATCTTGTCAAAGTACGTATCCAGAATTCGTTTCTGATCTGGTGTTGCGTACTCCTCAAGCACAATGGCCGAATACAACATTGCAACGCCAGTATACCCAGTGTGTTGCACAACATGCAGTGGACATGGTCGGTCGCTTCGGCGACCTTTCCAGCACTCCACTTTTTTTGCGCTATTATATGATGGGGCATTCAGCAGGGCGTTCGCTTGCGCAAGATTGACCAGAGTGCCCAAGATTTTATTCCCGGCCGTGGCGTCACCTTTTGCCGCCGCGCCATATGAAACTTCTAAGAGCTTTGTCCACCTTTTGGAGAAGGCATCGTGGTTGACGTTCAGAGAATTGGTGCTCGTCATGCTCGCCGAACTTAGTGCTGAAATCATCTTAAGGTCACTGTTCAGGCGAGATGAAGAAAAAAACTTCGAGCATGCAGAGCCTTGCAGGCGTTCAGCGAAGAAGTCCGTTGGGAACGTCACGTTTTGCGCGCTTGCCGACGTCGAAATGATCGACGACGCGACAAAAACGGATAAGATCCAATGTCTAAAGAAAAATTGCATTATGCTTCTTCAGGTTCCCCGTACTCAAAGAATTGGAATATATTGATACTTACAACGTCAAAGGCCCGCTTTTTTTCATTTAGTACTATCCACGCGCTCAATTTCCAAAATATACCCTCGTGCTGAGCCGGCGCCATTTGCATCGTCCCAATACGGTGAAGGCTGGTGAACGTAATTGTGGAACCGAACGACGTCCGAGTTCCCACCATGATTGTTTGGCTGGCCTTCTGACCAGTTCGAAAACGTAACCGGTTCGCCGCTGACCAGCGCCCACCCACCGTCTGGCTCAATGGCACCTTCTTCCTGATATGTGCCGATCCAAGGTCCGAAAGCTTGCCCATCCTGATGCATATCCCACAAGCGCTCATCGTTCTTAATGAGTTCGAAAACAAAACTGTTCTCCGCTTCGGATGTAATGGAGGCTAAATAGCCACCCCTTTTTTTGGCATCTGCAACAGCTGACTGCCAGGAACTGCCCCATGTCAAAATTGCATAATAGGAATGTTCATTCCATTCGCCTGATGCAACAACGTCAGACATCTGGGGCAGTGGAGGTGCATCCAGGTTGCTTTCAGACGTCCACGGCGGCGACCCACCAGAAAGCGTTGTAGTGCTGTCACGAGCAGTAAGAACATACACAAGACCCAAGCAGGCAGCAGCGAAAAAGGCACCTCCCGCGGCCAGAATGCGCAGCTTGTTTTCTTTGCGCGCACTGACATCTTGGATGCCCTCAACGTTGTAAGCGCGCACCGGACGATCAATGTTTCTTAGTCGCTTGGTTCCCATAGCACGGAACCCAAGGGACAGCTTGCCTTGTATCTGGTCGTGTACCTCGCCAGACAAGCAGATCCCACCGGGTTCAGCGAGGCTTTCTAGTCGAGCGGCCACATTTACGCTGTCACCTAAAAGGTCACCATCTTGAAGGATCACGTCTCCGACATTTATCCCGATGCGAAACTGAACTTGTGAAGACAACGGAACGGAGAGGTTGCGTGTCCGAATTGCTTCCTGAATTTCAACGGCACATCGCACCGCTTCGACAGAGCTCGCAAATTCAGCAATAATGCTATCGCCAGCGGTGTTGGCAATCCGACCACCAAAGTTCTCAATAAGCGCATCAGTCACTGATCTATGCTCTAAGAGCATTTTAGCAGTGCCTTCTTCATCGACGCTGGTAAGACGACTATATCCGGCCACGTCGGCAGCCAGTATGGCTGCAAGACGTCTTGCAATCTTGTTAGTACTCGCTTGCGTTTCGTTATCTTGCGGCAAAATTCATTATCTTATGATGCAATGGTAAGTGTGTTAAGTTCGCGACTGACGCTTACAAAAAATACCGAGACCAAATCGAAAATCTAGCGCTTTCTTATTTCCAGCTCCCGCAGTTTTCCAATGATAAGGCGTTCGTCTAACTTTTTGCTTCAAGGTGAATGCCAGCTAAGTCCGCTGAGCTGACCTATGTCGCGTTGATCAGCCCCACCTGAGTGGTCCAGTTTGACTGTTAGTGCATAGTCGGCCTCTGGTCCATCGGGACGCCGGTTTCCGGGGCCGGTGGGCGGTAACCCAGGGCGCTGATCGTGCGCCCCGATGTTCCCTGTTCCGGCGACTAGCGCTGGCGGGGGAAAGCGCCGGTCGACCGTTCCACGCGCTGCCGTCTGATTGAACTGCGTGAACATGCATGCAAGATGGAATGATCTTGCAAGGAAGCATGCCGATGACCGAGACCCCAAGACTGTTCCAGCCCCTCAGGATTCGGGGCGTCGAAACCCGCAACCGTGTCGTCATCTCGCCGATGTGCCAGTACTCGGCGCATGAAGGGCACATGGATGACTGGCATCTTGTGCAACTCGGCCGCTTCGCGATTGGCGGCGCCGGCATCGTCTTTACCGAGGCGACCGCCGTGCAAAAGGCCGGGCGCATCACGCACGGGTGCCCCGGGCTTTGGGCCGACAGCCAGATTCCGGGTCACGCAAGGATTGCACAATTCGCGCTGCGGAACGGTGCCATTCCGGCGCTCCAGCTTGGGCATGCGGGGCGCAAGGCAGGGATGCAGCGGCCGTGGTTCGGCAATGGCCCTCTGAACGACGCCGATATCGCCCGCGGCGACATGCCCTGGACGCCGGTCGGGCCAAGCGCGCTACCTGTTGCCGATGGCTGGCCCGTTCCGCATGAGCTGCCGGTGTCCGAGATCAAGGCCCTGATCGACGATTACGTGTCCGCGACGCACCGCGCGCGAGAGGCCGGCTACAGGATAGTCGAAATTCACGGCGCCCACGGTTACTTGCTGCACAGCTTTCTGTCGCCGCTCTCGAACAGGCGCAAGGACGCCTATGGCGGGGATTTGACCGGGCGCATGCGGCTTGCCCTCGAAATCGCCGAAGCGGTGCGCGGCGCCTGGCCGGAAGACCTGCCCTTGTTCTTTCGCACCTCGGCGGTCGACGGGTCGCCCGATGGGTGGAGCCTCGAGGACACTGTTGTGCTGGCGCGTGCGCTCAAGGACATTGGCGTCGACGTGATGGATTGTTCCTCAAGCGGCATCGCCGGGGCCGCAACGGCAAGCGGCTCGCAAAAGCGGCAACCGGGTTTCCAGGTTCCCTATGCTGATCGCGTCCGGAACGAAGTCGGCATGGCAACGATGGCCGTGGGCCTGATAACGCACCCTTTGCAGGCCGAAAACATCCTTGCAGACGGGGCCGCGGATCTTATCGCCATCGCGCGCGAGGCGCTGGTCGATCCGCAATGGGCGCTGCATGCCGCCAGAGATCTGGGCCACGACACGGACTTTACGGAATGGCCCGTACAATCGGGCTGGTGGCTCGCCAGCCGTCAAAGGACATCGGATTTCTATAAGCCTTGAAGTCGTGAACTTCTCGTTGGTGAGCGCCTTCTGGTTCACAAAAAGGAGCTTTCGGAGGGGCTGCATATCTTACCTTGCCGATGAACCGTTTTGGTTATGCAAAAGCACGGAGCAAGATACTGAAGTCGCTAGCCGTGTTGCCCGGGGTGATAACGCATGGTGCTAGGTCAGCGCTTCGCTATGTGGGATGTCGCATGCCACCCGTTCGGGGCTCAGGCAAGGTAGGAATCTGTATTGGTTACAGTCGCGTAGCTGCCGTTCAGCGCCCCCATAATAGTGGCGTGAACAAATTCGGCCGGCACTGTAACGTTCCCAAAAGAGGTTTCCTTCGCGCCGCAAGCATCTTCTATGACGGTCACATCGAACCCGAGGTCGCGTGCTGCGCGTGCCGTCGCGTCGATACACATCTGTGACATCGCTCCGCAAATCGTGACGCTGGTTACCCCCGCATCGCGAAGCAGAGCTTCCAACCCGGTATCGTGAAAGCTGTTGGGTCTGTGTTTCAGAACTGTCGTTTCATCACCTTGAGGTGAGACTGTATCATTGATCCTTGCGCCATCCGTACCTGCGACGAAGAACGGCCCACCTTGCGGCATTTCATGGTGCACATGGACAATCATATCCTTTTTCGTCCGGGCTGCCTTCAGGAGCCGTGCTGCATTGACAGCAGCCTCTGCCATATTGGCAACGGGCCATTTTCCACCTTCGAAATAATCATTCTGGATATCCACAAGTATTAGAGCAGTCTTCATGCTTGGGCCTCTTCCTCGGCAGGTTGCGTGCAATAAGCAAGGCATGATGCAACGAAGTTGCCTGCGGTCAAGCCTGACGCTGCCGTGCGATCGTGTTCTGGTTGTCGAACACCATGTGGATCATCTCGGGCGTTTCGGTCAGCCGTGTACCGTCCATAGGGGTTGTGCCTTACTTTTCGGAATGCGCCATAAGAGAAGTTGCTGATAGGCAAATCGAGATCGCGCCCAGTAAGCGGTAAAGGTTTCGGTTCATATCCCAGCCCCGTCATAGAATTGTGGGCGACCGGCGCGGAGTGGCCGGTCGCTGTGTTCCGAGGTTCAGTTCGGCATCATCGCGCCAATTGCGTACATGCCGTCCGATCCCTTCACGAGCATAAGCGTAACCTCGTCGCCCGCGGCAATCTCACCCATCATTTAGGCGTTATCGAGAAGCGGCAAATCCATCGTCATCGCTGGCCAGCCGATCTCCGGGATTGGGCCGTGGCTGACATTGGCCATGCCGTCGCCGATCGAGTTAACGACGGCCTTTGCGTGTACGGCGCCTTCCATCTGTTCGGACGACATTGGCATGTTGGAATGGTCCATATTGCCGTGGTTCATCTGAGCGAGGGCCGGCAGGGTTGTGAAGGCCAGGAGGCCGAGCGTTGCAGTCAGTTTCTTCATTGTAAACTCCAGGAGTTCAGGTTGCAGTTTCTATTATTCGGCAGGCGCTGAATGTTCAGGCCGCAGAACGAGGGGGCCGATCTCGCGGTTGACACGGGGCAGTGCCAGCATCTTCCAAATCACGAAGATCGAAGGGATGACGAAAAGGGTCAGCAGGGTTGCGGTGACCATGCCGCCGATCATCGGGGCCGCAATCCGCTGCATGATCTCGGAGCCGGTGCCGGTGCCGTACATGATCGGGATGAGCGCCGCGAAAATCGTGGCCACCGTCATAACCTTGGGCCGGACCCGCAGAACCGCACCTTCGAAGACGGCCTCCTCGATGTCGTCCCGAGTCAGCTTTCGGTTCTCCGCCTGTGCGAGCTTGCGGCGCTTCTCCCAAGAAAGATTGAGGTAGAGAAGCATCACGATGGCGGTCTCGACCGCGACCCCCGCGAGCGCAATGAAGCCGACGAGCACTGCCACAGAGATGTCGAAAGCGAGATACCACAGGAACCAGACGCCCCCGGCCAACGCCAACGGCAGGGCCGCGAGGATGATGCTCACCTCGATGATCCGGTTGAAGGCCATGAAGAGCATCAGCGTGATGATCAGAAGCGTCGCAGGGGCCACGATAGTGAGCCGCTCTTGCATCCGTTCGATGTATTCGTACTGGCCAGACCAGGTGAGCGAATAGCCCGGGGGCAAGGTGACCTCTTCGGCTACTCGCGCACGGGCCTCAGCGACATAGCTGCCGAGATCGCGCCCTGCGATGTCGATGAAGACGAAGCCGGTGCGCCGGGCGTTCTCGGACCGGATCATCCCCGGACCGTCCACGATGCGGATGTCGGCAAGTGCCGCGAGCGGCACATGGGCACCCGAGGGTGTGACCACCGGCAAGGTTTCGAGCCGCTCGGGGCTGTCCCGCCAGGACTGTGGGTAGCGCAGATTGATCGGGAACCGTTCTAGCCCTTCGACGGACTCCGACACCTGCATGCCACCGATTGCCGTCTGAACAACGTCCTGCACGTCCCGGACGCTCATCATGTAACGGGCGGCCGCCTCTCGTCTCACGTCAATCTCGATGAAGCGCCCACCGATGGGTTGTTCGGCATAGGCCGAGGCGGTGCCATCTATCCCTTTTACCGCTTCTTCAACGGCGACACCGATTTGCTCGATGACGTCTAGATCGGCGCCTGAGATTTTCACGCCGACCGGCGTCTTGATCCCCGTCGCCAGCATGTCGATCCGGTTCTTGATCGGCTGGATCCACACATTCGTGACGCCCGGCACCTGAACCACACGGTCAAGTTCGTCGCGGATCCTCTCCATCGTCATTCCGGGGCGCCATTCCTCCTCGGGCTTCAGCTGGATCGTGGTTTCGATCATCGTCAGCGGCGCCGGATCGGTTGCCGTGTCCGCGCGTCCGAGTTTGCCGTGCACCGTCTCCACCTCGGGGATGGTTGCGATCAGCCGATCAGTTTGCTGCAGGACCTCGCGCGCCTTGCCGATCGAGACACCGGGGTAGAGCGACGGCATGTAGAGAAAGTCACCCTCGTTCAGTTCCGGCATGAACTCCGAACCGAGGCGCTGGAGCGGATACCACATCGAGGCGACGACCGCGGCGGCCAGCAGCGTCGTGGCCCAGGGCCAGGCGATGGCCGCGTCCAGGAACGGGCGATATGTCCAGACAACGATGCGATTGAGGGGGTTCTTGCGTTCGGGCAGGATCCGACCGCGAATGAAGTATCCCATCAGCACCGGCACCAGCGTGATCGACAAAATCGCCGCTGCCGCCATTGCATAGGTCTTGGTATAGGCCAGCGGCTTGAACAGCCGTCCTTCCTGATTTTCAAGAACGAAGACCGGAAGGAAGCTCACAGTAATGATGGCAAGCGAATAGAAAAGCGCAGGTCCAACTTCGGATGCGCATTCCTGCACGATCCGCCAACGGTTCTCAGCCGTCAGCTTCTCCTTTTCGAGCCGACGGTGCATCGCCTCGATCATCACGATGGCGGCGTCGACCATTGCGCCGATGGCGATGGCGATGCCACCCAGCGACATGATGTTGGCGTTCACGCCCTGGGCCTTCATCAGGATGAAGGCCGCGAAAATGCCCAGAGGAAGCGACAGTAGGATCACCAGCGACGAGCGCAGGTGCAGAAGGAAGGCGGCGCAGACCAGCACAACGACGATGAATTCCTCGGTCAGCTTCTTCTGCAGGTTCTCGATGGCCCGTTCGATCACCCCGGAGCGGTCGTAAGTCGTGACGATCTCGACGCCCTCGGGCAGGTTTGGGCGCAGTTCTTCTATCCGAGCCTCCACCGCCTTGATCGTGGCCAGTGCGTTGCCGCCCCAGCGCAGGATCACAACGCCGCCCACAGCGTCGCCTTCGCCATTGAACTCGCCGACGCCGCGTCGCATCTCCGGCCCGAGCCGGATATCGGCCACGTCACCCAGCGTCAGCGCGGCACCTCGCTTATTGACCATCAAGGGCGCGCTGGCGAGGTCCGAAAGCTCGTCAATGTAGCCCGACGAGCGGATCATGAACTCCGCTTCGCCCATCTCGATCACGCTGCCCCCGGTCTCCCTGTTTGCGGCCTGGATCGCTCCGCGCAGCTGCGCGAGCGTGATGTCATAGGCTCTGAGCTTGTTTGGATCGACGACAACCTGGTACTGCTTGACCATCCCGCCGATGGTGGCGACTTCAGAGACGCCTTCGACTGCCTGTAGCTCGTATTTCAGGAACCAGTCCTGAAGCGTCCGGAGCTGCGACAGGTCATGGTTCCCGGTGCGGTCGATCAGGGCATATTGGTATATCCACCCTACGCCCGTCGCATCCGGGCCGAGCTGCGGGGAGACGCCCTCGGGAAGACTTCCGGTAATTTGGCCGAGATATTCCAGAACCCGCGAGCGCGCCCAGTAAAGATCAGTGCCGTCCTCGAAGACAACATAGACGAAGCTGTCCCCAAAGAACGAAAAGCCGCGCACGTCCTGCGCGCCTGGCACAGCCAGCATCGCCGTGGCCAGTGGATAAGTGATCTGGTTCTCGACCACCTGCGGCGCCTGACCCGGATAAGGCGTGCGCACGATCACCTGCACGTCGGACAGGTCGGGGATCGCGTCCACCGGTGTCTCGCGGATGGCCCAGACTCCGGCCGCCGCCATCATGAGCGCGAGCGCCACGATGATGAAGCGGTTCGCAATCGAGGCGCGGATGATAGCCGGAATCATTGAGAGACACTCCGAGCGGCGGCAGTGCCCACGAGGGTCATCGAGAAGTCGGGGTTGCGATGCAAAAGCAGGATGAGTTCTTCACCTGTGGGCAAGGCAGTCGGATCAATGTCATCAGCGATGGCGAAATCCATGGTCATGCCCGGCATGCCGATCTCGGCCATGGGTCCATGGGTGATGTTTGCCATCCGAGCGTCGGGGTCGACTGCGTTGATGGTGCCCGAGACCTCCATCGGCGGTTGCACGGGCTCAGCCCCCGCCAAAACCATCGTCATGCCGTCTGGGCGCGCAAAGGTGAGCGACACTTCCATCCCGGTCGGCAAAGAGGTCGGGTCGAGATCGGCATCGACGGAAAACTCCATTGTCATCCCTGGCATCCCGATCTCCATGATCGGCCCGTGGGTTATGGTCGCCCGCCCGGCCTCGGCATCGACGGCGTCGATGGTACCGGTGACGGTGATTGGCGGCGCACTCGGGACGACAGGCTCGGCGTCCGCCAGCACCATGGTCATTCCATCCGGCCTTGCGAAGGTGAGGGTCATCTCCTGATCTGTTTCGGTTCCAGAGAGGTCCAGTTCCGGGGCCACTGCGAATGCCATCGTCATGCCTGGCATGCCGATTTCAGTGATCGGTCCGTGGGTGATCGTTGCCTGTCCCGTTGCCGGGTCGATGGCGTCAATCGTTCCTGAAACGACGATTGGAGGAGCCGCCGCGGTCGGCGTCTCGTCAACTTCCTCCACCGCCGGTGCATCTTCGCCCTCGGCGCGCACCGCGATAATGGAGAACATGCCGTTCTCATCCTTGGCGAGATCGAACTCGATTGGCGTATCGAGTGGCACGCTCGCGGGATCGATGCCGGCCAGATCAAGATCCATCTGCATGGCAGGCCAGCCCAGGTCTGGAATAGGGCCATGATCGAGCGTTAGCTTGCCTTCGGGCGTCACGGCCAGCGCCATACCTGTTCCCGTCGCAGCGACACCATCATCGGGACCCAGTTCGATCAGGCCAAGCAGACCGTCGGCGCCGCGTGCGGCGCGGAACGACACCTCCTCTCCCTCCCGCAGCCGGTCCAGCGACACGTCCGCGCGCACCGGGAACTCGGACGTCATTGCCGGCCAGTCGAGGCTTTCCAGGGCACCATGGCGAAGCGTCGCGACCCGCCGGTCACGGTCCAGCGCGACAAGCGTGCCTGTCCCACGAGCCGGCTCTTCATCGGTCGGCGCCATCCGCATGAAGCCCGCACTCAGGGCGCTTTCGCTGTCGATCAAAAATTGCGCCGAGGCGACGACCTCCTCACCCGGATACAAGCCTTGCAGGATTTCCGTGCGGCCACCTTCTCCGAAACTGTCGCGAAGGCCCGTCGTGACGAGCCGCGGCCGGAATGTTCCCTCGCCCGTCTTCAGGATGACCCGCTCCGCCGATCCGGTGCGGATCACAGCCTCGGACGGAACTGTAAGTGCCTGACGGCTTGTATTGGGAAGGAGGCTCACGTTGCCGAACATGCCGGGCCGAAGCAGGCCTTCCGCATTGTCGAACCGCAGGCGGACGGGAAGAGTGCGCGTTCGCGGGTCGAGCTCGGGATAGATGTAGTCGATCCGGCCCTCGAAGATCCTGCCGGGAAGATGCTCGAAGCGGGCGACAGCAGTCATGTCTTCGGACAGGCGCGAGATGTCACGCTCGAACACATCCACGATCAGCCAGACCTGGCTCAGATCGGTGATCGAGACCGCCTGGGTGCCGGGTTGCAGGAACATGCCATCCGCAGCCTCAAGGGCCACTACGATGCCATCTCTTGGAGCTTCTACGGTGATGCGGCGCGCAATTTCGCCGGATGCCTCGATCTCTGCAATCTGTCTGTCGGTAGCCCCATGGCTGCGCAATTTGTTACGCGCAGCCTCAAGGGACAGGCCGGTGCCTCGCTCAAGCGAGCGCAGGAAATCGAAGCTCGCGACGCCGAATTCCGGAGAAAAGAGCTCGAACAGCACGTCGCCTTTTCGTACGACGTCGCCAACCGCCCTGACGTTCAGAACCTCGATCCATCCATCGACGCGCGTGTGGACATGGCTGGTCAGATGCTCGTCGTAGCTGACAAATCCGACGGTTTCGATCCTTGGCGCCACATCCGTCATCCGAGCTAGCGCGGTCCGTACCCCGATGGCGTTGATCTCGGCCGCGCTGAGCGAGACCTCCGAAGGGTCGTCGGAAGGTTCCTGCCCGGCATAAACCGGGATCAGATCCATTCCCATGGGCGACTTGCCCGGGCCGGGTTGCCGGAAATTCGGGTCCATCGGAGCGACCCAATAGAGGATCTCCGGACCGTCCGATCCCCCGGTATTCTCCGGACTAAGGTAGAGCCTCTCAAGTGTGATACCGCCTGCGGTGCCGCCCGCCAAAGCAAGGATCGCGAGAGCCGTGTAGCGTCCACGCATTGCAACCTCCTGCCAGCCGATCCGCTGTGGATCGGCCAAGAAATCAAGATGAACCCGAACCGCTAAAAGGCTCGGGTCCGCAAGAACCTGTCAGGAAAGTCGGGGAGGGCGTTCAGGGAGAGGGGTGTCGATCGAAGGTCCGACCAGATTTGTCATCCGCTGAGCGCAGGCGCTTCGGCTGTGAGCAGTGGCCAGTAGAATGTCGGAATGTTGAAATTCAGAAAGGCAGCAAGCCGATACATGGCAGTTTGACGCGGCCTCGCTCTCGGGTTCACAGCATTCTGCGTTGGGGTTCCCGGATGTCATATGGTGCGATGCGTGGTCTATCGATCCGGTGTCGGACGATATCCAGGCGACGTTTCCATGAATGTCATGCCCCGCATGGTCCATCGCAACGGCCGCAGCCAGTCCTGTGATCATGAGCTACATGCACATGATCAGCGCCGTTAGACGCTTCGCTGCAAATCTGTACGCGACCGTTGCCATGACGCTGAAATAGTTTCGGCTACGTATCGAGACAACTAGATTTTGCGTGAACGCGTCTGAAGAGGCGCTGTTTCATGACTGATAAGTCCGCCACGCAGTCATTCGGCCAAGTGGGCCTCGGTCCGAACCTGACCGAAACCGTCAGATGTCTCCTAAGAGCGGTATCCGGAAGTGCCTCTGCTCGCACGCTGGCAGACGCAGAAACCACTCCGGCTGAGTCGCCAGCTGCGCTGCAGAAAGAAAAGCTGCCGTTCGAACCGACTGCAGCGTGTTTTTTGCCCTGAGGTCCGAGTTGCGGACAAAACTGCCGGTCGCTTGCATTCAGCAATCAACGGCTTAGGCGTAGCCTTCAACGGAAGAAGTTATGATTGACTTAATTCAAGGCTACCGGCGCGTGTAGATGGCATCCTGAGTAACGCCAAACACTATCCGCCGAGGGCTGTTGGGGTTTAATTTCCTGCGCCCCGCTACATTTTTTCTGAAAGTCAGCACATTGGCGCTGCTGGCCATAGTTATGCAGCCACGAACCGCTATGGTGTCGTGGAATACCAAAAATGGTATCCATTACACTGCAGAGTCTCCATTTTTTGGAAACTCGAAAAGGCACTCCCTTCCGTGTCAAGCGGAAACGCTTTCAAATGTACCGTAAACCTGCAATGCGCTACATTAAAGACGTGGAAAAGAATGCATATACAATAAGAAACCTAAAGCGAGTCTACGGCGAAGGGCCTGCGGCCGTGCACGCATTGCGTGTAGTAACTCTAGACATTCCGGAACGAGAAATCGTTGTGCTACTTGGCGCTTCAGGCAGCGGAAAATCGACCTTGCTGAACATTGTAGCGTTGATCAGCCCCACCTGAGTGGTCCAGTTTGACTATTAGTGCATAAGCGACCAATTTTCCGTCTAGTCGCCGATAATATTTCTGATCCTTTCGATGGTCGCGTTATCCACTTCGACCCCTTGCAAACGCGCCTTCACTCGATGCTTCCGGCGTCCTTCACCAGGCAGTCGTGCACCGTCCTGCGCCTCAAATGCGTCGGTTAAGCGAGAAAGAAGCGCTGCATATCTGTCGCCGGCCGTTTTCTCGGGATCAATAGCAATGAAGAATTGACCAGTCTTTGGCGGACCGCCGACGGTTCCGGAAAACGGCGAGGCGTCTATCCCGAGCGTAGCGCCTGTCATCAAAACCGCCATCGTCTCGACGAGTAGAGCCGCGCCGACCCCTTTGTAACCTCCTGATGGGGCCATCGATCCCTTCAGCCCGACCTCTGGATCAGTGGTCGGGTTGCCATCGGGGTCCAGCGCCCAACCTACCGGGATCGGCTTACCTTCGCGGGCGTGCTTCATAACTTCGCTCTTGGCGATTGTGCTGGCACTCTGATCGATCAGGATTGCCGGTTCGCGGTCGAGGCCCGGAACGGCGATCGAAAGGGGATTCGTGCCGACCACGGGTTTGGACCCGCCGGATGGAGCTATCGATGCTGGCGCATTGGTGAATCCGAGTCCGACTAGCCCGGATCGCGCCAATTGCGCCGTGTGATAGCCCAGAACGCCACAATTGTAACTGTTTCGAATGGCCAGCGCCGCGATACCTTGTTCGCGCGCCAGTGGCACCAGGCGCTCGAAGCCAAGATCGATCGCAGAATGGGCGAACCCAGTCATTGCATCGACGCGGACCACTGATGGACTGGATACCTCGAGCTTTGGCTGCGCCTGACCGTCGACTTTACCGCAACCTACGTGCTCGCAGTAAATCGGGATGTAGGCCAGGCCGTGACTCGCGATCCCGTCGGCCTCGGTCGCGCTTGTGGCAACGGCAAGTGGCCGTGCATTAGCCTCCGATGTACCAGCCGCAACAAGCGCACGAAAGCTGAGGTTCTCGATATCAGCGAGGCTGAGTGTAGTTGTCGGCATTAGTGAAACCTCGGCTTAATCATTGTCGGACAGTCCGGCACCCGCGCCCTTGAGGCGCGACTCCTCGGTGGCCGGCGCATAAGTACGATGGGCAAAGGCCAACAGTGCCGCCCAATCATTCGCGTCGGGATCTGCGCGCAGACGGTAGCTGTATGGCTGATCAATCGTTCCTCCGATACAGATACTGGCCCCAACAGACGAACTCGGAGGCGCACCGCTCGACGACAAAAGCTCGCCGTCTGTACACAAGACCAAATCGCCAAGGACAACCTCTACGGGCTTTTCGAACTCACGGGCCAGAAGAGCGGCAAAGGGTGCCAAAAACACCGGTACAGCCACAGCCCCAAGCCGGATGTCTTTGCCGCCAAGTTCGTGGGCGCGATCTGAAATTGCCGCACCTGTCGCCAGAGGGCACAAAATGCCGCCCCTCGCGGTCCAGGGCTCGCTGCCGGTTTGAGGCAACCACCCAGCGATGTTTTGCCCGTCGATCCGCTCAAGTAGTTCAGTGAGTGCTCTGCAACCGTCAAGATCGCGCGAGCAAAGCCAGCGAGTTGCCTTCCCGGCTTCCTCCGCCAGCCCCCAGGGATAGCCCGCGCCGCGTGCCGCCCTCTTTGCGGTAGCCTCGATCTCATTCAATGACAGGTTCATACCAAGAACTCCGGAAAGACCCAGTCATCAGCATTGGTCGGCGTCAGCTCCTCGGGATACGGCGCGCCCGCGTACATGCAAATGCGCACCCAGCGGTCCGAACGCGGGTCGAAATGCGTTGCTCCGAAAAACGAAAGCTTCGCCCGCAGCATGTCGATCGGCATGACATCTGCTGCGATCGTGTTGTCGTGGATCTCGCCATAGGGCGCGATGCGGCTGATCTGGGCGCGGCGGACGGTGTGGCGATGCTCGGGGTGGTTCAGCAGGAACTCGGCAATCGGCGCATCATCACCCCAGTCTTGCAGCGCGGCGAAGGCCATGGTGGCATCTCGGGCCGGGGCCAGGGGCTGTTCGTAATCCGATACTGGTTCTTCAAAGCGCTCGCCCAGGCGCGGTTCCAGTTTTTCCTCGGACACATACCAGGCTCGGGCGCAATTCTGCGAGTTCTGCCAATCCAGTTTCAGCGCCCAGCCGAATGAAGTCTCCAAAAGCCGCCTGACCTCGCCAATCGGCATTGCGCCATCGATGCGGAACGCGGCCGCGTTGCTGTCCGCCATGCAATGCGCCAGGCCATCAACCAACTGGCCGTACGGTTCTAGAATGAGAGAGGCGACAAGCTCCTGCCCCTCCTCGCTCAACGCGCTTTCGGACCAAACGACTAGACGGTTCCACGGCTCGGGACCGTCGAGGTTGCTGCCGTCCACGAAATCGCGCAGGCGGTCGAGGTCGCTCCGCAGATCAGAGAGTTTCGCAATCTGAAACGGATGCTCAGACCTCCACTGCGCTACAGAGATCTCTGTTCGCGCTAGTCTGTCCAGAAAGACGGCAATTTCTTCGGATGTAGCTGTGTCAATTGACCTTACGCGAGAGATCGCCTCTTCGCGGGCCATGATCCAGTTGTTGAACAGGATTGGGTGATTGACGATGAAGGGCGCCATTCCCAGTCCAGTTGAATTCCCGATTCCGAGCCGCCGGGCGATTGCTGGATCAAGATCGGCTGCCCGGCCCCCGCCTTTTGCCCGTGCCATATGCTGGACGAGGTCCCGCACGAAGATTCTGGTCAGATAGACCGACAACATCTCGGCCTGGAACGGCACCTGCATCTCGGGGCGGTCGGCGATCGCCTCGCGGTCGGCCGCGCCGAATTTGCCGGATCCGTACACGGCTGTCGTCCGCATCAGGTAGCCGACATCGTCGATCATCCCCGCGTCGGGCTGCCGTCCGGCCGCGAGGGCGTCGACGACATGCCGCCAGAGCCGGACGGAGCGGTTGGCGCGCGACAGCGACAGCTCCCTCTCGGACACGCGGCCGGCCTCCTGCAGGGGAACATTCCGCGCGAGCCGGTCGATATCCTGCGGTGTGGGAACGCCGTCGAACAAGGCGAAGGTGGCGTCCCAGGCCTCGGCGATGACCCGGTCGGACCGCAACTCGTCCGGAAGGTCATGGGCGAAGGACACCAGCGAATAGCTGCGCGTCGGGCCCGTCGCGGTATACACCGCCCGCCCGACGCCTTTTGGGTCGATATCGAAAACGGGGCGGGTGAACGTCCAGCCCTCGCCGGCCAGCCGGCGGGTGAGGATGCGCATGAAGCTCAGACGGCACTGATGAAGAGACCCCAGCCGCCTGAGCGTCATGACCCGGGCCGGGTCCCGCCGCGCGATATGGGGCGCCGTACGGGTCACGACGCCGGGCCGGGGCCGAAACTCTCGGCGAAGAAGCGGTACCAGTTCCACCCCATGATCCCTGCGACCTCGGCGTCGCTCATGCCGACCTCGCGCAGCCCGGCCTCGATAGTCCCGAAATCGCGGTTGTCCCGAAACCAGTCGGGCATCTCCGGGAAACCCGGATTGGACGCGGACCCTTCGCCGTAGTCGATCTGCTTCGTCCAGCGCCCCGTCCGCATCCACTCGACCACGCTGTCGGGCTGATCCTGGCAAAGGTCGGAACCGATTCCGAGGTGATCGGTGCCGAACCTGTCAGCCGTGCGCGCGATCATCTCGCAGAAACTTCGCAGCGTGCAGCCGGATTTGTCGCGCAGGTGATGGGGATAGAGCGAAAAGCCCAGCATGCCCCCGTTCTGCGTCACCGCACTGATGACATCGTCTTTTTTGTTTCTGAGTGCGGGCGACCACGCATGGGGGTTGGCGTGGGTGATGGCGATCGGGCGGTCCGATATCTCGGCGGCCTCGATCGTGGATCGGTCGGCCGAATGGCTCATGTCTACGACCAGGCCGACGCGGTTCATCTCGCGGATCACCTGCCGTCCCATGCGGGTGATGCCGGTATCCTCGGCCTCGTAGCATCCGGTCGCCAGCAAGGACTGGTTGTTGTAGGTCAGCTGCATGAAGCGCGCGCCCAGCGTGTGAACGATCTCGACCAGCCCGATGTCGTCCTCGATCGGGCTGGGGTTTTGAAACCCGAAGAAGATCGCCGTCCGCCCGGTCTCGCGCGCGGTGTCTATGTCGCCGGCCCACCGCCCCTTCATGATCAGGTCGGGATGGGTTTCGAACCAACGGTTCCAGGTCTCGAAGTTCAGAACGGTTTCGCGGAAGGTCTCGTGATAGGCGATGGTGACGTGCACCGCATCGACGCCGCCTTCCCGCATCTGCCGGAAGATCTTCTCGGACCAGTTGGCGTATTGAAGACCGTCGATCCGCATCAACTCGGACTACCTGCGCTGATGTACGCGGTTTTGACCGTCGTGTAGAACTCTGCCGCAGCCCGTCCCTGTTCCCTTGGACCATAGGAACTGTCGCCGCGTCCCCCGAATGGCACATGATAGTCAGTTCCCGCCGTCGGAAGATTGACCGTAACGACGCCGGTCCGGGCATTTCGCCGGAAATGGGTAGCACGGGCGAGATCGCGGGTGACAATCCCGGATGTCAGCCCGAAATTCGTGTCGTTAACTGTCGCCAATGCCTCTTCATAGCTGTCGACCCGGATCACCGCGGTCAGCGGCGCAAACATCTCTTCCCGATTGATGCGCATAGTATTGTTTGTATTCAGAAAAACACCAGGTGACATATAGTAACCGTCGTGGGGCATATCGAGCCGTTCTCCTCCGCAGGCGAGTTCAGCCCCCTCGGATTTCCCGAGCTCGACATAAGCAAGGTTCTCCCCTAGTTGCTGGGCGCTAACGACTGGGCCCATCCGGGTGCCGTCCTCGAGTGCGTGGCCAACCTTCATGGCCTTTGCACCGGCCACGAGCTTTTCGACGAAAGCGTCGTGAACAGAAGAATGCACAATCAGCCGGGAGGATGCCGTGCACTTCTGACCCGTCCCGCCGAACGCGCCGCCCAACGCGACCGATACAGCGAGATCAAGGTCTCCGTCGTCCATGACGGCGAGAGCGTTTTTCGAGCCCATCTCCATCTGGACCTTGGTGAGGTTTTGAATAGCCGCTGCGGCAATCCCCCTGCCGACCGGAACGGACCCGGTAAACGAAATCGCATTCACAATCGGGCTTTCGACGAGTCGTTGCCCTACTGCACGTCCCGATCCCATCAACAGTGAAAAAAGACCTTTAGGTATGTCCTGTTTTGCGATGATTTCGCTTAGAGCGACCGCTGAAGCCGGCGTGGCATTGGCGGGTTTCCAGATAACCGCGTTTCCAAAGCAAAGCGCCGGCGCGATCTTCCAGGAAGCGGTCGCGGTCGGGAAGTTCCAGGGTGAGATAACGGCGACAACGCCGACCGGTTCTCGACGCACGTCGATTTCAACTCCCGCTCGAACGCTATCTGCGTTCTCGCCGATCTGGCGCAGGCACTCGGCGGCATAGTAAGTGAAGAACTGACCGGCGCGGTACACCTCGCCTTTGCCCTCCGCCAGTGGCTTGCCTTCTTCACGACTTAGAAGCGTGCCGAGTTCATCAGACCGGGCCATGAGTTCGTTGCCAATGTCCATCAGAACAGCTTGTCTGCGCTCAATCCCGACAGCGGCCCACTCCCTTTGTGCGTTCCGGGCCTGATCGAGAGCAGCGTCTATCTGATCGGGACTCGCTTGCGCGAATAAGCCGACCAGATCGCTTAGATCGGATGGGTTGCGGTTTTCGACTTCGCTCTCACCCGCAACCCACTTCCCTGCAATGAAATTTTTCTTTGCGTATGACATGCCCCGGCCCAGATGATTGATGGGCAAACATGGACCTTGCACGCCATATCAGTCAAACTTTAACTTCAGGAAGTTTGAAGCTGTGATTAAGATCGAAATGCTCCGTTGCTTTGGAGCGGTGGCTCAGGCCGGTAACCTTGCCGACGCGGCCATTCGACTGGGGCGAACGCAATCCGCCTTTTCGAAGACCCTGAAGCACTTGGAAGAACACCTTGGCCAGCCGCTTTTTGAAAGCGAGAGGAAAAACCGTCTGTCTCCGCTTGGGCACGAAGTTTTTCGCTCGCTCAGCAGCAGTTGCGTCAATTCGACGATACCATTGACGCCATTGAATCTGCCGCACAGGCACCTCCCCGCGGAAGAGGTTGAAAGGCTGATCGCCGATCTGATCAGAGCGAGATTGGAGAGACACGATGTTGCGACGCGTCTTATCCGGGATCTATCTGCATCAGAGGTTGGCGCCACATCTGCCAAACTACATGCGGTGCAAAAGACACAAGACTGTCTGGCGTTGGTCGAGCCGGCAGATATCGCGCCAGCCGATATCGTCGTTCGTTTGCACGTCGAAGACATCTCGAAGCTGGTTCAGTGCGATCCGGAAAAGATCGAACCCGGATCAGCTCATCCTCCAAGGCCCATTCCGGATGCGCAGAAGGGGCGTTGAGCTGAAACTGCATCTTGGAGATGCGCCGACTGAGATTGATAGAAAGCTCGTGCGAACATCGGAAACGCACAGCGATGGATGGCGATGATCCTCGACGGCAAATCCTTTGCAGAGATTGCGGATGCGGAAGGGACTTCAAAGCGGCGGATCCAAGACGTGGTTGATCTGGCACTGCTCGCACCAGTTGTCTTGGAGGCGATTGCTGCGTGTGAGCAGCCGGATGGTCTGACCTCTGATTACCTGATCAAGTCCGGCGTTCCCGCGATATGGTCGGAACAGCGCGAAACCTTCGCGAAGCTGTAAGTCAAAACCTCGCAAAAACTACCAAACTCGTACCGCCGGAATGGCGAACAGAGACTGCGGCGATAAATCGACCGGATGTGTGCTCTGCTTGGGGTCTCGTTTTGAATTTGGCCAAGCGAACAGGCTGAAACTAGGCACTTAATTAAGTGCAGGTTGCAGACGGCTATTTTTAGAGAAGTGTTTGGCTGGGGTGATAGGACTCCTTGCCGACCGATGAAACCTAAGAGCTTTTCCAACTAGACGCGGGAACTGGTGCGGTCGTGGGGGCATTTTACCGCTAGATCGACCGTCCACTGGCGCTGACGGCGTCCGAAGGACTGGACAGCTGACGAGTCGTTCCGGGGGCTGAAGACTGGTCTCTGGTGCTGGCGGGTGGGGGGCTGATGCATCGAATGGCTGATCTGAGCCAAAACAGGAATGCCCCTGCACTAACCGTTAGAAAGCGCTATAACAGCAAACTGAAGCCAAGAATACGGCGGAAGCTATCTATCTAGCCTAACTTCTTTGACCTATTGCGTGAAATTAATACTAGCCCAAGAAGTGCAGTGATCAGCAGCCAAGATGAAGTAGGCAGTGGAACTGGCGCAACGAACAAGTCCCCTTGAATCGAAACCAATGACCATGTGCCGGGCCGAGAGCTTCCGATGGTATTTACGGAATCGTGATACCAATCATAAGCATTTCCATATGATGGAGTAGTGGAGCCAAAAAATCCATCTGGGGGACCGTCCAACCAAAACGCTGTACCCGTCAGGTTGCCAAATGCATTCGTTTGCATTCTGAATTCAGTTCCCGCGACGGTGTTCGTGAGATCCGCATAATTAGTAAAAAAACCCAGCACGCCTTGTACCGGTCCCTGTGGGGTTAAGTCTGACGAACCCGGAAGAAAAAAAGAAATATTGGCGTCGAACAGAGACTGACCGAGCAAATACTCGTCAAGAATAAGTGTCGCACTAAAGCCATTTTGGATAGTTGCAGTGCCATCATTGTTATCCACTATTTGGTCCAACAATGCACCTTGATAGTGGTATGTGAAGGTTGCCGCGTTAACAGGCAGCGCCCATAAGATAACTATTGCCAGAAAGAAATGTCGCATCTCCCCCCCCATAGGAAAATAAGTTTATGAAACAATCATCGCATCACTGTATAAGTTGCGTCAAGTATTGGAACAAATCGGTCTGAAAAGCGCGAACTCCAACCCTTAGGGTCAGAATGCATTGATTTCCGCCGCGCCGAAGACCAAGGCGAACAGAAGACTGTGATGATAGACCCGACCCACTTGAAGGCACACCGCGCAGCGACCAGCATGGGCGTCAAAAAGGGGGGGGTGTGGACGCCTGATTGGCCGGACCAAGGGCGGCATGAACACCAAGCTGCACGCCATTTGCGCGGAAAACCTGAATTCCGCTCCCGTCGAAACTGAGAGAACCCCTGCATCTAAATAAAGAAGCAACTGCAGGAGTTTGACCCATGAAATACCTGTCTGCCCTCGGCGTTCTCGTCGTGGGTTTTCTTTTGTAACCGGGCAGTGATCGATAAGGCAACGGTGGTTCGCCGCCGCTGCCATAACGCGCGCTGCGTCCGTCCTCAGCACCTGATTGAGGGGTCTGCGGCGGACAACAAACGCGACGATTGGGGCTTCTGGGCGAACGGGGTCGATTACGACCTGCTATAACCTGTGGCGTGGGCCTTCAACGACCTCTGAGGGCCCACCCTCAACACACGTAACCACTGGGGCATAAATGGGGGCATTTCTCGGGTATCGGTGACCCAAGCGCCTGCTGTCTTTCCATGTTCTGATGAGCTGGCTGGGGTGGTAGGATTCGAACCTACGATACACGGTACCAAAAACCGCTGCCTTACCACTTGGCTACACCCCAACGGTGAGCGGCTACTTACGATTGTTGTTGGCGGGGTTCAAGGGCTTTCGAAGAAAAAATTCGGGCGAACAAAAATTTTTTTGCACCCGTCTCATCAGGTGTGCAGCAGTGCTGCACTAACCCTGTTTTCGGCTTGGCGGTTTGGAAAGCTCGGGCTCGATCCTGAACGCCATCAATGTCCGAATGGGACAGTGTATCATGTGGGTTTCAAGTACGCGCAGGGTGGGATCAATGGCGGTGAGATCGCGGCGGGGGTGTCGAAGATTTGCGCCAAAGACGGACTGCGTTTCGTGACATTCATGCTGTCGCCCTGCCGCCGGCATGCCAGCCTGGGGAAGGCAAAGGGAAGGATCCAAATGAAGGTGCTGGGCACGCCGGACCACAGGTTCAGTGACCTGCCGGACTGCGGCTTTGTACCCAACTACCTGATGGTGGATGACACCGAAGGCAGAGAATTGCGGGTCCACTATCTGGACGAAGGGCCGAAGGCTGCGTATCCGGTACCAATGATGCACGGAGAACCATCCTGGTCGTACCTGTATCGTCACATGATCCGGCCCGTCGCCGCAGCCGGACTCCGGGTCATCACGCCCGATCGTGCAGGCTTTGGAAAATCGGACAAACCTGTCGAGCGGACCGATTTTACCTATGCGCGCCACGTGTTTCGGTTGAGGCGGGTGTTGCGTCGCCTCGATCTGCGTGACACCACCCCGTTTCGTCAGGACTGGGGCGGGCTGATCGGGCAGCGACTGTGGGCCGAAATACCGGATCGGTTCGCGCGGATCATGGTCGCGAACGCGGCGCTGCTCACAGGCGACCAGCCTCTGTAGCGCGGCGTTCGCCGCGTAGCGCCGGTTCAGCCAGGAAACGCCTGAGTTTCGCGCCGGGCGAAACGTCCATGGCGGAGCGGTGTCCACGCTGTCCGAGGTCGAGGTCTCCGACTATGACGCGCCGTTCCCGGATGATGGCCACAAGGCGGGAGCGCATAAGTTTCCCGTGCCGGTGCCAGACCGGCCGGACGACCGGGAATCCGAGTCGAATCGCAAGGCCATGGCCGTCATCCGAAACTTACTGACGCCGGTCCTGACGGACTTTGGCGCCGAAGACCGGATATGGCCGGCGCGGACCGCGTGTTTCAGGAACTCTGTCCGAGTGCCGCAGGACAGCCGCATCTACGTCAGCCCAAAGCCGGGCATCCTCTGCAGGAGGATGTACCCGAAGCGCTTGTTAAAACCTTATTGGGTTTTGTCCGGCGCACGTCCTGATCCCGGTTATTCGCGGATTTCGTTCGGGTCCACGCCCCATAGGTTGCTTTTGGGCGCCCAGCCGCCATAGCCGCCGGCCGAAATGCGACACCAGTCAATGTTGCAACTGCCTAGGCGGGCCACCACGCCGGATTCGAATTGCGCATTGATCAGTGCGCCCGGATCGGGGCTGGCGCGCACCGGCAGCATGTCGGCTTCGACCAGGACGGTGCGAACGCCTGACAGCAGGGCATAATGCACCCAGCCTCCGGCACCGTCGCGGTCTTGAACTTTACGCCAGTTGCCGTATTCGGCCACCACCTGCAGCGGCATGCCGCGCCTTTTGAACACCCAGTCGATCCGGTGGGTCAGCGACGGGCCGCGGCGCACGTTGGCCTCGGCGGCCTTCATCGAGACATAGCGTGGAATCGGTAGGTTGGTGACCTGGCCGCGGACCTGCTCCGCATGGGCGGAAGAAACGCCGAGACCACTGAACAGCGCCGTCACAATGCCCAGAAGCGGGCGTTTCAGCCGGAAAAAAGCGCTCACTGCCTGCTCTTACGCCTGTCGATCGTGATTCAAAAAGGTGGGGATGATGCCCCAGGGGTTCTTGTGCCCCAACTGATCCTGCGCCACGATGCCATGGCGCGCGTCGGATTGCAAAGCAGTAGGAGGGCTGAGGTGCCGAGAGAACGTCTGAGTGTTGTTGTAACGCGACGGTTGCCCGAAGTGGTGGAAACACGGCTGAGCGAGCTGTTCGATGTCAGGCTGCGGGACGATGACACGCCCATGACGCGCGACGAACTGGCGGCCGCCGTGAAAGAGGCCGACGTGCTGGTCCCGACGATCACCGACTCGATCGATGCGGGGCTTTTGGGCCAGGCCGGCGAGCGGCTGCGCTTGATTGCGAATTACGGCGCCGGGGTTGACCACATCGACGTCGCCACCGCCAGGCAGCGCGGCATTTTGGTGTCCAACACCCCCGGGGTGCTGACCGACGATACGGCCGACATGACCATGGCGCTGATTCTGGCGGTGACACGCCGCATCCCCGAGGGGCTTTCGATCATGCAGAAAGGCGACTGGGCCGGCTGGGCGCCGACCGCCTTGCTGGGCGGCCGCATCGGTGGGCGGCGTCTGGGGATTCTGGGCATGGGCCGTATCGGGCAAGCCGTCGCGCGCCGTGCCGCGGCATTCGGCATGCAGATCCATTACCACAACCGTCGTCGCCTGCGCCCAGAGATCGAACAGGAGTTGCAGGCCACCTATTGGGAAAGCCTGGACCAGATGGTGGCGCGGATGGACGTGATCTCGATCAACTGCCCTTCGACCCCGTCCACCTTTCACCTGATGAATGCGCGGCGGTTGAAGCTGATGAAACCCAGCGCGGTGATCGTGAACACGTCGCGTGGCGAGGTTCTGGATGAAAATGCGCTGACCCGGATGATCCGCGCGGGCGAGATCGCGGGCGCCGGTCTGGATGTCTATGAACACGGAACCGACGTGAACCCCCGCCTGCGTCAGCTGCCGAACGTCGTGTTGCTGCCGCATATGGGGTCGGCCACGCTGGAAGGGCGGATCGAGATGGGCGAAAAGGTCATCATCAACATCAAGACCTTTGAAGACGGGCATCGCCCGCCCGATCAGGTCGTGCCCGCGATGTTGTGAGTTTGCTCCCGGCCAGTCATCGCGCGGCCGGGATTTTTTTGGGGCCCGCTAGGCGCGGCCCACAGCAAATTTTTTTTCGGGAGGACTTCAGGATGCGTGTTTTGTTTTCTGGATTGACGCTTGCGGCGCTGGCTTTGGCCGGCCCTTCGATCTCACAGGAAGCCGCCGATGCCGTGGCCCCCGAGGCCGCCTCGGAAGGTCAGGTTCAGGCGCTGACCGAACGGGCCCTGGCCGCGCTCGAGGCCAAGGCGGCCGGTCGGCCGGTTTCGGCGCAGAACTGGATGGTAGCCGCAGCCAATCCGCTGGCGGTTGAGGCGGGTGCCAGGGTGCTGCGCAACGGAGGCTCGGCGGCTGATGCCATGATTGCAGTACAGGTGGTGCTGGGCTTGGTCGAGCCTCAATCGTCAGGCCTGGGCGGCGGCGCATTCCTGGTCTGGTACGATGCGGCCACGCAGTCTTTGACCACGCTCGACGGGCGGGAAACCGCGCCGCGTGCTGCCACGCCGACCCTGTTTCAGGACGAAAACGGCGAACCGCTGAAGTTCTTCGATGCGGTTGTAGGCGGGTTGTCGGTTGGAACGCCCGGCACACCGGCCGTTCTGGAGGACGCGCACCGGCGCTGGGGGCGCACGCCGTGGCCCGGCCTGTTCGAGGATGGCATCCGCCTGGCCGAGGAAGGCTTCGTGGTCTCGCCCCGGCTGGCCAGTCTGGTGGCCGCCGATGCCGAGCGTCTGTCGCGGTTCCCGGCCACGGCCGAGTATTTCCTGCCGGGCGGAACGCCCATTCAGCAAGGCCAGCGGCTGACCAACCCCGACTATGCCCGGACCCTGCGCATTCTGGCCCGCGAGGGGGCCGCCGGTTTCTATGGCGGCGAGATCGCGGCAGATATCGTCAGCACCGTCCGAAACGCACCGGGCAACCCGGGCGTCCTGTCGGGGGTGGATCTGGCGCTATATCAGGTGATCGAACGCGAACCGGTCTGCGCCGAATATCGCGCCTATGAGGTCTGCGGGATGGGGCCGCCGTCCTCGGGTGCGCTGACGGTGGGGCAGATCCTGGGCCTTTTGAACGGGTTCGATCTGGCGGCGCTGGGTCCTGACAGCGCCGAGGCCTGGCGGCTGATCGGCGACGCCTCGCGCCTGGCCTTCGCGGATCGGGGCCGGTACATGGCCGACAGCGACTTTGTTCCCATGCCCACGCAGGGGCTGGTCAATCCGGACTATCTGTCGGGGCGCGCCGCATTGCTGACCGGCCCCGCGGCCCTGACCGAGGTGGTGCCGGGAATGCCCGAATTCGATCACGCCCTGAACTGGGCCGACGATGTTTCGATCGAACTGCCCTCGACCTCGCATATTTCCATCGTCGATGCGGCTGGCAACGTCCTGTCGATGACGACGACCATCGAGAACGGGTTCGGCTCGCGCCTGATGACCAACGGGTTCCTGCTGAACAACGAACTGACCGATTTTTCGTTCCGCACCCACAAGGACGGCGTACCAATCGCCAACCGGCTGGAGCCGGGCAAGCGCCCCCGGTCGTCGATGAGCCCGACCATCGTCCTGCAGGACGGTGCGCCGGTTCTGGCGATCGGATCGCCCGGCGGCAGCCGCATCATCGGCTATGTCGCCAAGTCCATCATTGCCTGGGCCGACTGGGGCATGGACGCGCAGCATGCGGTCGCCCTGCCGCATCTGGTCAACCGCTTCGGCACCTATGACGTGGAGGCCGGGACCGAGGCCGAGGGGCTTGCCGATGCGCTGGCCGGGCTGGGGTTCGAGGTGAACGCGCGCGATCTGACATCGGGTCTGCACGCAATCGAGATCCGCGACGGGTTGCGCGGTGGCGCGGACCCCCGGCGCGAGGGGATCGCGCTGGGCGAGTGATCACGTCGCAGGGGCCGGGGATTGCCTGCCGCGCGCGGGCAATCTAGTCATTGAAACGCTTTGCGCAGAGTGGATCAGAAAAGGGGGATGCCATGGGCCGTGCAGCCACATTGGAGAGAAACGCGGCGGGGATCGAGACCGCAATCGGCATTCTCAAGCAGCGTTTTGGCGACCGCTTGCAAATCGGCGCCTCGGTGCGCGAACAGCACGGGCACACCACGACCTGGATCGAGAACCAGAGCCCGGATGCGGTGATCTTTGCCGCCTCCACCGAAGAAGTGGCCGAAATCGTTGAAACTTGCGCCGCGCACAAGGTGCCGGTCATTCCGTTCGGAACGGGCACGTCGCTGGAAGGGCATGTGAACGCGCCGGCGGGCGGAGTTTGCATTGATCTGGGCCAGATGAACCGGATTCTGGCCGTGAACGAGGGCGATCTGGACTGCATCGTCCAGCCCGGTGTCACGCGTGAACAGTTGAACACCCACCTGCGTGACAAGGGGCTGTTCTTTCCAATCGACCCCGGCGCGAATGCCTCGCTGGGCGGCATGGCCGCAACGCGGGCATCAGGCACCAACGCGGTGCGTTACGGGACGATGAAGGACAATGTCCTGAGCCTGGAAGCCGTCATGCCCGACGGCCGGATCATCCGCACCGGCCACCGCGCAAAAAAAACCTCGGCCGGGTATGATCTGACCCGGCTGCTGATCGGCGCCGAAGGCACGTTGGGGGTGATCACCCAGTTGACCTTGCGCCTGCATGGCATCCCCGAGGCGATCACCTCAGCACGGTGTTCCTTTCCGTCCGTCGATGCGGCCTGCCAGGCGGTGATGGCCACCATCCAATACGGTGTGCCGGTGGCACGGATCGAACTTCTGGACCAGCTGTCCGTCAGGGCCGCCAATGCCTATTCCGGCCTTGATCTGCCCGAGACGCCGCTGCTGCTGCTCGAGTTCCACGGCTCAGACGCGGGCGCCGCCGAACAGGCCGAGACTTTCGGCGACATCGCCGACGAATTCGGTGGGACCGGGTTCGCGGCAACCGCGACCGTGGAAGAGCGCAACAAGCTGTGGCAGGCGCGGCACGACATGTACTGGGCCTCGTTGCAGCTACGGCCGGGCGCGCGCGGGATCTCGACCGATGTCTGCGTGCCGATTTCGCGCCTGGCGGAATGCGTGACCGCGGCTCAGGACAAGGCGGCAGCGCTTGGCCTGTTGGCGCCCGTCGTGGGCCACGTCGGCGACGGCAATTTCCATACGCTGCTGCTGATCGACATGGACAACCCGGACGAGGTCGCCAAGGCCGAGGACTTCGTCGGCTGGCTGAACGATCTGGCCATCTCGATGGAGGGAACCTGCACGGGCGAACACGGGATCGGGCAGGGCAAGAAGCCTTACCTGACGCGGGAACTCGGTCCCGCCGTCGATTACATGCGGGCGATCAAGGCCGCGCTGGATCCGCACAACATCATGAACCCGGGCAAGATCGTCTGATCTGAACCGGATGGTGGGTCTTGGCAAAGGCAGTCGGGAACAGGTGAAAGAGGCGCGGCGCTTCATCGGTCGTCGGGTCCCCGAACCACCCGTTTTGCCGAGCATTCTCCGGCGTTGAGGGCGCGCAGGTCGGTTTTGTACCGTTTTGCGTCGGATGGACTTGGCGGTTTGCCATGCGCTTGGGCATAAACCTTGCCAAACAGACTCAATCCGGAGAGCGGGCACATGAAAACCCAAGTCAAAGCATTGATCGTTGGCGGCGGCGCCATCGGCACATCGATTGCCTATCACCTGGCCAAGGCGGGCTGGGACGATGTCATGCTGATCGAACGGGACGAACTGACTGCGGGGTCCACCTGGCACGCGGCGGGTCTGCTGCCGCTCTTCAACATGTCCTACGCGACGACCCACATCCACAAATACTCGGTGGATTTCTACAAGACGCTCGAGGCGGAAACGGGCCTGAATGCGGGCTTCTCGGTGGTGGGCAACCTGCGCATGGCCCAGACGCAGGAGCGTATGGACGAATACATGCTGTATGCCTCGACCGCCGAAACCTGCGGTGTGCCCTACGAATGGCTGAGCCCGGCCCAGATCAAGGAGCGGTGGCCGCTGGTGCGGACCGATGATCTGGTCGGCGCGATCTATCATCCGACCGACGGCTACATCAACCCGGCCGACGTGACCATGGCGATGGCCAAGGGCGCCCGTCAGCGCGGCGTTATGATCGAGCGCAAGTGGCAGGCCGATGCCTTTGAATGGAAAGGCGACCACTGGGACGTGACCCTGACCAAGATGGTCGAGAAGGGCGGCAACCTGGTTCCGTCGGACGAGCAGATCGTCGTCTCGGCCGAGCATGTGGTGACCGCCTCGGGCAACCACGCGCAGCGCACGGCGCGGATGCTGGGGATCAAGATCCCCGCGATCCCGGTCGAGCATCAGTTCATCGTCACCGAACCCGACGCCGAGCTGGTCAAGTTCCGCGAGGCCGGCAACCCCGAGCATCCGGTTCTGCGCGACGCCGACGCCAAGTGGTATGTGCGCGAGGAACGCGGCGGCTGGATCCTGGGCCCCTACGAGCGCAACGCGCCGGCCCGTTTCGAATATGGCGTGCCCGACAGCTTCCGCGCCGACCTCTTCCCGCTGGATCTCGAGCGGATCGAAGAGGAATACATGAGCATGATCCACCGGATTCCGTCCACGGAAACGGTTGGCCTCAAGGACGATTTCAACGGCCCGATCTGCTATACCCCCGATGGCAACCCGCTGGTCGGCCCCGCGCCGGGTCTGCGCAACATGTGGCTGGCCGAGGGCTTCTCGTTCGGTATCACTGCCGCCGGCGGCACCGGTTATTACCTGGCGCAGTTGATGGTCGAGGGCGAGGCCGAGATCGACATGGCCTCGCTGGACCCGAAACGCTACTCCAGCAACTGGATGACCACCGAATTCGCCGCGCGCAAGAACGAGGAGTGCTACGAGCACGTCTACATCCTGCACCACCCGGACGAAGAGCGCGAGGCCTGCCGCCCGCTGCGCACCGCCCCGGCCTATGACCGCCAGAAGGCGCGCGGCGCGCAGTTCGGCTGGGTCAACGGCTGGGAGCGCCCCAACTACTTCGGCCCGCTGGACGCGCCCGAGAATTTCGACCACGACGCCCGCAGCTTCCGCCGCGGCGGCTGGTGGCAATATGCCGTGGAAGAGGCCAAGGCGATCCGCAACGGGGTCGGTCTGATCGACGCCACCGCCTTTACCAAGCACATCGTCAAGGGGCCGGGCGCGACCCAGTTCCTCGACTGGTTCACCTGCAACAAGCTGCCCAAGGTCGGCCGCATCAACCTGACCTATGCGCTGACCGATCACGGCACCACCCGCACCGAATACACCATCGTGCGCCTGAAGGAGCACGAATACTACCTCGTCTCCGCCGGTGCCTGGACCGAGTATGACGCCGACTTCCTGCGCAAGGCGGCCGAGGACAAGATGGCCGAGTTCGGCTATATCGAGATCCAGGACGTGACCACCCAGTGGGGCGTCTTTGCCATCGCCGGGCCCAAGTCGCGCGACGTGCTGAAAGAGGTCATCAAGGACGCCGAGCCCGAAACCGCCCTGTCGAACAAGCGCTTCCCGTGGCTGTCGGCCCGCCGGATCGAACTGGGCATGTGCCCGGTCAACGCGATCCGCGTGGCCTATACAGGCGAGCTGGGCTGGGAACTGCACCACCCGATCGAGATGCAGAACTACCTGTTCGACCTGCTGGAGAAAGCCGGAGAGAAGCACGGCATGAAGCTGGTCGGCGCCCGCGCCCAAAACTGGCTGCGGCAGGAGAAATCCTATCGCGCCTTCGGCACCGAACTGGGCCGCGACGCTACCCCGCTCGAGGCCGACCTGCCGCGTTTCGTCGATCTGAGCAAAGAGTTCCACGGCAAGGACAAGCTGGTCGAGACCGGCGTTCGGGTGAAATGCTGCACCCTGCTGATCGACGGGCCCGAGGATGCCGACCCGTGGGGCCGCGAGGCGCTCTATACGCCCGAAGGCGAGCGTGTGGGCCGTCTGACCTCGGGTGGTTATTCGGTGGCCTTCGAGAAATCGATCGGCATGGGCTACGTCAAGCCCGAGCTGGCGGTGGAAGGCACCAAGCTGAAGGTCAAGATGTTCGACAAGCTGTGGGATGCGGTCGTGACCTGCGACAGCCCTTACGACCCGAAGAACGAAACCATCCGAAAGGACGGCTGATTGCTCCCCCTGTCAGGCGGCGCGTCCTGAATGCGCCGCCTGCGGCGGCCCATGCCTCCGGCGGAGGTATTTTCAAACAGAAGAAGCAGCCGGATCGAGAAATGATCCAGCCCCCCGCCTGTGGCAGGGGGCCTTCTCCTGTTGCGGTCATCGGCGCCTCCGCCTGTACCGCATCTCCAGACTTTCAGAGAATGGTAAACAAAACCCTTCTTCTGTTCAAAAATACCTCCGCCGGAGGCAAGCCTGCCCTTGGCAGGCTTTCCCGGTGGGGCACCTGGTTCAGTCCGAGGTCAGTTCATCGAAACATTCCAGCGCCTTGGCCGCATACATCATTGACGGCCCGCCGCCCATCTGGATGCTCATCGCCAGAACATCCGCGACCTCTTCGCGGGTTGCGCCCGCCTTGATCAAGGCTTCGACATGCAGCGAGATACAGGGCTCGCACCGCACCGCGACCGAGATGCCGAGGGCGACGAATTCCTTGGTCTTGTAGTCAAGCGTTCCGCCTTCCTTGACGGACTTGCTCAACGCGCCGAAGGCGCGGGCCGTGTCGGGGACCGCGCCGTTCAGGTTTCTCAGCCCCGATCGTGTGGCAGAGAGTTTTTCTTTCCAGCTCATGTGTAGCTACCCTTTTGAAACATATCGTTGTTGGCATGTGTATAGGGTTTTGGAGCTGTCTCCTTGATCTCGATCAGGTCGCCGGTTTTTCGGCGACAAGGGCCAGATTGTTTGCAGGCATCTCCAAGACCTGCACCAGTTCCAGCCCTGCGTCCTGCATCAGGTCGATCGTGTCGAAATCGTCCTTGTAGCCGATTTCGGGATCCTGCGCGGTCAGGGTGGCGTGGAATCTGGCATCGCCTTCGCTGGTCAGTTCCCCGGCCCGCATGAACGGGCCATAGAGGACGAAACGCCCGCCCGGGGCAAGGGCGCGGGCGGTCTCGGCGATGATGGTCTCTGCCTCGGGCTGGCTGATGAGGTGCAGCAGGTTGATCAGCACGATCAGATCCTGCCCACCGTGCCGGTCCGCCCAGCCACGCTCGGTCGCGTCCAGCGCGATGGCCGGGACTACGTTCGGCAGGTCGCTTGCATAGTCGTCGATGCTGGCGCGCCGCGCGGCGTCGATCTCGGTCGGCTGCCATTCGAGCCCGGGCAGCCGCTCGGCAAACGCAGCGACATGCTGACCGGTGCCGCTGGCCAGCTCCAGCGCGCGGCCTCGGTCGGGGGCGAACTCGGATAGCAGAGCGCACAGGTGTGCGACGTTCCTGCTGGCAGCCGGGGCGACCAGCCGGGCGCCATCGCCCGGAGTGGCGACGCTTGCGCACGGGGGAAGGGGGCGCCGGGTCATGATCGCAGTCGCGCAGGGGACAGCGCCGTGACGATCTCGGGCGGCAGCTCGGGCGGCAGGCCCAGCGCCAGGTCGGCGACCAGCCGCGCTGCCGCAGGTGCGGTCTGAAACCCATAGCCACCCTGCGCGGCCGACCAGACAAAGCTGGCATCCGCCGGATCCGGACCCAGAACCAGCGTGCCGTCGGGCGCAAAGCTGCGCAGACCGGCCCAATTGGTTTCCACCCGCACAACCGGGCAGATGACTATTTCCTCGTAACGCGCCAACCCTTCGGCCAGCACCATGTCATCGGCCCAGGCGTCCTGTGGGGCAACGGGGTCGGCGTCGGCCGGGGACACCAGCAGCTTGCCGGCGTCGGGCTTGGCATACCAGGTCTCGCCCGCGCCCAGCATCATTGGCCAGTGGCGCAGGTCATGGCCGCCGGGCGCGGGCAGGCGCGCCATCGAGCGACGCCGCGGCGTGATCCCGATCGGGTCGATCCCGGCCATCGTTGCCACCTCATCCACCCATGCGCCTGCCGCGTTGACGATGGTCCGGGCTTCGAATTCCTGCTCTGCCGTCACGATCCAGTGTCCGGCCTTGCGGATACCTGTCACCGCCTGCCCGGTCAGGACCGTCCCGCAATTGGCGCGGATCGTGCGGGCGAAATCCTGCAGGACGCGGTCGGTGTCGATGTCATGGGCGGCCTCGCTAAGCGCGGCGCGGGTCACCGTTTCAGGGTTCAGAATAGGGACATGCGCCAGTGCCTCTGAAATCGGGATTTCCGTCATGTTCAATTCGGCCACGTCCAGGGCGAACTGTTCGGCCTGATTCTGCTTGGCCAACAGCATCAGACCGCGCGGCGTCAGGTATCCGCTGTCGGCAAAGAACCCGGCACTGGCCCTGTTCAATGCAACCACCGAAGCGGGGCCATACCCCTCCTCGAATAGCGCGGCCGAGCGCCCCGAGGCGTGGTAGCCTAACGCGTCTTCGGCCTCGAGAACGGTGACCGAGCCGTGTTCCGACAGGCGGGCGCCTGCACTCAGCCCCGCGACGCCGCCGCCGATGACCAGAAAGTCGATCATGTGGCCTCCTCGAGCCTGTCGGTGGCGGGTGGCGGCGATACGCTGAGCGCGGTGATGCGGGCATAAAGATCGGGGGACATTTCGAAGGTCAGCGCGGCCAGCGACGGGTACAGTTGTTCGTGGCTGCGCGCCGAAATGATGGGGGTCGGCGCATAGGGGCTGGCGGAGACCCAGGCCACCGCCAACGTCGCCGGATCGACCCCGGTTTCGGCCGCCAGATCGGCCAACCGGGTCGCGGTTTCGGCCATCCAGTCGGCCCCGTAGCGGCTGGCATAGCGTTCATCTTCGGCCAGCCGCCCGCCGCCGCCGCGCGCATACTTGCCGGTCAGCAGACCGCCGCCCAGAGGAGAATAGGAAAACACAGCGATTCCCTGATCGGAACACATGGGCAGGATCTCGACCTCGGCCTGACGCTTGACGAGGTTGTACATCGGCTGCAGCGCGTCGATCGTCAGATCGAACTGCGCGGCGATCTGTGCGGCTTTCATCACCTGCCAGGCGGCAAAGTTGGACAGGCCCACATAGCGGATCTTGCCGGCCTGTTTCAGGCGGGCGAAACACTCCATCGTCTCGGCCAGATCGGTTCCGGGGTCGAACCGGTGCAGGTACAGCAGGTCGATCACGTCCTGCCCCAGTCGGGCGCGAGAAATGTCAAACTGGCTTTCGATATTCGCCGCCCCCGCGCCACCCGTGTACCCGACCTTGGTCGCAATCAGCAGATCGTCGCGCTCGGGCGCGATCATCTGGCCCAGCAAGGTTTCCGAGGCGCCATCGGTGTAGACATATGCCGTGTCGAAATGCGCGATCCCTGCGGCCCGGCAGGCATCATACATCGCTCGGCTCTGGTCCGCATCGGCGCGGCCGCCGAATTGCATCGTGCCGAAGGCAAATCCGCGCAAGGGTGCGCCGTTCAGGGTGGTAAGGTACTGGGTCATGTCTGCGTCCGATTGGTGATCGTTTGGACGAAACGCCGGAACAATCCGTCCCCCTTGTTTAAGCGGGGTTGAATTTGCGCATCAACCCATCAAGTCCCTTTCTGCAGGATTTTCCGGAGGCGGATTTTACCGGCGCAGATATTCACCCGATGGCCACGGGGCATATCCCCTCGTATGTGACAGAGGCGGTTGGAAGCGACTTTCTGTTCACCTTCATTGTGTTTTTCACCGTCGGCGTGGTCGTTCTGATCGGGGTCGGGTACCTGACCCTGAATTCGGTGCCGGAAAAGATGGCGCATGAAAACAACCACCCTCAGTTTAAATTGGTCAGGCTTCTGGCGCTGCTGGCACTGTTCATCCACGACGGCATCTTCTGGATTGCGGCGATCCTGATGGCGGGTTTCCAGTTTCCGAACTTCGCTGCTCCGCTGCGTTCGATTGCCGATGCCATCCGGTCATTGGCACCGGGCCGCGGCCAGCCACCCGACCCAGAGGCGCCCGCGGCACCCGTGACCGCCCAGGGGACGCGCACTGACGGAGCTGCGGCCGATGCTTGAAACACTGATGTGCGCGCTGGTCACCGTGCTGCGGGATTTCCTGTTCCGCAGGTTCGTGCAGGGCAAGCGGATCGCGCATGAAATCACCCTGTTCACCATGTGGTACGAGCTGCGCTGGGACCTGACCACCTGCGCGATCCTCGCGCTCGTGATCACCATGTTGTTCTACTTTCATCCGGCCAGCAAGACCGCGGCGTCGTATTTCCGCACGGTGACGATCCTGCCGCAGCTAGGCGGGCGGGTGTCCGAGGTCTATGTGACCAACAACCAGATCGTCACCGCGGGGCAGCCGATCTTCCGGATCGAGGATTTCACCCAGAAGGCCCAGGTCGAGGCGGCGCATGCGCAGATCGCCCAGATCCAGGCCTCGTTGAAAGTGACCGAGACCGACTTGGCCGAAGCCGAGGCTGGCATTGCGGCGGCCAAGGCCGCGCTGGATCAGGGCCTTGAGGACCTCGAGCGCAACACGACACTGCGCGACGAGGGCTCCAGCGCCGTGCGGTTGACCGAGATCGACCGGCTGGAAAACCTGGTGGCCGAGCGCCAGGCCCAAGTGCGTGCGGCCGAGTCGAAGAAGGCCGCTGTCGTTCAGCAGATCGAGGAATTGAACCCCGCCCAACTGTCCAGCGCCAATCCGCAGTTGGACGCGGCGTTGGGTGAGTTGGACAAGGCGGTCGTCAGTGCCGGCGTGACCGGCCGGGTCGAGCAGTTCGGGCTGCGGGTCGGCGACTATGTAAGCCCGCTTCTGCGTCGGGCGGGCATTCTGGTGCCCTTAAACTCGGGGCGCGACAGGTTCCAGGCCGCGTTCAACCAGAAGAGCGCGCAGGTGATCGAGCCCGGCAAGATCGGAGAACTGGGCTGCATGACCAAGCCGTTCACGGTGATCCCGGCCGTGGTGGTTCAGGTGCAGGACGTGATCCCATCGGGGTAGATCCGGCCCACGGACGAGTTGCGTGACGTGCAGGTCAATACCAATCCGGGTTCGATCCTCGTCTATCTCGAGCCGCTGTATGGCGGCATGGCCGACACGCTCCCGCCGGGCAGCAACTGCCTGGCCAATGTCTATACCGACAATCACCACAAGCTCGAGGATGAAAGCCTAGGGTTCTGGCAGAAGGCGTTTTACCACGTGGTCGACGCGATCGGTGCCTTGCATGCGGCGGGCCTGCGCCTGCGGCTGATCCTGATGCCGGTTAACACATTGGTGCTCAGCGGGCACTAGCCGCGTGCAGCGACTGCGCGCTCGCGCCATTGTGTCTGGCCAAAATCGGGATCGCAGGCTAGGAGCCGCGCATGTTCGATGCACAGATCCGACCCATTATTGATCCGGTGCTGAACGCGCAGGGGCGTGTTCTTGCCCGGCTGGGCTTTACCGCCAACCAGATCACGCTGATCGGGTTGGGGCTGGGGCTGGTGGCCTGCGGCCTGATCGCCGTTGGGGAAACGGCGTGGGCCTTGCTGCCGCTGCTGTTGTCGCGCTTGGCGGATGGGCTGGATGGCGCGGTGGCCCGCGCGCGCGGTGGGACCGATTTCGGCGGTTACCTTGATATCACCTGCGATTTCCTGTTCTACGGCGCGGTCCCGTTCGCATTCGTCGTCGCCGACCCTGCGGCCAACGGCTTTGCCGGGGCCTTTCTGCTGCTGTCCTTCTACGTTAACGGCACCAGCTTTCTGGGCTTTGCCCTGCTGGCCGACCGTCACGGACTGCGGTCCGAGGCGCGGGGGAAGAAGGCGCTGTATTTCACCGGCGGCCTGCTGGAAGGGGCAGAGACGATCGCTTTCCTGGTTCTGCTTTGCCTGCTGCCGCAGGCATTCGCGCCCATGGCTTGGGTGTTCGGGGGGCTGTGTTTCCTGACTGCGGCGTCGCGGGTTCTTCTGGCCTGGCGCAGTTTTCGGGATCAACTGTAACAAAAAAGCCCGCCAGATAGGGCGGGCTTTCCGGTGCTTTTCCGATCCGGCTTACTGCGGAATTTCGCCTTCCAGGCCTTCGACATAGAAGTTCATGCCGGCCAGCGTGCCGTCATCGGCCACTTCGCCTTCGGCCAGCCAGGCGCTGCCGTCCTGCTTGTTCAGCGGGCCGGTGAAAGGATGGTATTCACCCGATGCGATCGCGTCCTTCAGAGCCAGAGCTTCAGCCTTGACGTCGGCCGGAACGGCATCGGAGATCTCGCCGATCTCGACCATACCTTCCTTGATACCGTCCCAGGTGTTCACCGACTCCCAGGTGCCATCCATCACAGCCTGGGTGCGCGCGATGTAGTAAGGCGCCCAGTTGTCGATGATCGAGCTGACGCGCGGCATCGGAGCATATTCGCTCATGTCCGAGGCCTGGCCGAAAGTGATCACGTTGCCGGCTTCTTGTGCGGCAGCCTGCGGTGCGGTCGAGTCCGTGTGCTGCAAGATCACATCGGCGCCCTGTTCGATCAGAACCTTGGCGGCATCAGCCTCTTTCGCCGGATCGAACCAGGTGTAGGCCCAGACGATTTTGAACTCGACATCCGGGTTCACCTTCTTGGCGTGAATGAAGGCCGAGTTGATGCCGCGGATCACTTCGGGGATCGGGTACGAGCCGATATAGCCGATGATGTTCGACTTGGTCATCTTGCCGGCGATATGACCTTGGACAGCGCGACCCTCATAGAAACGCGCCGAGTAGACCGACACGTTGTCGGCGGTCTTGTAGCCGGTGGCGTGCTCAAATTTCACGTTCGGGAATTTCTTGGCCACGTTGATGGTCGGGTCCATGTAGCCGAACGAGGTGGTAAAGATCAGGTCGGCCCCTTCCAGCGCCATCTGGGTCATGACGCGCTCGGCATCCGGGCCTTCGGGCACCGATTCCACGTACACGGTTTCGACCTTGTCGCCAAAGTGCTTCTCGACAGCCTGACGGCCCTTGTCGTGCTCGTAGGTCCAGCCGCCATCGCCCACCGGGCCGACATAGACGAACCCGACCTTTGTCTTGTCCTCGGCCACGGCGCCCGTGGCAAGGCCAAGTGCCATGGCGGCGCTTGCCAGAAGTGAAGTGAATTTCATTTAGTTACTCCCCAATTTGGTACAGTTGGCCCCTAGTGCGAGGCGTGGAAGGTCCGGCCAAGTGAGGCAGGTGCCCTGCTCTTGTCGGCCGAAAGGATCACGAGCACAAGGATCGTTATGATGTAGGGCGACATTGCCAGATACTCGACAGGGATGGCAACGCCCGCTGCCTGCAAATTCAGCTGCAGAACGGTGATGCCGCCGAACAGATAGGCACCCAGCAAGGTGCGCCACGGTTTCCAGCTGGCGAACACCACCAGTGCCAGCGCGATCCAGCCGACGCCAGCGGTCATGCCTTCGGTCCATTGTGGTACCCGGATCAGGCTGATATAGGCCCCACCCAACCCGGCGCAGGCGCCGCCGAAGAGGATGGCCAGAATGCGGATCCGCACCACCTTGTAGCCCAGCGCATGGGCGGCATCGTGGTTTTCCCCCACCGCGCGCAGGATCAGACCCGCGCGGGTGTATTTCAACATCGCCCACACCCCTGCGGTCAGCGCGATGCCCACATACAGGATCGGATCATGCTGGAACAGGATGGGGCCGATCACCGGCAGGTCGCTCAGGACGGGGATGTGGATGTCGCCCATGCTGGGCGGCTTGATGCCCACATAGCTTTGCCCCAACAACGCGCTGAGGCCCAGGCCGAACAGCGTCAGGGCCAGGCCGCTGGCCACCTGGTTGGCCAGTGCGAACTGGGTCAGCAGCACGAACAGCAGCGACAGCAGCGCGCCGCCGATGGCCGCCGCCACGAAACCCAGCCAGGGCGAGCCGGTCTCGACCGAGATCGCAAAGCCGCTGATCGCGCCCACGATCATCATGCCTTCGACGCCAAGGTTCAGTACGCCGGCTTTCTCGACGACCAGCTCTCCGATTGCGGCCAGCAACAGCGGGGTGGCCGCCACCATCAGCGAGGCGATCAGCAGAATGGGGTTGATTTCACCAAGGTTCATGGGTCACGCCACCTCGCTGCGGGCCGCACGGATGCGGTAGTTGGTCAATAGGTCGAAGGCCAGCAGGAAGAACAGCAGCATCCCCTGAAACACCTGAATCGCGGCGGCGGGCAGCCCCAGCTGAGACTGCGCGATCTCGCCGCCGATATAGGTCAGCGCCATCAGGCCGCCGGCCAGAAGGATGCCCACCGGGTGCAGACGGCCGAGGAAGGCCACGATGATGGCGGTAAACCCGTAGCCCACGTTGAAGTCGATGCTCACCACGCCCGCGGGGCCGGACACTTCGAACATGCCCGCCAAGCCCGCCAGGGCACCCGAAAGCCCCAGGCAGAACAGGATCAGCCGTGGCGGGTTCACGCCTGCGAATCTTGCTGCGCGGGGGGCCTCGCCCGTCAGGCGGATGTGAAAGCCCAGCATGTGCCGGTTCAGCAGGACATAGGCAAAGATCACCGCAACGAAGGCCGCGACCACACCCCAGTGCATGCCCGATCCTGCGATCAGTTCCGCGTTGTGCGCGGCGTCATAGGATTGCAGGTTGCGCGAGCCCGGAAAGCCGAACCCCTCGGGGTTTTTAAGCAGCCCCAGCGAGACCGAGGCCAGGAATTGCTCGGCCACATAGACGAGCATCAGCGAGACAAGAATCTCGTTGGTGCCAAAGCGCACTTTCAGAAAGGCCGGGATCATCGCCCAGATCCAGCCCCCAAAGGCCCCGGCGAGGACCATCAGCGGAAATACATACCAAGCATCAAGCGGATAGAAGGCCAGCCCGATGCCCGCGCCGAAAATCGCCCCCATGATGTACTGACCCTCGGCGCCGATGTTCCAGATCCCGGCGCGAAAGCCCAGCGACAGCCCGATGGCGATCAGGACCAGCGGCGCGCCTTTCACCAACAATTGCGGCCGGTAATAGAATGAGAACTCGCCGAACAGGGGCTCCCAGAAGATCGTGCCGATCGCCTCGACGGGGTTTTTGCCCAAGATGGCGAACAGCAGCCCGCCGAACACCATCGTGGCCACCACCGCCACCAGCGGCGTGGCGTAGGACCACGCTTTGGACGGCTGTGGGCGTTTCTCCAGCACGATCATCCCGTGATCCCCCTGCCTGTTGCGTTCTTGTTGATGTGCGCCGGTCGAAAGCCGCGCCGAGGCCTATACATGCGCCACCTCCATGCCATGCGCGCCGCCCATCATCAGGCCGATCTCTTCGACGCTCAGGTTGGCCGTGGGCCGCGGCGCGCTTAGTCGCCCCTCGTTCAGCGCGGCGAAACTGTCCGAGATCTCCATCAACTCGTCCAGGTCCTGGCTGATGCAAACCACAGCCGTGCCCTGGGCCGCAAGGTCCAGAATAGCCTGACGGATCGCGGCGGCTGCGGCGGCATCGACCCCCCAGGTCGGCTGGTTCACCACCAGAACCTCGGGGTTTTGCAGCACCTCGCGGCCGATCACGAATTTCTGCAGGTTGCCGCCCGACAGCGACCGCGCGGCGTTCTCAGGGCCGGGCGTGCGGACGTCGAAGGTTTTGATGATCCGCTCGGCGAAATCCCGGGCTTCGCTCCATTTCAGAAAGCCCCGGGTTTCAAGGTTTTCCCGCACCGACCCGGTCAACAGGGCGTTCTCGGTCAGACTCATGTCCGGTGCCGCCGCATGGCCCAGACGTTCCTCGGGCGCGGTCAGTACGCCAAGCTCGCGCCGTGCAGTGGGCCCCAGCCGGCCGATGGGCTGGCCGTTGAATTTGATGGCGTCGGCCGTGGTCAGGATTTCGCCCGACAGCGCACCCAGCAACTCGTCCTGCCCGTTGCCGGCGACGCCGCCGATGCCCAGAACCTCGCCCTTGCGCACGGTCAGGTGCACGTTTTTTAGCGCCGTGCCGAACTCGGACGGAGACGGCACCGACAGGCCGGTCACATCCAGCGCCACCGGGCCGAACGCGCGCCCCGCGCGTTCCGGGGTCTGCAAGGCCGAGCCAACCATCAGTTCGGCCATGTCGCGGGCCGAGGTCTCGGACGGTACGCATTCGCCCACATTCTTGCCCAGCCGCAGGATGGTGGCGTGGTCGCACAGCGTGCGGATTTCTTCGAGCTTGTGCGAGATGTACAGGATCGAGGTACCCTCCGAGCGCAGCTTTTTCAGCGTCTCGAACAGGATTTCCACCTCTTGCGGTGTCAGAACCGAGGTGGGTTCGTCCATGATCAGCAGCTTGGGGTCCTGCAACAGGCAGCGGATGATCTCGACCCGCTGGCGTTCGCCCGCGGACAGGTCGCCCACGGTCCGGTACGGGTCGAGCGGCAGGCCGTAATTTTCCGAAACTTCGCGAATACGCGCAGCTAGGTCGCCCATGGGAGGCGGGTTTTCCATGCCCAAGGCGATGTTCTCGGCCACGTTCAGCGCGTCGAACAGTGAGAAATGCTGGAACACCATCGCGACGCCGTCGGCGCGCGCCGCGCGCGGTTCGCTTGGGACGTAGGGCTGGCCGCGCATCAGCATCGTGCCGCTGTCGGGCTTGACCAGCCCATAGATCATCTTGACCAGAGTGGACTTGCCGGCGCCGTTCTCGCCCAGCAGGGCATGGACTTCGCCTTCCGCTATGTCGAAGGACACATGGTCATTGGCCACGACGCCGGGATAGGCCTTAGTCAGTCCCTGCAGGCTCAGAAGTGGAGTGGTCACGCGCTCTGGTCCTTCTTCAAGTCATTCTGCCGGGCGGGGCGCAGGATATGTGCCGCCACACCGATTGCGATCATCTGCGGGTGCTTGCCCAGGGCCGGGTCCCCGATGGGGCAGGTGATCCGGCTGATCTGCGCCGGTGAATGCCCCAGCGCGGCAAGGCGCGAACGGAATCGCGCCCATTTCGTAGCCGAGCCGATCAGCCCCGCAAAGCGGAAATCATGCCAAAGCAGCCGGTTGCACAGTTCAAAGTCCAGATTGTGTGAATATGTCAGCACCAGGTGCTCGGCATCTGGCGGAGCGTGGTGCACCAGATCCGCCGGATTGGCTGCCGGCACTGCGGTAACACCCGGCGGAACCATCTCGGGAAAACGGTCGGGCGCGGTGTCCACCCAGGTGATCGCCAGATCGGGCAGGGGGGCCATCACACCGACCAGCGCCCGCCCGACATGTCCGGCCCCCCAGATCCACAGCTGGCTGAGGGGGCTGTGCACCGGTTCGATCATCCAGCCGTCGATCAGTTGGGGCTCGGGGCGCTGGCCCTGGTTGCGGGCCTGTGCCAGCAGCCGTTTCACCGAAAGCGGCATCGGAGCATCCGTGACGGGGCGGGCGATCACCTCGCGGTCCAGCTGCGCGACAGCTTCCGCGTCATAGACCTCGCTCAGCAGCGTGACGGCGCCGCCGCAGCATTGCCCAAGGTCCGGCCCCAGCGCATGTCGGGATAGGCGGGACCGGTCTTGCTGGCCCCGGGCCGCCTCGGCCGCCTGAAACTCGAGCGTGCCGCCGCCGATCGTGCCCGCCTGCCCGCCGTCCCAAACCAGCATCGCGGCGCCGACCTCGCGCGGGGACGACCCGCGTATCGCGGCGATGACCACGCGTGTCACCTTGCCGTGTTTTTCTACCGCCTCCCTCAATGCCTCCCGATCGAAACCCATCAGTGTCCTCCGCGCAGCTTTCGGATACACCGCCAGACTTCTTCGGCGGTGGCCGGAGCGTTCAGACCCGGGTATCCATCGCCACAGGCCGCAACGGCATTCGACAGCGCCAGCCAGGCCGAAATTCCCAGCATGAAGGGAGGCTCGCCCACCGCCTTCGAGCGATAGATCGTGTCCTCGCGGTTCGCGCCATCCCAAAGCGCCACGTTGAACACGCCCGGCCGGTCCGAACAGGCGGGGATCTTGTAGGTCGATGGCGCATGGGTGCGCAGCCGGCCCTTGTCGTCCCACACCAGTTCCTCGGTCGTCAGCCAGCCCGCGCCCTGCACATAGCCGCCCTCGACCTGCCCGATATCCAGCGCCGGGTTCAGCGAGGCGCCGGCATCATGCAGGATATCCGCCCGCAGAATCCGGTTTTCCCCGGTCAGGGTGTCCACCGCCACCTCGGTCACCGCCGCGCCATAGGCAAAATAATAGAACGGACGCCCCTGACCCTTGATCCGGTCCCACTCGATCTTGGGCGTCTTGTAGAACCCGGTCGCCGACAGGCTGACGCGCCCCTGATAGGCCAGCGCCGCCGCCTCGGCAAAGCTGTAGCTTTCCTCGCCCACGGTAACCCGGCCATCGGCAAAGACGACCGCCGATGGGTCGGCCTGATGCCGCTGGCCCAGATAGGCGGCCATCCGGTCGCGGATCGTGTCGCAGGCGGCCTTAACGGCCATCCCGTTCAGATCGCTGCCCGACGACGCCGCCGTGGCCGAAGTATTCGGCACCTTCGCGGTATCGGTCGCCGTGATCTTCACCATCTCCAGAGGAATACCGAAACGCGCGGCCGCCACCTGCGCCACTTTCTGAAACAGCCCCTGGCCCATCTCGGTGCCGCCATGGTTCAGATGCACCGAGCCATCCTGATACACATGCACCAGCGCCCCGGCCTGGTTCAGATGGGTCAGCGTAAAGGAAATCCCGAATTTCACCGGCGAAAAGGCGATGCCCTTCTTGACCAAGCGGTTCTCGGCATTCCAAGCCGCAACCGCCGCCTTGCGCGCGGCATAGTCGCTCGACGCCAGCAGGGCCTCGGTCATCCCGTGCAGCTCGAAATCCTCGACCACCTGCCCATAGGGCGTGGTATTCCCCTTCATCTTTTCGGAAATACTCCGGGGGGAGGCCGCAGGCCGGGGGGCAGCGCCCCCCGCGTCCGGAGCCGCATAGTAATTGCGCGACCGCAGCTCGACCGGGTCCAGCCCCAGCACATGCGCTGCGTGATCCATCACCCGCTCAATCCCCACCATGCCCTGCGGTCCGCCAAAGCCGCGAAACGCCGTCGCCGATTGGGTGTTGGTCTTCAGCCGATGGCTCTCGATCCGCGCGTTGGGCAACAGATAGGCGTTGTCGGCATGCAGCATCGCCCGGTCGGCCACTGGCAGCGATAGGTCCTGCGCCCAGCCGCAGATGGCGTAATGCTTGAACGAGACACCCTGAATGCGCCCCTCCGCATCGAACCCGGCCCTATAGCTGATGCGGAAGGCATGCCGCTTGCCGGTGATGATCATGTCGTCGTCGCGGTCATAGCGCATCTTGCAGGCCCGCCCGGTCGCCCGCGCCGCGATGGCGCAGGCCACGGCCAGCGCATTACCCTGACTTTCCTTGCCGCCAAAGCCGCCGCCCATCCGCCGGGTCTCGACCCGCACGGCGTTCATAGGAACACCCAGCGCCTCGGCCACCTTGTGCTGGATCTCGGTCGGGTGCTGGGTCGAGGAATGCACCAGCATGTCCCCGCCCTCGTTCGGCACCGCCAGCGCGGCCTGACCTTCCAGGTAGAAATGCTCCTGCCCGCCGATCTCGAACGTGCCTTCGATCACATGCGACGCCTGCGCGATGGCGGCGTCGGCGTCGCCCTTGGCGTAGATCCGGGGGCCGTCCTCGAACCGGCTGTCCGCGGCCAAGGCCTCCTCGATGGTCAGGATCGGCGTTTCCTCGGCATAGTCGATCCTGCCCAGCCGCGCGGCCTTGCGCGCCGCCAGATGGCTGGTGGCGACGACCAGAAACACAGGCTGGCCCACATAGTTCACCGTCCCGTCCGCCAGCAGCGGCTCGTCATGGACCGAGGGCGAGACGTCATTGGCAAAGGGCAGGTCCTCGGCGGTCATCACCATCACGACGCCCTCGGCGGCCTTTACCGCCGACAGGTCCATCGCCGTGATCCGGCCCTTGGCGATCGGGCTGAACCCAAAGGCCAGGTGCAGCGTGCCTTTGGGCGTCGGAATGTCATCCACGTAACGCGCGGTTCCCGACACATGCAGAGGTGCTGCGTCATGGGGCAGGGGCTTGGTCACGCTCATGCCGACACCTCCAGCACGTTGACCAACTCGCCCTGATCCTCTGCGAAATACCGCTCCAGCATCGCCTTGGCCGTCTCCAGCCGGTATTCGGCCGAGGCGCGCATGTCGGTCAGCGGGGTGAAATCCCCGTCAAACGCCGGCAGCGCGGCCTGAACGGTCTCATGCGTCCACGCCTTGCCGACCAAGGCGGCCTCGACCGCCGCGGCCCGCTTCGGAATGCCCGCCATGCCACCGAAGGCGATGCGCGCCTGCGCCACGACGCCATCCGAAACGGTGACGTTGAAACAGCCACACACGGCCGAGATATCCTGATCGAACCGCTTGCTCAGCTTGTAGCATTTCAGCCGGTCCGATTGACGGGCAAAGCTGACCGCCTCGACGAACTCGCCGGGCGCGCGGTCCTGCTGGCCGTAATCGACAAAGAAATCCTCCAGCGGGATCGACCGCCGCGCGTCCCCTTTGCGCAGATGCAGCGTCGCCCCCAGCGCGATCAGCGCGGGCGGGTTGTCCCCGATGGGCGAGCCGTTGGCGATGTTGCCGCCCACCGTGGCCGCATGGCGCACCTGAACGCTGGCGTATCGCCGTATCATCTCAGCATAGGAGGGGTGCAGATCGGCCATCGCCGCGCCCATGCGGTTCATGTCCACCATCGCACCGATGCGGACCTCGTCTTCGGTGATCGAGATCTCCTTCAGATCGTCGCACCCGCCCAGAAAGATCACCGGGTACAGATCGCGCAACTGCTTGGTCACCCACAGGCCCACATCAGTGGCGCCGGCCACCAGAGTCGCCTCGGGATGGGCGGCATAGACCTCGGCCAGCTCGTCGGACGAGCGCGGCATCATCGGCGATGCGGGCTCGACCGCCACCGGCGTTTCCCTCACCCAGACCGGCACCGGCTGGTCTTCGACGGCCTTTGCCGCGCGGATGATCGGGGCATAGCCGGTGCAGCGGCACAGGTTGCCGGCCAGTTGCGTGTCGTGATCGGTCGCGCCATTCGCATGGCTGGCCACCATAGACATCACGAAACCCGGCGTGCAGAAGCCGCATTGCGAGCCGTGATGCTCGACCATCGCCTGCTGAACCGGGTGCATCTGGCCATCCGGCCCGCTCGTGCCTTCGACAGTGCGCACCGCCTTGCCATGCAGCTGCGGTAGAAACAGGATGCAGGCATTCAGCGCCTTGGCGCCGCCCTCATCCGTCACCATCACGGTGCAGGCGCCGCAGTCGCCCTCGTTGCAGCCTTCCTTCGTGCCTGTCAGGCCGCGGTCCTCGCGCAGCCAATCCAGCAATGTGGCCGTCGGATCGACATCCGCCAGCTCCACAGTCTCTCCGTTCAGAAGAAACGTGATGTTCATTCTAGAAACCCGTCGCGTTACCCCGTTGCGCCCATGGGTGCCCTCTCTCGATGCGACGTAGAGAAAGAAGCGGGCTTGTAGCTTGCCGAAAGATGTTAGAAACAGCGCCGGACGGCTGGCAAGAAAAACCGCCCCTGGAGTGCACCATTCCTATTCGTCTTGACAGGTGTATCGACCGCCTGATCCGGGCACGACTTTGAAACAAAACACCTTTTTGCCATTACTCCCCGATCTCAAGTGAAGCACCTTCTGAAAAACCCGAATAATCGCTGATTATTGTTTGAGCAACCCGCCGGTATCCTTCTGTCTTTTGCCCGCGCGCCGAGTGGGATAGCCTGCGCTCATGAGCAGTTCTCCACGATTCATCCACCTCCGTGTTCATACCGAATATTCCCTGCTGGAAGGCGCTGTGCGGCTGAAAAAGCTGCCCGGTCTGTGCGAGCAGATGGACATGCCCGCCGTTGCGGTCACCGATACCAACAACATGTTCTGCGCGCTGGAGTTTTCCGTCACCGCCAGCGGCGCGGGAATCCAGCCGATCATCGGCTGCCAGGTGGACCTCAGTTATGTGACCGCACAGCCGGGCGACAAGCCGACGCTGCCTGCGCCCGTGGTGCTGCTGGCCCAGTCCGAGACCGGGTATGAGAACCTGATGAAGCTCAGCTCGTGCCTCTATGTGGACAAGGGCGGGCAGCTGCCGCAGGTTACTCTGGAAGAACTTCAGCGCCATTCGGCGGGCCTGATCTGCCTGACCGGCGGCCCGGACGGCCCCGTGGGCCGCCTGTTGCAGCAGGGCCAGCGCCCGGCCGCCGAGGCGCTGGTGGACCGGCTGGCCGCGATGTTCCCCGATCGCCTGTATATCGAACTGCAACGCCACCCCGGCGAGGATGGCCAGCCCGAGGCCGAACGCCTGACCGAGCGCGGCCACGTGGAAATGGCCTATGCCAAGAACCTGCCGCTGGTGGCCACCAATGACGTCTATTTCCCGACCTCGGACATGTACGAGGCCCATGACGCCCTGATCTGCATCGCCGAGGGCGCCTATGTCGACCAGCAGGAGGGCCGCCGCCGCCTGACCGCGCAGCACTATTTCAAGTCACCGCAGGAAATGGCCACGCTCTTCGCCGACCTGCCCGAAGCGATCGAGAATACGGTCGAGATCGCCAAGCGCTGCGCCTTCATGGCCTACAAGCGCAACCCGATCCTGCCGAAATTCGCCGATGACGAGGTCGAGGAACTGCGGCGTCAGGCCAACGAGGGGCTGCAGAAACGTCTGGCGGTGATCCCCCATGCCGTCCCGCCCGAGGAATACCAGAAGCGTCTGGATTTCGAACTGGGCATCATCGAAAGCATGGGGTTCCCCGGCTACTTCCTGATCGTTGCCGACTTCATCAAGTGGGCCAAGGAGCACAACATTCCGGTCGGGCCGGGGCGGGGGTCGGGCGCGGGCTCGCTGGTGGCCTATGCGCTGACGATCACCGACCTTGACCCGCTGCGCTACAGCCTGCTGTTCGAACGCTTCCTGAACCCCGAGCGGGTCTCGATGCCCGACTTTGACATCGACTTCTGCATGGACCGCCGCGAAGAGGTGATCCGCTACGTTCAGCAGAAATACGGCCGCGACAAGGTAGGCCAGATCATCACCTTCGGCGCGCTCTTGTCCAAGGCCGCGGTGCGCGACATCGGGCGGGTGCTGCAGATGCCCTACGGCCAGGTGGACCGCCTGTCCAAGATGATCCCGGTCGAAGGGGTCAAGCCGGTGTCGATCGAAAAGGCGCTCAAGGACGAACCCCGCCTGCGCGAAGAGGCCCGCAACGAAGAGGTGGTGGACCGCCTTCTGACTTACGGCCAGCAGGTCGAGGGGCTGTTGCGCAACGCCTCGACCCACGCCGCCGGGGTGGTGATCGGCGACCGGCCGCTGGACGAGCTGGTGCCGCTCTACCAGGATCCGCGCTCGGACATGCCCGCGACCCAGTTCAACATGAAATGGGTGGAACAGGCCGGTCTGGTCAAATTTGACTTTCTGGGCCTGAAAACCCTGACCGTGATCCAGAACGCGGTGGACCTGATCCGCAAGTCGGGCCGCGACCTGCACATCGCCGCCGACGGGAGGCAGCTCTATGATCCGCCCGAAGGCGCGGTGAACGAGATCAACGCGATCCCGCTGGACGATCCGGCCACCTACAAGCTCTATTCCGCGGCCAAGACCGTGGCGGTGTTCCAGGTTGAAAGCTCGGGCATGATGGACGCGCTCAAGCGCATGAAACCCACCTGCATCGAGGACATCGTGGCCCTTGTGGCGCTCTACCGCCCCGGCCCGATGGAGAACATCCCCACCTATTGCGAGGTCAAGAACGGCCAGCGCCAGATCCAATCCGTTCACCCGCTGATCGACCACATCCTGGAAGAAACCCAAGGCATCATCGTCTACCAGGAACAGGTGATGCAGATCGCGCAGGTCATGGCGGGCTATTCCCTTGGCGGCGCCGACCTGCTGCGCCGCGCGATGGGCAAGAAGATCAAAGAGGCGATGGACGCCGAACGCCCGAAATTCGAGGCCGGCGCGGCCAAGAACGGCGTGGGCGCCAAGAAGGCCTCCGAGGTGTTCGACCTGCTGGAGAAATTCGCCAACTACGGCTTCAACAAATCCCACGCGGCGGCCTATGCGGTGGTCAGCTACCAGACCGGCTGGCTCAAGGCGAACCACCCGGTCGAGTTCATGGCCGGCGTCATGAACTGCGATATCCACCTGACCGACAAGCTGGCGGTGTATTTCGAAGAGGTCCGCAAGGGGCTGGGCCTGCCTTACGTGCCGCCCTGCGTGAACCGCTCGCTGGCGACCTTCGACGTGGTGGATGGCCAGCTGGTATATGCTCTGGGCGCGCTGAAAAACGTGGGTGTCGAGGCGATGAACCTCGTGGTGCAGGGGCGGGGCGACAAGCCTTTCGTCAACCTCTTTGACTTCGCCCGCCGGGTCGACCTGAAGAAGGTCGGCAAACGACCGCTGGAGATGCTGGCCCGCGCGGGGGCCTTCGACGAACTGGACAAGAACCGCCGCCGGGTGTTCGAAAGCCTCGAACAGCTGGTGCAGTATTCGGCGGCGATCCACGAGCAGAAGAATTCGAACCAGGTCTCACTGTTCGGCGAGGCGGGCGACGATCTGCCCGAACCGCGCCTGTCGAAATCGCCAGACTGGCTGCCCGCGGAACGCCTGAGCGAGGAGTTCAAGGCCATCGGCTTCTACCTCTCCGGCCACCCGCTGGACGACTACATGCCCGCCCTGAAACGCAAGCAGGTGATGACGCTGGACGAGGTCACCGAAAAGGCACGCTCGGGTCCGTTGATCGCCAAGATGGCCGGTGTGGTCGCCGGACGACAGGAACGGAAATCGGCCAAGGGCAATCGGTTCGCCTTTGCCCAGCTGTCCGACCCGACGGGGGCATACGAGGTGACGCTGTTCTCGGAAACCTTGGAGAAATCACGCGAGTATCTGGAAACCGGCGCGCAGGTCGTGCTGACGGCCGAAGCCACGATGGAGGCCGACCAGCTGAAGCTGCTGGCGCGCTCGGTCGGTCCGGCGGATTCGGTGGTGGCCGAGGCCGGGGCAACGGGTCTGCGCATCTTCGTCGATCAGCCGCAGGTGGTGTCCACCGTGGCACGGGTTTTGCAGGACGCGGCGGGGGCGGCCCGAAATGCCGCGAAGGGGCCGGTTCACCTGTGCCTGATGGACCCGGGCCTGCCGGGCGAAGTCGAGATGGATCTGGGGCAGGATTTCCCCATCAACCCGCAGATCAAGGGTGCGATCAAATCGCTCGATGGCGTGATGGACGTGCAGGAGGTCTGACGCACCTTCAGTAATGCGGCGGGCGTTCGTCGCCCAGAATGACCCCGCCGGACCCCTCCTGCGCGCGTTCGGCTTCACGCTGCATCAGCATCGCGACGTGGCGGGTCAGGCGATCGATCTCGTCCTGCTGCTTGGCGACGACCATGCTCAGGTCATCCACGGTGCGGGTCAGGTGGGCGATTTTCTCTTCCAGATGCTGCATCGCTGGGGCTCCTGTGATCTGGTGCGGTCATACCGCTGTGGCGCACGCAATGCCAGCGCTGGCTTGCCCCGACCCAGACCATGGGATAGACCGCGCGCGCAAGTGATGAAATCCCAAGGACGCCCCACATGGCCAAGCCCAAGAAACAGCCCCGCCCCAAGGCCGTCACGCCGAAAGGGTTCCGCGACTATTTCGGCCAGGAAGTCACGCAGCGCACCGAGATGCTGCGGACGATTGCGGACGTCTATCATCGCTATGGGTTTGATGCGCTGGAAAGCAGCGCCGTGGAAACGGTCGAAGCGCTGGGCAAGTTCCTGCCCGACGTCGATCGCCCGAACGAAGGCGTTTTTGCCTGGCAGGAGTTTGACGAGGGCGGCAACGGCGACTGGATGGCGCTGCGTTATGACCTGACCGCGCCGCTGGCCCGGGTCTATGCCCAACATCGCAACGACTTGCCCACGCCCTATCGCCGCTATGCGATGGGTCCGGTCTGGCGCAACGAAAAGCCGGGTCCGGGGCGATATCGCCAGTTCTATCAGTGTGATGCGGATACTGTGGGAACGGCCAGCATGGCCGCCGATGCCGAAATCTGCGCCATGCTCTCTGACACGCTGGAGACCGTGGGCATCCCGCGCGGCGACTATCTGGTGCGGGTCAACAACCGCAAGGTCCTCAACGGCGTGCTCGAGGCCATGGGCTTGGGCGCGGACGCGGCGGCGCGCGATGACGTTCTGCGCACCATCGACAAGTTTGACAAGGTGGGCGAGCAGGGCGTGCGCGAGTTGCTGACCAAGGGTCGGCTGGACGCCTCGGGCGCGTTTATCGAGGGCGTGGGTCTGTCCAACGATCAGGCCGAGCCGGTGATCGCCTTCCTGACCTCGAAAGCCGATGACGCCGCCGGAACGCTGGCCAACCTGAGCGCGGCCGTGGGTGACAGCAAGATCGGCGCTGAAGGCATCTCCGAGCTGGAGCAGATCGGCGAATTGCTGGCTGCGGGAGGCTATGGCGCCGATCGCATCCAGATCGACCCCTCGGTCGTGCGAGGGCTGGGATACTACACCGGTCCGGTCTACGAGGCCGAGCTGACCTTCGAGATCTTCGATGAAAAGGGTCGCAAGCGGCAATTTGGTTCCGTCGCAGGCGGCGGGCGCTATGATGATCTGGTCAAGCGCTTCACCGGGCAGGAAGTGCCCGCGACCGGTGTATCGATCGGGGTCGACCGGTTGCTGGCCGCGCTGCGCGAGAAAGGGCGGATCAAGTCACATGACACCGGGCCGGTCGTCGTGACCGTGATGGACCGGGACCGCATGGCCGACTATCAGGCGATGGTGGCCGAACTGCGCAATGCCGGCATCCGAGCCGAGGTCTACCTGGGCAACCCCAAGAATTTCGGCAATCAACTGAAATACGCGGACAAGCGGAACTCGCCCGTCGCGGTGATCGAGGGCGGGGACGAGAAGGACCGCGGCGTTGTTCAGATCAAGGACCTGATCCTGGGCGCCAAGATCGCCGAGAGCGCCACGCTTGAGGAATGGAAGGAGCGCCCCAGCCAGTTCGAGGTACCGCGCGGCGATCTGGTCGCCAAGGTGCGCGAGATGCTGGACAGTCAGGACTGAGCCATGCCCAACCGATCCCAGATCCAGGTCCGGGCCGCGATGATGCGCGTGCGTTTCGAGGCCGCCGGGGCGCAGGTCGTCGACACGCCGCTGCTGCAATCGGCCGAGACGCTGCTGGACCTTTATGGCGAGGATATCCGCGCGCGCGCCTATGTCACCTCGGACGCGCTGCGTGGCGAACAGATGCTGCGCCCGGATTTCACCCTGCCGGTGGTGCAGATGCACATGCGCGACGGGGCCGAACCGGCGCGGTATACCTATTCGGGCGAGGTGTTCCGCCGTCAGGAACACGACCCCGACCGCGCCAATGAATACATCCAGGTTGGCTACGAGGTCTTTGACCGCGACGATCCGGCAGGCGCCGATGCCGAGGTGTTCTCGCTGTTTGCCCTGCAATTGCGGGGCCTGCCGCTGCGCGCGGCGACCGGTGACATCGGCATTCTGACCGCTGCAGTACAAGGCCTGCGCACCTCCGACCAACGCAAGGCTGCGCTGATGCGCCATCTGTGGCGACCGCGTCGGTTCCGGGCTCTGCTGGACCGGTTCGCGGGCCGCAAGCCCGAGCCGGACCACCGCGCCGCGTTGCTCGCTGCGGCCGACCCGATGGCATGCGACGCGCCGATGATCGGCAAGCGCCGACCGGCCGAGATCGCCGCCCGCATCGACGCCCTGCGCGCCGACCGCGACACACCGCCGATTTCAGACACGGAGATGGCCGGGCTGGACGCGCTGCTGGGCGTGCGCGAGACCATGCCCTATGCGCTGGAGCATCTGCGCGACATCGCGGTCGATCTGCCCCAGATCACCCCCGCGCTGGACCGGCTCGAGGCGCGGATCGCCGCCCTGCAAGCGCGTGGCGTCGATGTCGGCAAGCTGGATTTCGAGGCCTCGTATGGGCGCACCTCGATGGAATATTACGACGGGTTCGTTTTCGGCTTCTACGCCGAGCGCCGCCCCGACCTGCCGCCCATCGCCACCGGCGGGCGCTATGACGCGCTGACGCGGCGGCTGGGCAACGGGGCTGAGATCCCGGCCGTGGGGGGCGTGCTGCGCCCCGACCTGATGCTGGAAATCGAGGAGGCGGGCCAATGACCCTTAAGCTGGGCGTGCCGTCCAAGGGGCGGCTGATGGAGAAAACCTTTGCCTGGTTCGCCCGCCACGGGATCGAGCTGTCGCGCGCCGGGTCCGACCGGGAATATGCCGGCAAGGTGGACGGGATCGAGGATGTCTCGCTGATCCTGCTGTCGGCCGGAGAGATCCCGCGCGAACTGGCCGCTGGCCGTATTCATCTGGGTGTGACCGGCACCGATCTGGTGCACGAGAAACTGCCACGCTGGGAACAGCAGGTCGAAGAAATCGCACCGCTGGGCTTTGGCCAGGCCGATCTGGTGATCGCGGTTCCGGCCTGCTGGGTCGATGTCGAGACGCTGGATGACCTGGACGCCGCCGCCGCCGCCTTTCGGGCCACGCACGGGCACCGCCTGCGGATCGCCACCAAATACCACCGTCTGGTACGAGAGTTCCTGACCGATTTCGGGGTTGCCGATTATACGCTGGTCGACAGCCAGGGGGCGACCGAGGGCACGGTGATGAACGAAACCGCCGAGGCGATCGCCGACATCACCTCGACCGGTGAGACCCTGCGCGCCAACCACCTCAAGATACTGTCAGATGGGTTGATCCTGCAATCGCAGGCCACTTTGTGGCGCAGCCGGGTTGCGGAGTACGGCGCCGCGGAAAAGGCCGCCCTGGCAGAAGTGTTGCGCCGTCTGGGCTGAGGTCAGAGCACGCCGATCTCGGCCAGCGCGCGGTTCAGATCCTCGGGCAGGGCGTCGTCCTGCGCGCGGCTTTCGGGCAGGCCTGCGGGGCTGTCCTCGGGTTTCAGATACCGCCATCCCTGAAACGGCCGTTTCTGCGCGCCCTGGGTGCGGTGGACCTGCGGGTCCAGCACGATGGCGCAGCGGCGGATGCCATCCTCACCCGTCACCTCGTCCAGCCGCAAGATGCGCTGGCGGCACTGGATGACACCCTTGATGACCCAGAAGATCGACCCGCCGTTCAGAATCTCGGCTTCCCGCTTGGGCCACATGCGGGTGATGTGGCGGGGCAGGCCGTCCGCAAAGCGCCGGCGATAGCTGTCCTGCCAGGCGATCAGGCTGTCCACGCTCTCGGACCCGACCGAGAGTTTCACGAGGTTGATGTACTTATCCACAGCTTTCCCACAGAGTCGTCCAATGGACTACCTTTATATTGTAGCTTACCTTTGCGCGCTATCAAGCTGTTGTGGTTTGCAGGGGGCAGCGTCTATTCTGGGTGCCTCTTTCAATACAGGGAATCAGAATCAATGCGGCAATCAAGCGAACAGGGGGAACCACAAACAGACCGATAGGCTGAAGATGCTGGCACCCCGAATAAACGGGGCGCCAATCAGTTGGGGATGGCATGGTGCGGGGTGAGGTCTTCCCAGCCGACGCCCCGAGGGTTCGAGACCCTCCATCTCCACCACCTATCCTGTTCCCGAAAGGGTCAAGATAGAATCTATCTGATTCTGCCTATCAAACGGCAAATGGTCAATCGGCAAAGCCCCAACCATTTTTGCTGGAATGGCATGTTGAATGTCATATATGGTGAGGCTCCACTAGCCCAGCACAACGTATAGGAACTCTTATGAGCCGCTTTGCCGCCCCCATCGCCGAGCAGATATGGGACATGAAATACCGCTTCAAGAAAGCGGATGGCACGCCGATCGACAAGTCGGTCGAAGATACGTGGCGGCGGATTGCGCGCGATCTGGCACGGGTGGAAAAGGACCCCGCGCACTGGGAACAGAAGTTCTATGAAGCGCTTGAGGATTTCAAATACCTGCCCGCCGGGCGGATCACAGCCGGAGCAGGCACCGCGCGGCAGGTGACCCTGTTCAATTGTTTCGTCATGGGCACGATCCCCGACAGCATGGGCGGTATCTTCGACATGCTGAAAGAGGCTGCGCTGACCATGCAGCAGGGCGGGGGGATCGGCTATGATTTCTCGACCATCCGGCCGCGCGGCGCGGATGTGCACGGGGTGGCCGCCGATGCCTCGGGGCCGCTGTCGTTCATGGATGTGTGGGATGCCATGTGCCGCACCATTATGTCGGCGGGCTCGCGCCGGGGCGCGATGATGGCGACCATGCGCTGCGACCATCCGGATATCGAACAGTTCATCACCGCCAAATCCGACCCGGCCCGCCTGCGCATGTTCAACATGTCGGTTCTGGTGACGGATGCTTTCATGGACGCGGTCAAGGCCGATGCCTCGTGGGATCTGGTCTTTGACGGCAAGGTCTATCACACGGTTCAGGCCCGCGACCTGTGGAACAAGATCATGCAGGCCACCTATGACTATGCCGAGCCGGGCGTGATCTTCATCGACCGGATCAACCAGGCCAACAACCTGAGCTATTGCGAGACCATCGCCGCCACCAACCCGTGCGGAGAGCAGCCACTGCCGCCTTATGGCGCCTGTCTGTTGGGTTCGATCAACCTAGCGCGGCTGGTGTCAGCACCGTTCGAAGACGCCGCCCGTCTGGACGAGGCGGCATTGCAGGAGCTTGTCGCCACGGCCGTTCGCATGATGGACAACGTGGTGGATGCCTCGAAATTCCCGCTGCCGCAGCAGGCCGCCGAGGCGCAGGCCAAGCGTCGTATCGGTCTGGGCGTGACCGGGCTTGCGGATGCGCTGTTGATGCTGGGCCTGCGCTATGGCTCGGACGAGGCGGCGCGTCAGACCGAGCGCTGGTTGCACGCGATCGCCCGTGCCGCGTATCTGGCGTCGGTGGACTTGGCCAAGGAAAAAGGGGCCTTTCCCCTGTTCGATGCCGAGAAATACCTGGCCAGCGGCACCATGCAGCAGATGGATGACGATGTCCGCGAGGCAATCCGCGAACACGGCATCCGCAACGCTTTGCTGACCTCGATCGCGCCGACGGGGACGATCTCTCTGTATGCGGGCAATGTGTCGTCGGGGATCGAGCCGGTCTTTGCCTATGCCTACACCCGCAAGGTGCTGCAGAAGGACGGCTCGCGCACCGAGGAAGAGGTGGTGGACTATGCCGTTCAGATGTGGCGCGACAAGTTCGGCGACGTCGAACTGCCCGACTATTTCGTGAACGCCCAGACCCTGACCCCGGCCGAGCATGTCAAGATGCAGGCTGCCGCGCAGAAATGGATCGACAGCTCGATCTCGAAGACGATCAACTGCCCCGAGGACATCGCGTTCGATGCTTTCAAGGACGTGTACATGCAAGCCTGGGATCGGGGCTGCAAAGGCTGCACGACCTATCGCCCGAACGACGTGACAGGTTCGGTGCTGACCGTTTCGGAAAGCGACGACAAGGTGCCAGGTGAAAGCGCGGATGCGCCGCACGAGGTGGATGGCGGCGATGTCATCTACATGTCCGAACCGCTGGACCGGCCGCAGTCGCTGGAAGGGTCGACCTACAAGCTGAAATGGCCCGATAGCGAGCACGCGATCTATTTGACGATCAACGACATCGTCATCGGTGGTCGGCGGCGTCCGTTCGAGGTGTTCATCAACTCGAAGAACATGGAGCATTACGCCTGGACGCTGGCCCTGACCCGGATGATCTCGGCCGTGTTCCGACGCGGTGGCGACGTGTCCTTTGTGGTCGAGGAACTGAAGGCCGTGTTCGACCCGCGCGGCGGGGCCTGGGTGCAGGGCAAGTACATCCCCTCGATCCTGGCGGCGATCGGTGGCGTGATCGAGCAACACATGATTGCGATCGGGTTCCTTGAGGGGGAAGGGATGGGACTGAAATCCGACCCGCAGGCGCAGGTGGTCAATATGGACGCTCCCCGCGGCAAGGCCTGCCCGTCCTGCGGTCAGTATGAGATGCGCATGATCGAAGGCTGCATGACCTGCGCAAGCTGCGGTCATTCAAAATGTGGTTGATGGGGGAAGGCCGGAGTTGAGGTGAAATAACCAGAAAATTTTGGCCATTTGGCGCGTCTAAATGACCTTCTTCCTAGCATTTGGTATCCATTTTTCAGTTTCAGGCCCGGGTGCCAATGTGTGTGTGGTCATTATGCTGAATTTTCTTGAACCCGCCACCTCGGTTGCTTGAGAATGGCCGACAAGCACCTCAACCTGCCGTGTGATTGGGGCTTGCGCGGCCCCACTCGGGCCACGGTCCCCTCACACCGTGACAATTTCTTCCGGCTTGTGTCTCCCCGTTGCCTTGCCGATTCTCCGTTTTCCTAAACATAACGGCGGATCACTTCTTTGGGGGAGGGTCACCGGTACCTGATATTTTACAACACGCGGAGACCGCATTCATCGTTGGAAATGCAGACACCCGATCAGGCATATCTCAACCCGTCGTCACCAATCGCGGCGGCATAACCGAGCGGAAAACCAACCTACGAAACGGTTCAAACAAACCGAACCACCTCTCTGCACAAGCATCTTTCGCGGCGGGGATCCTGATCGAATGCCGGTTTCGGCATCAATCATTGGTCCGAGCAGAACAACTCGTACACCGTTTCGATCATCTTGCGCGGACGGTCGTCGGCCAGGCTATAGTAAATGGCTTTCCCCTCGCGGCGGGGAACCACCAGCCCCTCGAAGCGCAGACGCGCCAGTTGCTGGGACACGGCGGCTTGTCGTGCGGACAGCAGTTCTTCGAGTTCGGTCACGGATTTCTCGCCCGAGGCCAAATGGCACAGGATCATCAGCCGCCCTTCGTGGCTTATGGCTTTCAGAAAACTCGCCGCACGGGCCGCGTTTTCTGCCATGCGGTCCATTTCTTCGTTGGACATGTCCGAAGAAAGCTTGGGAAGCGTCATCCTGTTTGACCTTTTTGACTGTAACTCGACGAGGGCGGCGTGCCCAAGGCTCCATGGGTATTGCTGGCGGTCCTTTACACTTAGTAATCGGGAATTTCCACAAGAACGCTTCGCAATCTTGTAATGCGAGCACAAGCAGCCTGGGCAGTTCGGCCTGTTGCGCGGATTGCAGAGGATGGCATACGGGCAACGTAGATTGGCGGTCATGTCCGCATCGCGAACTCTGGCGCGGCTGACCCCTTGCAGCCCCTCGGCGCCGACACTAAGACTCGTGTAACGTCTTTCCGGGTATGGTCCCGGTCCATAGCAAATCAGGCAGGTTCCGAATGTTCGATCCAGTTGACACCTACATGAACACGCTCGTCCCGATGGTCGTCGAGCAGACCAGCCGCGGAGAGCGCGCCTATGACATCTTCTCGCGCCTTCTCAAGGAGCGGATCGTGTTCATCAATGGCCCGATCCACGACGGGATGAGTCATCTGATCGTCGCGCAGCTGCTGCACCTCGAGGCCGAGAATCCGAACAAGGAAATCTCGATCTACATCAACTCGCCAGGTGGCGTGGTGACCAGCGGGTTGGCCATCTACGACACAATGCAGTACATCAAGCCGAAATGTTCGACCCTGGTGATCGGCCAGGCAGCCTCGATGGGGTCGGTTCTGCTGGCCGGGGGCGAGAAGGGGATGCGTTTTGCGCTGCCCAACAGCCGCATCATGGTGCACCAGCCCAGCGGCGGCTATCAGGGTCAGGCCAGCGACATCATGATTCACGCGGCCGAGACGCAAAAGCTGAAGGATCGCCTGTACGATATCTATGCCAAGCATACCGGACAGTCGAAAAAGACCATTGAAAAGGCGCTGGATCGTGACAATTTCATGAGCCCGGAAGAGGCCAAGGAATGGGGCCACATCGATGAAATCGTCGAAAGCCGGACGAAGGCCGAGCCCGACGAAGCGTGATGCGGAAACCCCGCACCCACAGGTGCGGGGTACGATTTTGAGATTGTAGCTGCCTTGGCGCTGGCCTAAGCTCGGTCCAAGGTGGCAAGCGCGGTCCGCACGGGGCCGCAGGGATGAAGCCCGAAAGGTAGATCATGGCGACGAATTCAGGCGGTGACAGCAAGAACACGCTCTATTGCAGCTTCTGCGGCAAGAGCCAGCACGAGGTGCGCAAGCTGATTGCTGGTCCGACCGTATTCATCTGCGATGAATGCGTCGAACTGTGCATGGACATCATCCGCGAGGAAACCAAGGCCAGCGGGCTGAAATCCACCGACGGCGTTCCGACGCCCAAAGATATCTGCGAGGTTCTGGACGATTATGTCATCGGCCAGGCACGGGCTAAGCGCGTGCTGTCGGTAGCGGTGCACAACCACTACAAACGCCTGAACCACGCGCAGAAGGCCGGCAGTGACATCGAACTGGCCAAGTCGAACATCCTGCTGATCGGCCCGACGGGCTGCGGTAAGACCCTTCTGGCGCAGACTCTGGCGCGGATTCTGGACGTTCCGTTTACCATGGCCGACGCGACCACGCTGACCGAGGCCGGTTACGTGGGCGAGGATGTCGAGAACATCATCCTCAAACTGCTGCAAGCCAGCGAATACAATGTCGAACGCGCGCAGCGCGGCATCGTCTATATCGACGAGGTCGACAAGATCACCCGCAAGTCGGAAAACCCCTCGATTACCCGAGACGTTTCGGGCGAGGGCGTGCAGCAGGCGCTGCTGAAACTGATGGAAGGCACCGTGGCCAGCGTGCCGCCGCAGGGCGGCCGCAAGCACCCGCAGCAGGAATTCCTGCAGGTGGACACCACCAATATCCTGTTCATCTGCGGCGGCGCATTCGCGGGCCTCGACAAGATCATCGCGCAGCGTGGCAAGGGTTCGGCCATGGGCTTTGGCGCCGATGTGCGCGACAATGACGAACGCGGCGTGGGCGAGATCTTCCAAGATCTGGAACCCGAGGATCTGCTGAAATTCGGTCTGATCCCGGAATTCGTCGGCCGTTTGCCGGTTCTGGCCACGCTCGAGGATCTGGACGAGGACGCTCTGGTCACTATCCTGACCAAGCCCAAGAACGCGCTGGTCAAGCAGTATCAGCGCCTGTTCGAGCTGGAAAACGTCGAGCTGGACTTTACCGACGACGCGCTGAAGGCAATCGCCAAGAAGGCGATCGAGCGCAAGACGGGTGCGCGAGGTTTGCGCTCGATTCTGGAAGACATCCTGCTGGACACGATGTTCGAACTGCCGGGCATGAAGAACGTGACCAAGGTGGTCGTGAACGAAGAGGCGGTGACCTCGGACGCGCAGCCGCTGATCATCTATGCCGACGCCGAGCCGGAAACGGTATCGGCAGGCTGATCCACGTGAAATTGGAAAACCTGCGGCGCGGCATTGTCCGCGCCGTTTTCGTATGAGGGCAAAATGACGATTCGGCGAATTTCCTCGGGGGGCGAGTTCGAGGCGAAGGTCGGCTATTGCCGGGCCGTGGTCGCCGGCGGCTGGGTGCATGTGGCCGGTACCGTGGGGCAGGGCGATGACGTTGTCGATCAATGCCGCTCGGCCCTGGAGGTCATCGGCAAGGCGCTGTCCGAGGCCGGAGCATCGTTTGCCGACGTGGTCCGCGTGACCTACATGCTGCCGGACCGCACCGAGTTCGCGCCCTGCTGGCCCATTCTTGCCGACACCTTCGGGCCAAACCCGCCGGCGGCCACGATGATCGAATGTGGCCTGATCGACCCGAAATACCGGATCGAAATCGAGGTGACGGCCTTGCTGCCGACATGATGGGTGCGGTCTTTGTGGCACTGGACCTCTGCGTGGGTTTGGTCCATATCTGCGGGGACAGAAATGCCGGAGGCAGCCGATGGGAATCCTGAACACTCTATTGCGGGCCGTGACCTGGTGGAACGGAGCAACCCTGAACACCCAGATCTACACCGCGCGCAAGGGGATCAAGGTTGGCGAGGACGATCAGGGCAACGTGTTCTATCGCAATGCGGATGACAGCCAGCGCTGGGTGATCTTCAACGGCGAGGCCGAAGCCAGCCGAATCGATCCAGAATGGCATGGCTGGCTGCACCGGACATGGGACGAGCCGCCCACCGAAAAACCGCTACGCCACAAGTCGTGGGAGAAACCGCATCAGGAAAACCTGACAGGCACGCCGATGGCCTATGTGCCGGCCGGATCCCTGCGCCGCCCCGAACCGGTGGAGCGCAAGGATTACGAGGCATGGCGCCCGGAATAAGCGAGGCATAGATGTCGACCCACAACATGACCGAAGTTCTGGTCGGCGGCGTCGTGCTGGCCTTCGCCATCGGCTTTGGCGTTTATGCCAGCCAGTCGACCGGCTGGTCTCAGGATACCTCTGGCTATGAACTGGGCGCCTCGTTCCGGTCGCTAGAAGGGGTTGGCGTGGGCACCGATGTACGGCTGGCCGGGGTCAAGATCGGTACGGTCACGAACGTCAAGCTGAACGCGGAAACCTACCGCGCCGATACCACCATCTCGGTGGCTGATGACATTCAGATCCCCGATGACAGCGCCATCGTGATCTCGTCCGAGGGCCTTCTGGGTGGCAACTTCGTCGAAGTCATGCCCGGTGGTTCGCCGTTCTATTTCGAGCCCGGCGATCAGATCGAGGACACGCAGGGCGCGGTCAGTCTGATCTCGTTGCTGGTCAAGTTCGTGGCCGGGGACAGCGCCGAATGATGATGCGTGCGGCCCTGTTTGTGCTGCTGGCGGCCGGCGCGGCCCAGGCACAGCAGAAGGTCACCTCAGGGGCCGGGGCTCTGCTGCGTGGGCTGGACAAGGTCAATGGCCAGACTGTCGACGTGCAGATGAAACCCGGCGAGACGGCCTCGATCTTCGGGCTGGATGTGGCGCTGGGGGATTGCCGGTATCCGACCGAGAACCCGACCGGCGACGCCTTTGCCTTTCTGACGATCTGGGAAAAGGGCGAGGCCGAACAGCTGTTCGATGGCTGGATGATCGCGACGTCGCCCGCGCTGAACGCCTTGGACCATTCCCGTTACGACGTCTGGGTGATCCGCTGTATCACGCCCTGAGGCGTTTGTGACAGCGGTGCGGTGAAATCAGCGCTGCCGGCGGTGGCCTGATCCAGAAGCCTGCGATATTCGTGCCGGGGAACCTCAATCGCCCCCAATGACGCCAGGTGCGCGGTCAGGAATTGCGTGTCGAACAGCTGAAACCCTGTCTGGCGCAGTCGGTCGACCAGATAGGCCAGTGCGATTTTTGATGCGTCCCTGCGGCGTGAGAACATGCTTTCCCCGAAGAAGGCCGCCCCCAGCGTCACACCGAAAACACCGCCGACCAAAGTGTCGCCCTCCCACAATTCCAGTGAATGGGCGTGGCCCGTCTCGTGCAGCTGCGCATACAGGCGGCGGAGTTGGCCGTTGATCCAGGTGTCGGCCCGGTCGGCGCAGCCGTCCACGACGGCCTGGAAATCGCGGTTGACGGTGACGGAGAAGCCACAGTTGCGGATGCGTCGACGCAGGCTGCGCGAAATATGGAACCCGTCCAGAGGGAACACGCCGCGCAGCCGAGGATCGACCCAGAAAAGCTCCGGATCGTTTCGATGCTCGGCCATCGGGAAGATGCCGACGGAATAGCCATGCAGCAGAAGGTCGGGCGTCAGGCTCATGCGGAGCCCGAGCGAAAGGCGCCCGGAGAGCATTTCTCCGGGCGGCCTGAATTACTGGGACATGTTCTCCGCAAGCCAGTGCTCCAGCCAGTGGATGTTGTAGTCGCCGCTGTGGATGTCGGGCTCTTGCAGCAGGGCGCGGAACAGCGGAATGGTGGTGTCGATGCCGTCCACGATCAGTTCGCCCAGGGCCCGGTTCAGGCGCGCCAGGGCTTCGGGGCGGTCGCGGCCGTGCACGATCAGCTTGCCGATCAGAGAGTCGTAGTAGGGCGGGATCGAGTACCCGTCATACAGGGCTGAATCCATCCGCACACCCAAGCCGCCCGGCGCGTGGTAGGCCGTGATCTTGCCCGGGCAAGGCGAGAAGTTGGGCAGTTTTTCCGCGTTGATCCGCACCTCGATTGCATGGCCGTTGATCTTGAGGTCGTCCTGACCGAAGGACATGGGCTCGCCCGCGGCTACAAGGATTTGCTCGCGCACCAGATCGACGCCGAAGATGGCCTCGGTCACGGGGTGTTCCACCTGCAGGCGGGTGTTCATCTCGATGAAATAGAACTCGCCGTTCTCATAGAGGAACTCGATCGTACCGGCGCCGATATAGTTGATCTTGGCAACTGCCTCGGCGCAGATCTTGCCGATGCGCGCGCGCTCCTCGGGGGTGATGCAGGGGCCTGGGGCCTCTTCGAACACCTTCTGGTGGCGCCGCTGCAGCGAGCAGTCGCGCTCGCCCAGATGGACCGCGTTGCCCTTGCCATCGCCAAAGACCTGGATCTCGATGTGGCGGGGCGTCGTCAGGTATTTCTCGATATAGACCTCGTCATTGCCGAAGGCAGCCTTGCCCTCGGCCCGTGCGGTCATGAACGCGCTTTCCATCTCGTCGGCGGTCTGGGCAACCTTCATTCCGCGCCCGCCGCCGCCGGCGGTGGCCTTGATGATGACCGGATAGCCGATTTCTTCACCGATCCGCTTGGCCGTGGCCAGATCGGGCACACCTCCGTCCGAGCCGGGCACGCAAGGCACGCCCAGTTCCTTCATCGTATCCTTGGCGGTGATCTTGTCGCCCATGATGCGGATGTGTTCCGCAGTGGGGCCAATGAAGGTGATGCCGTGGTCTTCGACGATCTGCACGAAATCGGCGTTTTCAGAGAGGAAGCCATAGCCGGGATGGATCGCCTGCGCGCCGGTGATCTCGCAAGCCGAGATGATGGCGGGAATGGATAGATAGCTTTGCGGGCTGGGTGCCGGGCCGATGCAGACGGATTCGTCGGCCATGCGCACATGCATGGCGTCGCTGTCGGCGGTCGAATGCACCGCGACCGTCGCAATCCCCATCTCGCGCGCGGCACGGATCACACGCAGGGCGATCTCGCCTCGGTTGGCAATCAGGATCTTGTCGAACATGGGCCCGCCTTACTCGATGATGACCAGAGGTGTGCCGAACTCCACCGCGTCGCCGTCGGCGACCAAAATGCGTTTGACGGTGCCCGACTTGGGGGCGTGGATGTGGTTCATAGTCTTCATCGCCTCGACGATCAGCAGCGTGTCGCCTTCGGAAACCGATGCGCCCACGGTCACGAACGGGGCCGCGCCCGGTTCGGGCTGCATGTAGACGGTGCCGACCATGGGCGAGGTGACGGCACCGGGGTGGCTGGCCGGATCGTCGGCCGGAGTGGCGGCCTCGGCCGGGGCGGCGGCCGGTGCCGCCGGAGCAGCGGGCGCCGCCGGGGCAGCGGCCGGTACCGCCACCTGAACCGGTGCCGCGGGCGCCGGAGCGACACGGCTGACGCGCACGTTCAGGCTGTCTTCCTCGCCATATTCCCGTTTGACCTGCAGTTCCGTCAGATCGTTTTCGCGCAGCAATTCAGCCAATGCCTTGATGAACGCCACATCCGCTTCGTGTCTGGTATCTGTCATGAGTGTCCTCGAAGGTTCCCCTATGGCCCGTCTGTCTGCGCGGGCTTTGCTCAATTACGCTGCGTTATAGGGCAACGCGACGGCCATGAAAAGCGCAGTCTGGGCTGGGTTCGGCCATGAAACGCCAGCACAGCGTCGGCTAAAGTGGGGTGCCCGATAGCTTGGCCACCAATTCAGGCAGCTTGCGGGCGCCGAACTTTTCCAGAAGCCGAGCGCGATAGGCCTCGATGGTGCGGTAGCTGAGCCCAAGTTCGGCGCCGATCTCCTTGGCCGACAGGCCGCGGCACGACAGGATGGCAACCTCGCGTTCGCGCTTGGTCAGCTCGACCAGTGGGCGCTCTTCGGAAATGTCGGAAAAGCTCCAGATTCCATGGCGAAACGGGTCGTCGGGCGTCAGCGAGCGCCCGCGTGCCCGGCACCAGAACAGGTCGCCATTGCGGCGACGCATCACCCGCTCATCGGAGTAATATCCCGTGTCGCGCATCACCTGCAGGCTGCGGGCGCCTATCCTCTCCCAATCGGCGACCGAAGGGTAGAGATGCAGCAACGGCATGTTCCGATAGTCGGTCTCCTCGCCGCCGAAGGTGCGGGCGAATTGCAGGTTGCAGCGCCGGATGATCCGGTTCTCAAGTTCGACCAGGCCGATGGGCGCATATTCGAATGCGGGATCGCTCATGCCGGTATGGTGGCGGGATTTTCGGCCGAATTGAAGGAGAGAGTTGCCCACGCGTCGCAAGACTTCGGCAGGAATTGAGTAAATCCTGTAAATCAGGTTTGAAAACACTCGCGTAACCCCTTTAAATCAAGGCAGGTATCAGCAAAACCTGTCTTGGAGCGGTGTGCTTGCCGGGCATCAGCTGAGGAGGAAGATCATTGTGAGAGATATGTTGACCGGAAGTCGTATCCGCGAGAGGCGCCAGATTTCCGGGCTGAAGCAGGCGCAGCTGGCGCGCCAGGTGGGAATTTCGGCATCCTATCTAAACCTGATCGAACACAACCGGCGCAGAATCGGCGGTAAGCTTCTGGTCGACATCGCGGCGGCACTTTCGGTCGAGCCGTCGGTGCTGACCCAGGGGGTCGAGGCCACGCTGATCGCGGCCCTGCGCGAAGCCGCTGCCGACGCGGTGGGGCAACGCGCCGAGATCGATTCGCTTGACGAATTTGCCGGACGGTTTCCGGGCTGGGCCGGTGTGCTGGCCCAGATGCACCGTCGTGTGGTGTCGCTTGAACGTACGGTCGAGACCCTGTCGGACCGGCTGACCCACGACCCGCATCTGGCGGGCTCGATGCACGAGGTCCTGTCGACGGCAGCTGCGATCCGCTCGACTGCCGCGATTCTGGCCGAACCCGGCGAACTGGATGCCGAGTGGCGCGACCGGTTCCATCGCAACCTGCACCAGGATGCCGAGCGCCTGGCGGAAAGCTCGAAGGCCCTGGTCGCCTATCTGGATCAAAGCGAAAGTCCCGGCGACCGGCGCGGATTGCCCATGGAGGAAGTCGAGGCCTTTTTGGACCAGCGCGGATTTCACCTGCCCGAGCTGGAGGGCGGTGAATACGGCGATGACATGGTGCAGCATGGTCTGCGGTCGGCGGCGGCCAAGTCGCTGGTCCGGCAGGTGCTGAAGCAATATGCGCAGGACGCGCGGGCCATGCCTTTGGGCCGGCTGCGCGAGGCCCTGCAAGCGGATGGGCTGGATCCGCTGACACTTGCCGCGCGGTTTTCGGTCGATCTGGCCACGGTGCTGCGGCGGCTGGCCTTCCTGCCCGAGGATGTGTTGCCGCGACCGGCGGGATTGGCGGTGTGCGATTCGTCCGGCAGCATCATCCTGCTCAAGCATGTCCCCGGTTTCGCCATGCCCCGGCACGGCGATGCCTGCCCTTTATGGCCCGTGTTCTCTGCGTTGAACCGGCCCTTGGTGCCGGTTCACAGCCGTGTCACCCTTCTGGGCCGCAGCGCCGCCGAGTTCGAGTGTTTCGCCATCGCCTGGCCGCAGCCCGTTTCGGGGTTCGGACGCGAGCCGGTCTATCGCTCGGTGATGCTGGTGGTGCCGCCGGGCGACGACAAGACCCAGTCAGGGGCAGAGGTGCAGGTCGGGGCAAGCTGCCGGATCTGCCCCAAGACGGACTGCGCCGCCCGGCGCGAGCCGTCGATTCTGAGTGAAGGTTTTTGACAGTTTCGCGACGCACCGCTTAATCTGCATGCGACCGTCCGCCAAACGTCGCGGCCGGTCTTGGGGAGGGAATACCAACATGAGCCGCAGGGTTCTTTTGATCGAGGATGAGCCGAACATCACCGAGGCCATCCGGTTTCTGCTGACCCGCGAAGGGTGGGTGGTGGAAACCCATGCCGAAGGTGGGAACGCGGTCGAGACGATTCTGGCTGCGCGGCCCGATCTGGTCATATTGGACGTGATGCTGCCCGGCAAAAGCGGCATGGACGTGCTGCGCGAACTGCGCGAGCACGCCGACATGAAGGCGCTGCCGGTCCTGATGCTGACCGCCCGCGGACAATCGCGCGACCGCGAGATGGCCGAGAAGGCCGGGGTCAGCCGGTTCATGACCAAACCGTTTTCGAATGTCGAAGTGCTGACCGCCGTACGAGACCTGTACGCACAGGCGTCGCGGTCATGAGCGCGCCCGGCCCCGGGCGACCGACAGCAGAGGGGCCGCGCCCGTCGGTCTTTTTGGAGCGCCAAAGCTATCGCCGCCGCCGGTTGGCGGATGCGGCGCGAATGCTGCCCTTTCTGGGCGCTGCTCTGGTCGTGATCCCGTTGTTGTGGCCGCGCGCCGATGTCGAGGGGCAGGGGATGCCACTGTCGTCCGCCATGCTGTACATCTTCATCAGCTGGGCCGGGATGATCGCGGTCAGTTTCCTGTTCGGTCTGGCGGCGCGGCGCATGGCTGCGCGTGAAGACGCCAGTTCTGAGGGTGCCCCATGGCGACCATGAACATTCTGATCCTGGTCTGTCTGGGCTATGTGGTGCTGCTATTCGGCGTCGCCTTCGCAGCCGACCGGATGGCCGCGGCCGGACGCGGCCGCTGGCTGCGCTCGCCCTTGATCTACACCCTGTCGCTGTCGATCTACTGCACGGCTTGGACGTTCTATGGCGCCGTGGGCAGCGCGGCCCGGTCGGGTTTGGAATTCGTCACGATCTATCTTGGTCCGACCCTGGTGATGATCAGCTGGTGGTGGGGCCTGCGCAAACTTGTGCGGGTGGGGCGCAGTCAGCGGGTGACCTCGATCGCCGACCTGATCTCGTCGCGCTACGGCAAGTCGAACACGCTGGCGATCTGCGTCACGATCCTAGCCGTGCTGGGGGGCACCCCGTATATCGCGCTTCAGTTGCAGTCGATCACGTTGTCCTTCTCGATCTTCGCCGAGGCTGACCCGTCGGGCCTATACCGCGAAGGGGCCAGCGTGTTCTGGGTGGCGGCCGGGCTGGCGGTGTTTGCAATTTTGTTCGGCACCCGCAACCTCGATGCGAACGAACGACATCACGGCGTGGTCACGGCCATTGCGTTGGAATCGGTGGTCAAACTGTTTGCGCTGCTGGCGGTGGGCATCTTCGTCGTCTGGGGCATTGCCGGCGGAGTGACTCCGATGATGGAGCGGATCGACGCCTCGGAGATCGGGCGCTGGAATGTGGATGCGGGGCGGTGGATGACGATCACCTTCCTGTCGGCTGCGGCCTTCGTCTGCCTGCCGCGTATGTTCCAGGTGATGGTTGTCGAAAACGACGACGAGGCGCATCTGCGTACGGCCGCCTGGGCCTTTCCGTTGTACCTGCTGTTGATGAGCCTGTTCGTGGTTCCCATCGCCGTTGTCGGGCTGGATCTGCTGCCGGCCGGGTCAAACCCCGATCTGTTCGTGCTGACCGTACCCCTGTCGCAGGGCAATGACTGGCTTGCGATGCTGTCCTTCATCGGCGGGTTTTCCTCGGCCACGTCAATGGTGATCGTCACCGCCATGGCGCTGTCGACGATGGTGTCGAACCATGTGGTCATGCCGATCTGGCTGAACACGCGCGAGCGGCGAAGCTCGATTTCCGGTGATGTGCGCAACGTGGTTCTCATGGCGCGCCGGATTTCGATCGCCGCGATCATGGCGTTGGGCTTTTTCTACTATCGTCTGTCCGGCGGCGGGGCGGCGCTGGCCTCGATCGGATTGGTGGCCTTTGCCGGGATCTCGCAGATCCTGCCCGCGCTGGTCGGCGGGCTTTTCTGGCGCGGCGCCACCCGGACCGGCGCGTTGGTCGGGCTGAGCGTGGGGTTCTGCCTGTGGGTCTACACGCTGCTGCTGCCGGGAATGGGCGGGGGCATCATGTCCGCGTCCGTTATCGAAAACGGCCCGTTCGGCATGGGTTGGCTGCGGCCGCAGGCCCTGTTCGGGTTGGAGGGTCTGGACCCGATGACCCATACGGTTCTGTGGTCGCTGTCGCTGAACGCGCTGGCCTTCTGCGTGGCTTCACTGCTCAGCTTTCCTAGCCCTTTGGAACGCCTTCAGGGCGCGCAGTTCGTCAACGTGTTCGACCACTCGGTGGCGCCCGGCGGTTGGACCGGATCGGTGGCGCAGAGCGAAGACCTGATGATCATGACCCAGCGGATACTTGGCGCAGCCCCCGCGCAGGAGTTCTTTCAGGCCGAAGCCGAACGCCAGGGCGTTCGCGGCCGCCTGCCCGAGCCTACGCCCGGCTTCCTCGAACGGCTCGAGCGCGAGCTGAGCGGGTCGGTCGGCGCGGCGACGGCCCACGCAATGATCGGGCAGATCGTGGGCGGGTCTTCGGTGTCGGTCGAGGACCTTCTGGCGGTGGCCGACGAATCGGCTCAGCTGCTGGAATACTCCAGCCAGCTCGAGGCGAAATCGGCCGAGCTCACCCGGACCGCCCGCAAGCTGCGGGAAGCGAATGAGAAGCTGACTCAGATTTCAATGCAGAAGGATGCCTTTCTGGGGCAGGTCAGCCACGAACTGCGCACGCCCATGACTTCGATCCGGGCGTTTTCCGAGATCATGCGCGATACCGACGGTCTGAGTGCGGATGAAACCCGCCACTACGCCACCATCATCCATGACGAGGCGCTGCGCCTGACCCGCCTGCTGGATGATCTGCTGGATCTCAGCGTGCTGGAAAACGGGCAGGTCAATCTGAACATGGGCGACGCCAGCCTGCGGACGGTTTTGGACCGCGCGGTGTCCACTGCTTTGGCTGGGGCCGAACGGCGGTTGAAAGTGCGTCGGTCACTGCCTTCCGAACGCGTTGCACTGCACACTGACCTGGACCGGCTGGGGCAGGTATTCATCAACCTGATCTCGAATGCGCAGAAATACTGCGACGCCGCCGAGCCGACGCTGACCATTTCCGCCCATGATGTGGGCGGGCAGCTCGTGATCGATTTTGTCGACAATGGCAGCGGCGTGCCGGCTGATGCGCAGTCCATGGTGTTTGAGAAGTTCGCGCGTGTGGGGTTCGACAAGGCCGGAGGCGCCGGGCTGGGCCTGGCGATCTGCCGCGAGATCATGCAGCGGCTGGGGGGCGAGATCGTCTATCTGCCGGGCCAGGGCGGAGCGGCGTTTCGGGTCAGCTTGCCGCTGGCACATCGGCAGGCGGCGCAATGACGTCAGCCTAAAGACATTGGTAACGTTCCGGGGTGTAGACCTGAGGGCGAAGTGTTTCAAAACGATGGAACGATGTGATGTCGAAATCGGTCAGCTCTGTGCTGGCGCGCAAATTGTCTGCGACTCAGCGTGGTACGATGGCGGCGTCCCGAGCCGTTCTGCGGGCTCTGCGTTTGGCGCTGGCGCGGTCCGCCGTCGAAGGTTTTCGCCTTGCGATTTCGGTGATCGGTGCAAAGCAGGCTGGCCGTAAGGCCGAAAACCTGACCGAAGGGCTGGATGAAAGCTGGCTGTTTCTGCTGGTCGCTGCCGGTGAGGAGCGCCTTGCAGCTGTTGCACTCGATCCGGGTTTGGTGTCGGCTGCGATCCAGCAACAGACGATTGGCGAGGTCTTGCCCGATCCGCCCGAGCCGCGCCCCTTCACCGATACCGATGCCGCAATCGTCGCGCCGCTGATCGACGGCATGTTCGCCCGCGCGACGGAATTGCTTGAGGATCCGCAGGATGTCGCGCTCCTGTCAGGGTATGAATACGTCTCACGCGCGGCGGATCTGAGGGCGGTTTCCCTGGCCTTGGTCCAGGAGGCATACGGCCGATATGAGCTGACCGTCGAACTGAGCCGAGGTGCCCGGCAGGGGATGGCCGTCATGCTGCTGCCCGATCCGTCGGACTGTCCAGGCCCTGACGATTCACGCAGCAATCCCGCCGAGAAGCTTCTGGCCGAGGCCGCGGGCATCATGCGGGCGGAACTGAACGCCGTGATCACCCGGTTGCAATTGCCCTTGGCGGAACTCTCCGGGTTGAGCGCCGGAGATGTGCTACCGCTGACGGGGGCCAGGCTGGGGCAAATCGATGTAGTGTCCATCGATCGGGCGCGTGTGGGCACTGGCCGATTGGGCCAATGCGGCGGCATGCGCGCGCTGCGTCTGACTGGCAAAACAGTGAGCCCGTCCGTTTCGGCCAAGGATGCCGGGGCATTTGTCGAGCATGCGGGGAACAGGTTCGGCCCTGACAAATCAGAGCCCCTGCAGATGGACGAATCCGAGTCGGTACATGACGTTCTGGTCTCGGAAACGTCTGTGTCCGAACTGGACCGCGACGACCTGGATGCGATCGGAACGGATCAGCTGGCCGAGAAGATCTCGGAATTGTCGGGCTTGCCCGTGACCCGTTCGTCTTCTTGACGGGAAAGTCCGGCGATCAGGCGGTCGGGCGCATCTGTTCCAAGGCCGGGCGGAGCTGTTCAAGTTCATACCCGGCCTTGCGGGTGGCTTCGAGAATCTCGTCCACCGGCAGGCTGTCCGTCTGCCCAAGTGCCCAGACAACCGAGCACCGCGTACCTGATGCGCAATAGGCCAGAACCGGACCGGGGCCGCTTTCGATCAGCGTTTTCTGGTGGGACACGTTGACCGGAGTCATCGTCTGATGAGTCAGTTCCAGCACCTCGAACTCCAGTCCGGCCTCGCGTATGGCGCGTCCGATCACGTCGGACTGCATGTGCGGCGGCACTTCGGCATTGGGCCTGTTGCAGATGACCTTTGCAAAACCCGCAGCCTTGATCGCAGGGATGTCCTCGACCGTGATCTGCGGTGAAACTGAATAGCGGGGCGTGATTTGGCGAATTTCCATGCCGAAGCTTTAGGCTGCGTTTCCGGTTCTGTCCAGTTTTCACGCGTCGGTTAGGGTCAGACCGTTTTTGATGTCCGTCAAGGGCCGTTGCGTCATGATGGTGTAGTATCCATGGTATCATTTCTTGGTGAGGGGCTCGCGATGCGCAAAAACCTGCCAGAGGGCCGAGGCTTGGATGGCGGTTCGCAAAGCCCCTCCCCATATCAGGGATGCTGGCAACATGCGGGAGGATGCCGATGACTGCACATGATTTCTCTGCCGAGATCGCGAGGTTGGAAAGAAAATTGCGTGGGGCAAACCTGGAAACACGCCTGGCCCTTCAGCCGTCGGTAAGCAAGGTCATTGATCGCATGCGCGCGAAAGGCGTGCCCGTCCCGACTCGGCTGCGCCTGTTGGATGCCGCCTTGGCTGAGGACGCCCTTGAGGCGAAATTCGACAATCTGCCGATCTGAGAGGGCCTTCAGCCCAGGGAAATCCCCAGAATCACCAGCATCAGACCGATGACGGATAGAAACAGCGCGCCCAAGTTCCAGGGGAGAACGCCTTGGACCGTTGCGCGCAGTTCGTCATCCGACAGGTTTGACCTGCGCGCCTTCATCACGCGAAGGATGCACCAGACCAAGCCTGCAAGCCCCGCGACGGACAGGCTTGCGCCGCCCCAGATGAAAAAGTCGAACATGGCTCGCCTCGTGTTTCATGCCGTGCAGTTGCGGATACCGGATCGTCCGGGGCGGCACAAGTCACGGCTTGGCTGGTCTCTTGCGACCGCTGCCGCCCCGATGTATCCGGCAGGGTGACCGTCACGCCGGAAACACCAATCACCACTTGGGAGAGACGCCAATGGAAGACATGACCGAAAACCAGGCCGCAGCGAACTATCGCGTCACCGCTGGCGAGTTGCGCCAGTTCATCGAGCGGTTCGAGCGTCTGGAGGCCGAAAAGAAAGACATCGCGGATCAGCAAAAGGAAGTGATGGCCGAGGCCAAGGCCCGCGGTTACGACACCAAGGTCATGCGTAAAGTCATCGCGCTGCGCAAGCGCGACAAGGACGATATCGCCGAGGAAGAGGCGGTGTTGGAAATGTACAAGGAAGCTTTGGGCATGTAGCCGCGGCGTGCCATGCCGGGCGGTGCGGGCCTCAGAGGCCCAGAACACGTATGCCCGGCATGGATTTAAGCCGCGCAAGGTCCTGTGCATACAGTTCCGTAAAGGCCTCGACGATGTCCGTATTCCACCCGGGCAGGTCCAGTTCTTCCTCAACCTCATGCGGCAGCGCGTGATCTTCGAACAAGGCGGAAAGATCGGCCAGAAGGGCCGGTCGTTCACCCGCGTTTTCCGGCCGGATCAGTTCTTCCAGCCTGTCGCGGCCTTCATTGTCCAACAGCGATGTCAGCAGCGCAAATTCGTTCTCGATCGGCGTTTCGCGAGGCAGGCCACAGATGGCACGGACGATATCTCCGAAAATCACCGGCAGATCTTCGTTGGCCCAAAGGGTGATGGCCACGTTCGGCGCGAGGTCGCGGATGTCCTCGATCATCGTCAGCCAACTCAGGCAACTGACATCGGTGTTTGCCAAGGTTTCGGCCCGATCCTCGGGCGGCAAGGCCATCAGGACCTTGGGGATGAAGCTTCCGGGGTTCCTCACGCCGACAAAAAGCTCAATCCCGGCCGGCGCAAAGGTTTGCTCGAGAAATGCCACGCGTTGACCGGCCAAGGGATAGAATTGCCCATCCCTCAAGGCCGTGGGAGTCTCTCCGATGAAGTCCGGGGATGTCAAAACGGTTCTTTGATACTCGATGTCGTCCGGTATCAAGCTGCGAAGTCGATCGACGGTTTCCGGCTCCACTTGGCCGTTGGCCAGGTCTTGCAAGGGCGACATGAACAGCTGACGACAGCGTCGCGGTCCATACAGCACGACGCCGACATCGGTCAGAAGGTCGGAATTCGCGCGCAGGGCATGAAGCAGAAGGCCCTCGTCGGTGAAATCTGCGCCAGAATGAATGGCTAGATGCATTGCTGATGCGGTCCTGCGGTTTCCGGTCTTTGTTCATCGGGTACAGTCTGTTTGGGATGAGGTCAAACCTACAGGGCAATTCGAGACCGGCCACGCGTCTTGCCGGATACGATCCGGCAAACAAGTTGGAGATTCAGGCTTGCAGTCTGTAACGCGAGGCGGTAACCGACATTCGGAGCCCCTATAGCTCAGCTGGTAGAGCAACTGATTTGTAATCAGTAGGTCCGCGGTTCGAGTCCGTGTGGGGGCACCAGGATCTTTTCTCTGAGCCCCTGTACATATTGGCAACAACCTCCTGCTTTGTTGATGCCAAGCCATTTGGGAACATCTGCACTGCCTCCGAGCCGGCTTGCAGACCGGCAGTGATCTCCTCGACACTCAAGGTATTAAGCGCGGTCTTGCCCGTCGCGTTGACAATCGGCACGCTGCAAATTGCAGCATGCGTCACTACCCGGGTCTTGCCGGAGAATAGCTCAATCCGCTTTGGAAGATCCAATCCGGACGAATGGTTGACCACCATGTTCGAGGTGTGATCTTGGTTTCGTCGCATCCCATTCGGCAATATGGCGCAGGGGAGAAAAAAACGACGGTGGAGGGTCGGGCACATGAAACTTGTACGCTACGGAGATGCCGGGGCAGAAAAACCGGCGCTGTTGGACGGCGAAGGCAGATTGAGGGATCTTTCGGCGCATGTTGCGGACATCTCGGGGGACACTCTGGATGATGCCAGCCTGGCCCGGTTGCGCCGCCTGGACCCCGAGGCCCTTCCTTTGGTCGAGGGCAACCCGCGGATCGGCCCGTGCGTCGGGAATATCGGAAAATTCCTGTGCATTGGTCTGAACTACTCGGACCATGCCGCCGAAACCGGCGCAGCCATTCCCGAACATCCCATTCTGTTCCTCAAGGCAAATTCGGCCATCGTCGGTCCCTATGACGACGTGGTGATCCCGCGCGGGTCGACGCATACCGATTGGGAAATCGAGCTGGGCGTGGTGATCGGCAAGACGGCCAAATATGTTGACCGTGCAAACGCGCTGGACCACGTCGCCGGATATTGCATCGTCAATGACGTGTCCGAGCGCCATTTCCAGATGCAGTTGACCGGACAATGGACCAAAGGAAAATCCTGCGACACGTTCGGACCGACCGGCCCCTGGCTGGTGACGCGTGACGAAATCGCCGACCCGCAGACCTTGGGAATGGCGCTTGAAGTCAACGGCAAGCGCATGCAAACCGGAAACACGGCGACCATGATCTTTACAGTGGCCGAGATCATCGAGCATTTGAGCCAACTGTTCACTCTGCATCCGGGCGACGTGATCTCGACGGGTACGCCACCGGGGGTCGGGATGGGAATGAAGCCTCAGCCGGTCTACCTGAGGGATGGAGACGTGATGGAACTGAGGATCGACGGTTTGGGGCATCAGCGTCAGAGGGTGCGCAGCGACGACTGATCCGGGCATGGATCAGCGCCGTGGCACGCGGGCGGCAGGCAGGGTACGCTTGCGCGCCGCAACCGGTCTGAACAAAGGCCCCTCTCGGACTGGCTTGGCCGGCGCGCGCTTCTCACGCGCCGGCGATCTTGGCTGTCACGCTGCGATGATGTTGTGTTCCGGTCCGTAAGGAAAGCCGGTGATGTTCTCGGCCCCATCCTCGTGCACCACCAGGATGTCATGCTCGCGATAGCCGCCCGCGCCGGGCTGACCTTCGGGAACCCACAGCATCGGCTCGATGGACACCACCATGCCCGGCTCGAGCACCGTGTCGATGTCCTCGCGCAGTTCAAGACCGGCCTCGCGGCCGTAATAGTGGCTGAGGATGCCGAAGGAATGCCCATATCCGAACGAGCGGTATTGCAGCAGGCCCTGATCGGCGAAGAACCGGTTGATCTCGGCGGTGATGCCGGAACAGGTGGCGCCGGGTTTGATCAGGCTCAGCCCCAGTTCGTGGCCGGCGACATTGGCCTGCCAAAGGCGCAGGCTGTCGGCGTCGGGTTCGCCCAGGAACAGGGTGCGTTCCAGCGCCGTGTAATAACCCGAGATCATCGGGAAGGTGTTGAGTGACAGAATATCGCCTTTCTGCAACGCCCGTTTTGTGACCGGGTTGTGCGCGCCGTCGGTGTTCAGCCCTGACTGGAACCAGACCCAGGTGTCGCGGTACTCGGCGTCGGGATAGGCGCGGGCGATCTCGATCTCCATCGCGTCGCGGCCCGCCATGGCAATCTCGATCTCGGTGGCACCTTCACGGATCGCGGCATGGATGGCCGCGCCGCCCACATCCGCCGTGCGTGCACCGCCCTTGATCAACTCGATCTCTTCGGCCGATTTGACCATCCGCGCGGCCATCGTGTCGGGGGCGATGTCCACAAGCTCGGGCTGGTTCAGCATGGCCAGGGCCGTATCGCGTGCGGCCAGCGTCATGTGGTCGCTTTCGATGCCGATCCGGCGGGCATTCCCGATCAGGCTGGCTACGGCGCGCCAGTAGTTGTCGCGCTTCCAGTCGGTGTAGATCACGTTGTCCTCGACCGACCGGCGCCAGGGCTGGCCCGCGTCGATATTCGCCGACACGGTGGTGCAGCTGTCCTGCGTCACCACACAGCCATAGGGCCGGCCGAAGGCACAGTACAGAAAGCCCGAGTAATAGGCGATGTTCTGCATCGAGGTCAGCAAAACGACCGGGATGTCCCGCTGCGCCATGATGGCGCGCAGTTTGGTCAGCCGGCGGTCGTACTCGGCCCGGCTGAAGGGCAGGGGCGCCTTGTCGCCGTTGTGGCAGGTGAAGAATTCGGGGCGATTTGAAGGGTCTGTCATGTGCTCTCTCGTTTCTTTGCCGGACGTGCAAAGCCCGGCCACATGTCCCGGCGTACAGGACAGGCGGTCTCGGGGTCCGAGAGCCGATCACCCCTTTGGGTGCTGCGACGCCATCGCAGCAGAGGGTGAACAGAAAAATCGTTAGATCAGCAAATGCCGCCGGTCAAGCCGGTGTCAGCCCGCGCAGACGTTCTGACCGCCGCCGCAGCAGCTCGACCGTGGTCAGCAGCGCGATCGAGATGACGACGAGGATCGTGGCCACGGCCAGGATGGTGGGGCTGATCTGCTCGCGCAGGCCGGTGAACATCTGCCAGGGCAGGGTCTTCTGGCTGGCCGATCCGACGAACAGCACCACGACCACCTCATCGAACGAGGTGATGAAGGCGAACAGCCCGCCCGAGATCACACCGGGCAGGATCAGCGGCATCTGAATCTTGAAGAAGGTCCGCACCGGACCCGCGCCCATGTTCGCGGCGGCCCGCGTCAAAGACCGGTCAAAGCCCACCAGGGTGGCGGTCACGGTGATGATGACGAAGGGAATGCCCAGAACCGCGTGGGCCAGGATCACCTTGAGGTAGCCCACGAAGGTCTTGTTCATGCCCAGAGTGCCCTCGAGGAACCGCCCGATGTCGCTGTAGAAGAAGAACATGCCCGTGGCTGAGATGATCAGCGGCACGATCATCGGCGAAATCAGGATGGCCATGATCGCCCGCCGCCCGGGCACATGCGACTGGCTCAGACCGATGGCGGCCAGCGTGCCCAGCGAGACCGAGATGATCGTGGCGATGGGCGCGATGATCAGCGAGTTCTTGAAGCTGCGCTGCCATTCGTTGTTGGTAAAGAAGTCCTGATAATGCTTCAGCGAGTAGCCCTCGGGGTCCAGTCGCAGCATTTCCGGGGTGAAGGTAAAGAAGTCCTGCGCGTTGAACGACAATGGCAGTACCACCAGGATCGGAGTGATCAGGAATACGAAGATCGCGCCGCAGATCACCCGGAACAAGTAGTGATAGAACACCTGCTGCGCCGTCAGGTAAGGCAGCAGTTTGCGGCGATACCGGCCCTCGTACAGCCAGTATGTGAACCAGACAAAGAACCAGCCGCCCAGCAGACCCAGAATACCGCCCGCGATGCCCGCGAACAGAAAGCCAGCCAAGCCGAAGCCAAGGATGTTTATCCAATAGGCCAGCCGCTCGTTCTTCAGCAGCGCGATGTAGATCCAGGCAAGCCCGGCGATCAGAATGGCGCCGCCGATCATGCCGGTCGGCACCGAACCGTTGCCCGCGCCGACAAAGATACCGGCGAAGGCTCCGGCCAGGGCGACGCTGGGCAGGACCATCGACAGGGGTTTGCGCGAAATCGGAGTCAGAGCGGCCATGTCGGTTATCCCAGCTTCACGTTGTCGATGCCCACGATCTTGTCGTAGACCCAATAGAGGATCAGAACCACCGCCAGCAGGATCGTTCCCAGCGCCGCGGCCAGCCCCCAGTTCAGCGACGACGAGATGTGGTAGGCGATCCGGTTCGAGATGAAGACGCCCTTGGTGCCGCCGACGATTTCGGGTGTGATGTAATAGCCGATGGCCAGAATGAACACTAGGATCGAGCCCGCCCCGATGCCCGGAATGGACTGCGGGAAATAGATCCGCCAGAACGTGGTCCAGTTCGTCGCGCCCATGGATTTGGCCGCGCGAGTGTAGGATGGCGGGATCGTCTGCATCACCGAATACATCGGCAGGATCATGAACGGCAGCAGGATATGCGTCATCGCGATGATCGTGCCGATCTGGTTGTTGATGATGATCAATCGCGCGTCATCGGCCACAAGGCCCAGCCAGACCAGCGTGTCATTGATCACGCCCTGTTGTTGCAACATGACCTTCCAGGCGGAAGTTCGCACCAGAAGCGATGTCCAGAACGGCAGCAGAACCAGGATCATCAGCATGTTCGACACGCGCATCGGCAGCGTCGCCAGCAGGTAACTGACTGGATAGGCCAGCAGTATGCAGGCGCCGGTGATGACCAGCGACATGAACAATGTGCGGCCGAACAGTTTTACCAGAATGCGCTTGTCTTCGGGTTGAGCCTGCGCACCTTCGGGGGTACGTCGCATGTCAATTGCGTTCAGGAAATACCCATTGGTGATCGGCACCGCGTGGGTCTTGATCACCTGCCAAGTCTTCACGTCACCCCAGCCATCATGGATGTCGATCAGCTTGTCCTTGAACGGCCCGTCGGTTTCGGGGTCCAGCTTTTTGATTTGCCTGCCCGAACGACGGAACAGCGACGACATGCCGGTCTCTTCATAGTTCAACCGCGTGCCAAGACGGGTATGTTCCTTGTTGTCGATCGCGACGATCATGTCGCGGACAAAGGCTTCGTAAACGTTTTCGTCCGGTAGTTCACCGCTTTTTTCGTCCCAGCTTTGCAAGGCCTCGATGGTCAGCGGCAGCGTGTCCTTGACGATGCTGTTTTCCACCGACCGGAACAGCATCGAGCCGATCGGGACGATAAACGAGACCAGAACGAAGATCAGCAAGGGGGCAATCAACAACAGTGCGCGCAGTTTCTGTCGCCTCAGCGAGCGCGCCAGAGACTGTTTCAGTGGCGTTCCATCCGCCGCCAGCATTGGCCCTGCGGTTTGGCTTGCGTCAGTCATTCGTGCCCCTTGGGTTAGCTTGGGTCGGGTTGGGGCGGCAGGCCGCCCCAACCGTTATTAGTTGTGTAAGCTGCGCTTACTGCGCCAGCCACGCCTGGAATTTGGCGTCGATGTCATCGCGGTAGTCGGCCCAGAACTCGTAGTTGTACAGGAAAGTGTTCTGGGCGTTGTTCGGATCGGTCGGCATGTGCGGCGCCATGTCGATGCCCAGTTCGGCGTGTTGACCGACCAACGGGGCCGACGATTTGCGTGCCGGGCCGTACGAGATGTACTTGGCCTGATCCGCCAGACGCTGCGTGTCGGTCGCGAAGTAGATAAAGTCCAACGCGCGCTGCTTACGCTCGTCGCTGAGGCCCGCGGGAATGATCCAGCCGTCCAGATCGAACACCTGCGCATCCCACAGCATGGCGACGGGCTGCTTCTGCTCTTCGATCAGGCTGAACAGACGGCCATTGTAAGTCGAGCCCATGACGACCTCGCCATCGGCCAGCAACTGCGGAGTGTCAGCCCCGGCTGACCACCACACGACGCTGTCCTTGATGGTGTCCAGCTTCTTGAGGGCACGGTCCTGACCTTCGTCGGTTGCCAGAACGTCATAGACTTCGTCCTTTGCCACGCCGTCGCACAGCAGCGCCCATTCCATGTTGTTGATCGGGCGCTTTTCCAGCGAGCGCTTGCCCGGGTAGGCCTCGAGGTCGAACACGTCGCAGATGTCGTCCGGCGGCGTGTCGCCGACCAGATCGGTGCGATAGCCGAAGGTGGTCGAATAGACGATCTGCGGGATGAAGCAATCACTGACCAGCAGATCGCCGAAATCCTCGGATGCTGTGGTGCCATCGGGTGCCGGGGCCAGTTGGGTGTCCGGGTCGATTTCCATCGCCAGACCTTCGTCACACAGGCGAATGGCGTCCGAGGCGACCACGTCGACCACATCCCATGTGATGTTGCCCGCCTCGTTCATGGCGCGCAGCTTGGCCACGGCCTCGGCCGAGCTTTCATCCCAGACGATGTTCACGCCCGGGTTCATTTCCATGTACGGCTCGGCATAGGCTTTTTGCTGCGATGCCTGATAGGCGCCGCCCCAGGACACGAGGGCCATGTCCTGGGCCGAAGCCGCGCCGGCCGTGATGGCTGCGGCCGCAGCCGACAGCAGGAATTTTGTTGGTTTCATGTTCAGCTCCCAGTTTTCCCCGTTGTTGTCACTGGTCGACCGACGCACGGGTTTTCGTCGGCCGATCCTTCCAAGTTGACCGTCTGGCGTGGCAGGACGCTCACGCGTCCAGCGCGCGACAGTCTCGTGCCAGCCAGCCAATCTCGATCTCCTGGCCGGGTTGCAGGCGGACCGCATCCGGGGCGTTGCGGGTCTTGACGATGAACTCGTCATTGCCGGCCACCGACATGCGGAAACGGAATACGTCGCCCATATAGATGAACTCGCGAACCACCGCCTTGAGCGTATGCGCGTCCGGGCTCAGACGATCCTTGTTGAACTCGACCCGCTCGGGCCGGATCGACACCTTGGTGCGCTCGCCGGGCTGGCGGACGTTGATCGGCACCGCGTCGATTTCCGATCCGTCGTCCAGGGTCACGATGCAAGTGTCCCCGTTGATGGACTTCACCACGCCTTCCAAGGTGTTGTTTTCGCCGATGAATTGCGCGACGAAACTGTTTTCCGGTTCCTCGTACAGTCGATCGGGCGGGGCCAGCTGCTGGATGCGGCCGTCATCGAAGACTGCGACACGATCCGACATCGTCAGCGCCTCGGTCTGGTCATGGGTCACATAGACCGTGGTGATGCCCAGCTCGTGTGCCAGGCGGGTAATCTCGAATTGCATGTGTTCGCGCAGTTGCTTATCCAACGCGCCCAGCGGCTCGTCCATCAGCACCAGTTCCGGCTCAAACACGAGCGCCCGCGCCAGGGCGATGCGCTGTTGTTGGCCCCCCGACAACTGCGCCGGCCGGCGATTGCCGAATGCGCCCATCTGTACCATGTCCAGCGCCCGCTGCACCTTCTGTTCGCGCTCGGATTTGCCGATCTTGCGCACTTCAAGCGGGAACGAGAGGTTCTCGGCCACGGTCATATGCGGAAACAGAGCGTAGTTTTGGAACACCATGCCGATCCCGCGCTTGTGCGGCGGAATGTTGTTGATCGGCTTGCCGCCCAGAAGAATTTCGCCATGGGTGGCGGTTTCGAACCCGGCCAGCATCATCAGGCAAGTCGTCTTGCCCGAGCCCGACGGGCCCAGCATGGTCAGAAATTCGCCTTTCGGCATGGCAAGATTGAGATCTTTCACGACGAGCGTTTCGCCGTCATATGATTTTTGCACGCGCCGAAATTCGACAAACGCGGCGTCGCTGGTTGTTTCGGTCACAAGACCCCCTGTCGCGTCAATTCCAGATCCGGTTGGCCCGGATTCCATTGATCCTGCACCAAATTAAAACGTAGCGTCCGGCGGCTTGCAACCAATTTAATCGTCCCAGCGCAGAAACGACCGTGAGTTTCAGGGGAACCGATCATCGTTTAGCCGTGCCATATGCCATGCAAGCGCCGTGTTGCTGGACAGGACCGGCTTGCGGATGCGGGCCTGAACGTGAGGGATCGCATCCAGGGTTCGCAAGTTCGTGCAACTCAGAAATACCGCATCAACCGCGCTGTCTTGCCCAAGTGCAACCGCCGCCTCGACGATCGACGAACACGAAATCCGCGCCACTTTCGACTCTTCTGCCACGCAGAAAGTGCCGAATACATCGGTCGAAAGCTCGGCGGTCGAGAAGGCTGTCCGCAACGAGTCGCTGACTTCCTCGACATAGGGGGACAACAGGGCAAACCGCGAAACGCCCAAGTCGCAAGCGCGGGCGATCGTCGCACGCAGTGGGTCGGTTACCGAACGGGTGACGCAGGATCCGCGGACAAGAGATTCGACCTCGGCCGATCCGATCACCGAACTGGCCGACGTGCAGCCATAGCCCACAACGCCGTATTCGCGGCCCTTCGGAAACAGGTCCGCGGCCGCCGGCAGGGCCTGCTTCATTCGGCTCAGCGTCTGGGTCGTCACCTCCAGCCCGCTGGGGATGCGCGCAACATGAAGCGGTGCGGAGCTTTCCGCGAACAGACGCCTGAAGTCGCCTTCGATGGTTTCGTCGGCCTGCAGAACGATCAGGCCCATCGGTCGGTTGGCGTGGTCTTCCACGTCGAGTGCGTAGGGCAATGTGGTCATATCCGGGGCACCTCGCGCCCGGCGCGCGGGCTGAGAAACCGAGCGCCGTTCTCGGTGATCACGATGTTTTCTTCGTGAACGAGAATCCCGCCCGGGACGGCGATACCCGGTTCGAGCGTCAGCACCATCCCTGGCCGCAGAACCGTTGTGTCGGTGGGAATCAGCGATGGCCATTCGGTCAGGGACATGCCCAGCCCATGCCCCAGGCGCCCGGCTTGGGTGCCGGGTCCGCCATCGGTCAGAATGTCGTTCATCGCTTGGAACAGGTCTGCGGCCGTCGCTCCGGGCCGTGCCGCGTCAAAACCTGCTTCGATCGCGTCGACCAACCGCGCATGCGCCGTGCTGACGGCCGGTTCGGGCGGGCCGACCGACCAGTTGCGGTCGAAATCGCAAAAGTAGCCGTCCCATACCAGACCGGTGTCCAGCATCAGTATGTCCCCTGGCGCCAGGGGGCTCTCGGACGCGGGCGAGATCACGTCGCCATAGCCGCCATGGCCAGCCCCACCGGCAAGGTACGGCACCCAATCGGCCCTCTCCTCGAGGCACAGCATCTGGAAGGCGCGGAAAACCTGCGCCAGCGGCACACCTGCGGATGCAATTTCGGGCACCCGGTCGAAGGCGCGTCCGGCTATAGCGCAGGCGGTCTGGATCTTGGCGATTTCGGTGGCGGATTTAACCATCCGCAGGTCGCGCAGAATACCGTGATCGCCGGTGATCCGACGTTGGCCGATTTGGTCCTGCAACCGACGGAAATCGGACAGAGGCATGCGCAGATGGGTTTCGTGCCCGTCGGGGCAGCCGATCCGGCCCTTGTCGGCCACGACTTCGCGCAGCGTGTCGGCCAACAGCGATACGCCGTCGTCGGACAGGTCGGGTGCGCTCCAGGTGCGGATGTCTTTGATCCAGGTTCGCCCCATCAGCGCGGCCCCGATCGACGGGATCACGGCGACAGGGTCGCCCTGGGCCGGGATGACCAGAAACCATGGACGCGTGGGGCTTTCCCAGAACCGGGTAAGAAACCCCGAGAAATACCGGACTTCGGGCTCCGTGGTCAGAAGCAGAGCATCGACCTCGAGTTCTGCCATCCGACGTTGTGCGCGTTGGGTGCGGGCCTGGTATTCTGTTTGGTCGAACCCCCTCATGCGGGTCGCTCGGTCAGGATGCATAGTACGCGGTCATCGGTGCCGATTTCTAGGGCCGAGCGCATTGTGTCGTCCATGACCGCAGCAAGCCCCGCGCCGCCCGAAGCCGTGGTTGCAAGCCCGGCCCGCGCCATCGCTGGAAGCTGCGCGACGACGTCCTCGTCCGTCACAGTCAGGAACACATCAGCATCCCGCGCGAGACCGTTCAGTGCGATCAACGAAGGTTCCTTGCAGTCCAGCCGCCCCATGATGCTGTCCGGGCCGTCGGCAAACACGCATTGCCCGGCGACGATACTTGCCTGAAGGGCAGGCGCGGCGTCAGGTTCCACCACGACGATCCTGGGGACATCACCCCAAACCTTGCGGAAATAGGCCGCCGCCGCGGCAGCCATGCCGCCGACCCCGGCCTGCAAAAGGATCACCGTCGGCACCTCGGGGCATTGCCCGACCGTTTCGACCGCCATCTGCAGATAGCCCTCCATCAGCAGATGAGGCAGGTCGGTGTATCCCTCCCAGGAACTGTCCGACAGCAGGGTCCAGCCATTCCGCGACGCGGCAGCGCTGGCGGCGGACATGCTGGCGGCATAGTCATTCCCCGCCCGGACGACACTGGCCCCTTGATCACGCAGGCGCTCGGCAAAGCTTTCGGGTACCGTGTCCGCGATGAAGACGACGGCCCGGGCGCCGAAGACGCGCGCACCGGCCGCCATGCTGAGCCCGTGATTGCCGGCGCTGGCGGTGACATAGGTGCGCCCATTCAGGGTGGTGCCGTCGGGTTGCCCGGACACAGCATTCGCGTGACTTGCGATCACGTAGGCTGCGCCCAAGGCCTTGAACGACCCAAGATTCATACGCGCACGCTCGTCCTTGATCCAAAGGCTGGCCACGGGCGCCAGCGCGCTGCCGTCCACCAGAGGGGTGCGGGACGCGACCGGACACCGGGCGATCAGATCCGACACCTTTTCAGGATCGGTCGATGGGTATGGGGCCGATGGTATCAGCTTGGATCCGCCCCTATATTCGTTCTTGGCGACTTGCATCTCGGTTTTCCAGCATGTTCCGGATGACGAGATGCGACGCAGTTCGTTCTGTCAAGGCGACTTCAGCCTGCATATGCGGGAATCCTCGATCTGGCTGGGTTCGGGTGGGGGCCAAGGTTGATGCACCCACTACGCCGAGAACCCGCCGACGGTGCCCCTTCCCTCACGGGCTTTGCAATCCCGCAAGTTGGCTGTAAGTGTTCCGCAGTTCGGCCCTGGTGCTTCGCGCCTCTGGCCGTCTGCGGGCGTGATGGAATGGTAGACATATCGGACTTAAAATCCGAAGGCCTTTGTGCCGTGTGGGTTCGAGTCCCACCGCCCGCACCACCAACCGGTTTCACTGTCTTTTGCCCTAGACAGGAAACCCTAGCCTGGAAATCAGGCTCCAGATGTCCCTGTTGGCGGCAGACAGTTGGGCCAGAACATCTTCGATGTCGGCCAACGCCTGATCGTCGACGGTGTCTTCCCGACCCAGCTTGATGTCGGTCTTGCGGTCGGCGATGCGCATCAGAATTGTTTTGGGGTTCCCGCTTTCCTGATCGAAAGAATAGATGCAGTGGTTGAACCGGTTGCGTATCGCCGACAACCGACCGAGGCGTCGGGTATGCAAAAGGATGGGGTCGCGCACGTCGGCCGGACGGCCGTCCATCTTGGCCAAACGTTCGACTAGGTCGATGCGCGCTCGGGTGGTGTTCAGAGTCAGAAAGATGATGACAGCCACATCCTTCGAAGTGCCCGACAGCCCCGCGATCAGGTGTATCAGCAGGCTTTCGGTGTTCGTCCACATGTAGTTCAACCGCCCGACCAGCAGGATCAAACGATCGAATTTTTCTTCGAACCCGTCAGTCACGGCTGGCCTTTCCGGTCGCTTGTGGCGCGGCCTCGAAATAGAAATGCGCGGCGGCGGTCCGGTTGCTGACTCCGATTTTGCCAGAAACGTTGTGGACATGCAGTTTCACCGTGTGTTCGGTGATGCCGAGTTGCGCCGCGATTGCCTTGTTGCTCTTGCCGTGCGAGACGAGCTCCAAGACCTGCAATTCCCGAGGAGTCAGGGTGGAAAGCAGGTCACCGGGCGCATGTCCGGTCGAGCGCGCCGAGACCTGAGGCTTCTGCTTGTCGTCGGGATCGGAGCGGGCGGCAGGTTGGGTCATGCAGGTCGCGACAAAGCCGGGAAGGTACAGTTCCTCGTGCATCAGCAGCCTCAGGATTGCCCGCCAGGCATCCGGAGCGATGTTCATGGGAAGATAGCCGATCGGGCCATGTGTGTCGCGGAGCCAGTTGTTGAACAGGGTCAGCGCCATCTCCTCTTTGCGGTAGGCGAAAGCCAGGCACCCGGACCGCGCTGCTTCGGCATAGGCTTCGGGGCGGGTCAGCAGGTCATCAAGAAGGATCTGGTCGACCACAAGGATCTTGCCGGACCCAGAGGTCACCTTTTCTGCTTCCGACAGGTAAGCGTCCAGGGTTTCGAATCGATGGGCTGCGACGCCGAATTCGTTCTGGACGTTTCTGAGCGTTTGGTTGGAAAAAAATAGTTCTTTTCCAAGAAAGACAATCATGAAGTCTTCATTTTCAGAAATTGTGTCTGAAATCAGATTCCCGGAAGGCATTCGAAATTACCTCCTCAAACCAAGTGACCAGGCGGTTTCACAATATTTTGCGATCGGGCGCGTACGTAATTCGATTAGTCAAATTCAATGAATATCTTATACCAGAAGGTAGTGGTTTTTTCAACATTTTATGCCTGTTCAATTTAGGGTTTATAGAACTTTTGCATAGGATCTTTGGTAGGGCTTGTGGCGTAAGTCGCGGGAAATAATGGGATAATTATTTACGCCTCGTTTCGGTCCTTCGTTCGTCTCGGGATCACGAAAAAAACCGGGTCTGTCTTGAAAAACATCATAAAAACAGAAGCTTGATCGAAACTGTGCTTTCGGCCAGCTAGTCATGCGCGCTCTTGTATGTAGGCTATTCGACGCCTCAATTACCGAGGCTCTGATACAGACGTGACTGCGCTGCGCAGTATTTCGCGCATCAAGGCAGTCCCGGATTCGGCTTGGCCGAGAAAGGGGGGCACGACATCCAAACACCACAGACGCGTATCCGCGCAGATTTGGCGGGACTACGCGAATTTTTGACTCAATCGCGCCGAATGCCGTTTTGTAGATGAATTGCGGTCTGGCGCTCCGAAAAAGGATATTGAAATGCGACGCAATGTTAACAATACCAACGTCACGACCGTCGACGAAATCAATGTTGAAAATCTGGACGCTCCGATCAACGCGGAAATTCCCGTCGAGGAAGCTTTCATCGAGGCCGACCTGACCGCGCAGCAACAGCAGCAGGGTCAGGATGTCTCGAATGCCGCGAACAATGCGGACAATCAGGACCAGTCTCAGACCTCTGACAATGACAATTCGCAGGGTCAGGACCAGGGTCAGGGCCAGGATCAGGGCCAGGATCAGGCCCAGCAGCAACAGAACACCAACGGCGGTGACGACAGCAACTCGAACTCCAACAACAATGCGATCAACATCGACTTCGGCGGTGGCGAATGGATCCCGCGCGATGATGACCAGGTTGATCTGGATGTCGGGGACTCGGCCTCGATCGGTGATGTGATCACCGGCGGCCGCGATGTGAACTATGATCCAGGCGACGATCTGAACCTGGACATCTCGCTGAACGGTCCGGGCAATGACATGTCGTCGATCAACAACCAGCTTGCCAACCTCAGCGACGACGACACGCTGGATTCGGTTTCGCTGTCCAATGACGGCGAGTTCTATCAGAACGGCAGCGCGACCGGCGGCAACGCCCATGCCGAAGAGGGCATCGGCTCGTCCGTGGCCGGTGGCGATTCCGGCGCAGGCGGCACCAACAACGGTGGATCGGCGGATGGCGATACCAGTGGCAGCCACGCGTTTTCGATGGGTGGTCATACCGGCAGTGCCGACAGTGATGCGGCTGGCGGAACCGGTGGCGCAACCGGTGATGCAAGCAACGGCAGCATGGGTCTTGGAATGTCCGGTGCGCATGCCGACGGTGACAGTGCCGGTGGCGATGGCGGTGCTGCCGACAGTGCATCCAGCTCGGACAACGCAGGCACATCCAGCACCGATGGCGACTCGACCGGCGGTGACGGTGGAAGCGCCGATTCGACCTCGCACGCGGCAGGCATGGGCATGTCGGGCGCGAGCGCGTCGGGCGATGCCGATGGCGGTGACAGCGATTCGGATTCGACAGGAACCGGCGATGGCAATGCCGACAACTCGACCGATGCTTCCGGCGCCGATGGCGGTGACGGCGATGCCGCCGCCGACGGTTCGGCGTCGAACAGCAGTGATGCTGACACCGAAGCCAACGACGCGACCGCCGGCAGCAATGCCGCGGAAGGCGCGGCTGACAGCAGTTCCGACAGCTCGGCCGACGGCGATGGCGGTGATGGCACCGGCGGCGACGGCGACGGTGGAGATGGCACCGGCGGCGACGGCGACGGTGGAGATGGCACCGGTGGCGATGGTGAAGGTGGTTTCTCGGCCTTGGTCGAAGCCGCGATCATGGCGCTGCAGGAAGAGATCCTGGGTGTTGATGCCGAAGCTGGCGAAGGTGGCGACGGAACCGGCGGTGACGGCACCGGTGGTGACGGCGACGGCGGTGACGGAACCGGCGGCGCGGGCTCGGGTGGTCCGGGTACCGGCGGCAGTTCCGCGGCGGATGCCGACTCCCAAGGTGTTGGCGATCAGAGTGCCAGCGGGCCGGATATCGACCAGAGCCCGGGCGACGTGAATGGCGCGGCCAGCAACTCGCAAAACGCCAATGCCAATGGTGGTGCCGGTGGTACGAACGACGCTGACGGGTCCTCGACCGGAACCGGTACCGGGACTTCGGCTGCGGATGGCGACGGCGGAGCCGGTGGCACGACGACGCCCACGGCAAGCTCGTCCGGCAGCGGCGCAGGATCGGCGGATGCTGCGAACACCGCAGGAGCAGGCGGGGCGTCGGACGTCTTCGGCGACTCGGATGTGAACGGCGCGGCCGACAGCTTGGCCGAAGCCATCGCGGGTTACGGTGGCGCAGCCGACTCGGACAACGACGCCGACTCCGCCGGATCCGGCAGCGCCGATGGCGCAGCCGGCTCGGGCGCGGGCGGGGCCGGTGGCGCATCGGCCGCCAATGGCGGCACCAGCGGCTATGCCATGGGCCAGTCCACGGCGGGCGACACCATGGGCGGCACCGTCAACGGTGGCAGCGCAGCCGGCGCCTATTCGGGTGATGGCGGCGCGGCCGGCAACGGCGGCACCTGGGGTTCCAACAACGGCGGCGATGGCATCGTCACCGGTGAATCCTACGCATCGGCGGCTGCGGTGGTCGATACCTCGGCCTTCAACCAGTCGATCGTCATGGGTGCCAACGTGCTTGGCAACTCGGTCGACACGACGATGGTCGGCGGCTCGATGACCTCGAGCTACGCCAGCGACGACACCGAGGCATAAAGCCAACTTTGCCGAGGGCCGCTTTACCGGCCCTCGGGTTTTGACGACATTGCCGGGGCCGTTCAGGCGGCCCCGGCCCAGCACAGCCGAAACCGGAAATTTCCGCCGGTGAACGCGACAGGGAACATTCAGATGTCACTAGACAGCATTACTGAAACAATTGCCCATTTCATCGGAACCTTTGAACTGACCATTGAACAGGCCCGCCTGCGCGACCAATACGACGAATTTACCGCGCTGCGGCGGAAGGTGGACCTTGATGAACTGGAAGACCCGACGCGGATCCAGATCAAGGCCGAACTCGAACTGGCGCCCAAGGATTACGATGCGCTGCCGTTCCGCTTTCCCGCTCCTCCGGCCGACCCGCAACTGCCGCCGGCGCCGGATGGCCCCTCGATCAAGACCGAGATCACCATCGGTACCCCGCCCGCGCCCGGTCGCATTCTGCCAGATTCGGAACTGGCGGGCAGTGGCCCGGAATACATCGTGCTGCGGCCCGAGCTGACAAGCGAAGTGATAGGCTCGGCGGTGACCTACACGTTCCAGACCATCGTCCTGAGCGACAACGACACCGTTGGTGTCGGTGATTTTCGCGATGTGGGGCTGATGACTGCTCAGGCCGAGGCCGCGCTCGACACCGCGCTGTCGCTGCATGCGATGGCCGCGCCGTCTTTTGCGATTTCCGACTATGCATCTGCGGAATATGTCCAGGACCTGGCCGCCCAGATGCAAGCGCCGCCCGGCACACATGTCGAAGGCGCCACGGTTCATCAGTTCCACGGAGACGACGCGCTGGGCGTCATCGTAAATGGGCAACACGTGACCGAGGCACCCGTCTGGAGCGATCTTTTGCCGGCCTATCACCAGCCCGACGAGACGTCAGATGAATTGCCGCTCTCTGTGGCCGTTCCCGCCGAGTGGGACCAGTCGAAAGATCCCGAGTTCGACGACGGCCACACTGTCGTCGCCGGTGGAAACCTGGCCATCAACGAGGTCGCATTGACCGTGGGATGGGTGGATGCGCCCTTCATCGCAGTCGGAGGTCAGGCGGTCAGCCTGACGGCAATCAGCCAGGTCGCGCTTGTGTCCGACATGGATGTCGGCACGCCGGGCGGGGGCTCGGGCACGATGGTTGTCCAGTCGTCACAGATCGACACGCAGTCCAACCCGGCGCCCTGGCTGGCCGGAACCACCTCGGCCGCGGGCACCGGTAGCCAGCCGGCACAGATGACGGTCGACTGGATCCACGGCGACCTGGTGGTTGCGAACTTCTTTAAACAGGTCATCGACGCCACCGACATCGACCACATCCAGGCCGACATTTCAGCGTCTTCGACAATGTACGCCCTGGGAGCCAACCAGATGGTCAACGTGGCCGATGTGGTGCAACTGGGCAGCTTCTATGACCTGATCATGATCGGTGGCGACATGGTCTCGGTCGACATGCTGTTCCAGACGCTGGCGCTGGTGGATGACGACATCGTCTCGGGCGGGCTGGCGGAAGGCGCGTCCGCAGGCGCGGATGGCAACCTGTTGATGAACCAGGCCTCGGTCACGGGGCAGGGGCAGGACACCCAGCAGGCGCTGGACGCGGGCCTGGCCAATGCGCTGGCCATGGAAAAGATGGACATGACAGCGCTCGAGGACGCACTGCTGAACGATCCGATGTTCGCCGGCATGGAACAGATGCGCGTGCTGAAGATCGACGGCGACCTGATGCAATTGAATATCGTCCAGCAGGTCACGATGCTGGCCGATCAAGACGATGTTTTCCTGTCCGGGCCGCATGCGGCCAGCACCGAAGTCATTGCCGGGTCGAATGCCATGTTGAACGCGGCCAATATCAACAAGCTGGGCGTCGACTCGACCGTCATGGCCGCTGGCGGCGCCTATTCCGATCTGTTGCTGCATCAGGCCAGCCTGATCGACACGCCCGACGACCAGATCAGCCCGGCCCTGGCCAACGAGGCGATCGCCATTCTGATGGATGACGCGATGACGGCGGCAGCGGGCGCTGGTGCCGTGACCGGGCCGGACCTGACGCCGACGGAGGTACTGAATTCTCATGATGGCCTGCAGACGATGCTGGCCTGATTTGCCTTTTTTGTAGCGAGTGACCGGAAGTTCAGTTCATGTCGATTGTATTTTCATCGTGCCGTCCCCGATATGCCAGCCCGCTCGACAGGTCAGGAGGTGGTCGGCCCCTGACCCTCAAACCGGCTGACAGAGTGCCCGACAAAAGCCGCAAGGAACCCGCTCCGATGTCCTGTCTGAGATTGGGAAAAGAAATGCGTGTCACAGGCGACCTGGCACCTGGGAGCGGCGGCGTCTCCGAAGGTGACGCGGCCGCGAAAAAAGAGCCCCGAGCGGCCAGCAAGTCCGGTGGGGAAACCACCCGGAAAACCGATCAGGCGACCCGGACCGATGCCGGCAGGGTTGCGCAAGACAAACACCGCGCCGGTTCTTCCCCTCGGCGCAACCTGTCGTCTCCTGCGGCTGAAACCGCCGGAGATGACGCTGGGGTGGCCGATGCCGACGGCCCCGATCCGCACCGTGTCCAGGCACCGACTGCGCGAATGACCCCCTCGACCCAGTCTGGTGAAACGGAGCGCATGGGCACCACGATCGAAGGCGAGGCCAACAAGCCGCTGCTGCGCACCGGAACCGGCGGCGGCGACGGCAAAGGGCCACCCCAGACCTTCCACAAACGGACACCGCCGCAGGATTTTCAGCGCACGCTGCAGACGTCGATGCGCGCCATCTGGCGCAACCTTGCCTTCGTGTTGGTCCTGACCTGCGCGACAAACATCCTGATCCTGGCGATCCCGATCTATCTGTTCCAGATCAGCGACCGGGTCCTGACCAGCCGGTCGCTGGACACGTTGATCATGCTGACGGCGATCGTTGCCGGCGCGGTCATCTTCCAATCGGCCTTCGACGCCGTGCGCCGGTTCATGCTGATGCGCACGGGGGTCGAGGTCGCGGCCCGTCTGGGGGCACCGATTCTGAGTGCGGCGGCTCATGCTTCGCTGCACGGGACCGGGCGCGAATACCAGACCCTTGGTGATCTTCAGCAGTTGCGGGGCTTTCTGGTATCGGGAACCTTGATCTCGTTTCTGGACGTGCCGTTCGCGCCGCTGTTCATTCTGATGATCTTTCTTGTCCACCCCGAACTGGGAATGATCGTGGTGGTCACGGCGCTGATCCTGATGACGATCGCGCTGATTAACCAGAGAATGACGGCAAAACCCTTCGCCGAAGCCAATAAGGCGCAGTCCATGGCGAACCAGCACCTGGACTCGATGGCCCGGAACAGCCAGATCATCAACGCCTTGGCCATGATCCCCGAAGCGGTGCGCATCTGGGGCCGCGACACGGCGTCGTCGCTGACATGGCAGGTGCGCGCGCAGGATCGCAACGTGATCTTTGCCGCCATTTCGCGCACCGTACGCCTGTTGACCCAGATCGGCATACTGGGCTGGGGTGCCTTTCTGGCGCTGCAGGGCGAAATCACCGGGGGCATGGTCATCGCCGCATCGATCATCGCGGGGCGGGCATTTGCCCCGATCGAAGGCTCAATCGAGGGCTGGAACACCTTCCTGTTGACCCGAGGCGCCTATGGCCGGATCCGAAACCTGTTGGCCAATTCGGCACTGCAGTTCGAAAAACTGCGCCTGCCGCGCCCCGAGGGCCGTCTGGATGTGGAAAGGCTTTTGTATGTGCCCGGCGGAACCAAGCGGGTGGTACTGAACGGGATCAACTTTTCGCTCAACCCCGGCGAGACGCTGGCGATCATAGGCAATTCGGGCGCGGGCAAGACGACGCTGGGCAAGACGCTGGTGGGGTCGATTCTTCCGACCTCGGGCAGCGTGCGCCTAGACCTGATGGACATCCGCAACTGGGATCCGCGCCAGTTCGGCGAAAGCATCGGGTACCTGCCTCAGGACGTTCAGCTGTTTCCGGGAACGATCAAGGACAATATCGGCCGCATGCGTGCGGATGCCACCGATGAACAGATCCACGACGCCGCGGTTCTGGCCGATGTGCACAACATGATCGCAACGCTGCCGCAGGGCTATGAGACTGTGGTCGCGGCCGATGGCTCGCCGTTGTCGGGCGGGCAGAAACAACGCATCGCCCTTGCGCGTGCGTTCTTCGGCAACCCAAGGCTGGTGGTTCTGGACGAGCCGAACTCGAACCTGGACGTGGCGGGCGACAAGGCGCTGGCGCGGGCCATCGAACAGGCCCGGTCCAACAAGATCACCGTTGTCGTGATCACGCAAAAACCTGCGCTGTTGAACGTGGTGGACAAGATCATGCTGCTGACCGACGGGCGCGTGGCGCTGTTCGGGCAGCGCGAACAGGTGTTGCAGCAATTGGCCGGGTCGCGAAAGCAGCCCGAGTTGAAAGGCTGACAGGGGGGCAACGATGAACGAAATCGCGAAGATCGATGATCCGACACTTTGGTATGCCGAGGTTCCCAGATCCATAAGCCGACTGATCGTATTGGGAATGATCCTTCTGGTCACCTGTTTCGGCGGATTTGGCGTCTGGGCGTTCAGTGCGCCACTGGCGGCGGCGGTCATCGCCCAGGGCAGTTTTGTGGCGACCGGGCGCAACAAGATCGTTCAGCACCTGGAAGGAGGAATTATCGAGGACATACTTGTGTCCGAAGGTCAGACAGTGAAGGCCGGTCAGGTGTTGATGACCCTTGACCAGACCTCGGCCGAGGCAAATCAGCGCGAGCTCTATGTGCGCAAGATGCGCCTGCAGGCGATGGTCGACCGTCTGCTGGCCGAATATGGCGAGCGCGAGAAGCTGGTATTCTCGCACGAGCTGATCGAAGCGTCGGACGATGTCGAGGTGATGACGATCCTGGACAACCAGCGCCTCAGCTTCGAGGTGTCGCGCAAGACCTTACTCAACGACATCGCCCTGCTTGAACGCAACATCGAGGCGCTGAAGATCCGGGTCAGCGGGTTCCGTGCGCAACTTGAAAGCATGGAACGCCGCCGCGACATCCTGCAGGAAGAATACGAGACCAAGAAGTCGCTGTATGAAAAGGGCCTGGTCCGAAAAGGTGAACTGAACACGATCCGGCGCGTTCAAGCCGAGGCGGACGGCCAGTTGGCCCGGCTGCAGTCCGAGGCGTCGGAAATCGACCAGATGCTGCTGAAATACACCGAACAGATCGCCCGGACCCGGTCGGCCTATCGCGAGGCTGCCCTGGACGAGCTCAGCGTTGTCGAGGCCGACCTTGAAAGCGTGCGCGAAAAATCCCGGCAGGCCAGCAGCGTCCTTGCGCGCGCAGTTGTACGGGCGCCGGTGGATGGTACGGTCGTGCGTCTGCACTATCACACGCCGGGCGGCGTGATCGAAACCGGTGAGCCGATCGCCGAAATCCTGCCCGCGGATGCGCCCCTGATCATCGAGGCCCAGATTCCCCGCACCGACATCGACAGCGTTACGACGGGCCAAACCGCGACCGTGCGGCTTGTCGCGTTGAACCAGCGCACCACGCCCGTTCTGACCGGCGAGGTCTTCTATGTTTCGGCGGATGCGGTTCTGGAAGAGGCCGGCGGCATTCCCAAGGAAGTCTATCTGGCGCGGGTCTCGTTGCCGCCCGAGGAGTTGGATCGGATCCGTGGGTTTGTCCCGACACCGGGCATGCCGGCCGAGATCATGATCCAGACCGAGGAACGCACCTTTGCCTCCTACATTGCCAAGCCGGTGGTCGACAGCATGTCACGCGCCTTCCGCGAACAATGATGGGCCGCGCTTGTGGGATCTTGTTCCAGATCACGGTTTCCGTTTTCTGAATGTGTCATGATCGGCCTGATCGTTCACAAAGGGTGGTGACACATGTTGCGGCTTGCGTTCCTGCTGTATTCGCTGATTGCCACCGCGCTGGCGGGGTCGGCGGTCATTGCGGTTCTGGTGGCCGGTTTCGTCTCGGTTCAGACGATTCTTGCCGGTGCCGCCATCGGCGCGGTGGCGGCTGCGCCCGCGTCGTGGCTCGTGGCCAGGAAGCTGTATTGACCTGCGCGGTTGTCAGGCGTTGAGAAACGTCCTGACGGCGGCTTCGAACTCTCTGGGTTTCTCGGCGTGCAACCAGTGTCCCGCACCGGGGATCTTGGCGAAACGGGTGTTGGGGAACAGCGACCTGATCGCGTTGCGGTGTTCCGGCCGGACATAGTCCGACTCGGCGCCCGACAGGAACAGCGCCGGGCCATCCCAAACTGCGTCAATATCCGGAAAGCCCATGATTCTGGGCATTTCTTTTGCCAGCACGTCCAGGTTCAGCCGCCAGCGTTTACCGGCCACGTCCAGTGACTGCGTGAAAAAGCTTTGCAGGGCCTTTTCGACGCCCTGTTCGGCCAACAGCCGTTCGGCATCCGCCCGCCGATGGACCTGCGCCATGTCCACGGCGCGCATCGCTTCGATATAGGGCATCTGGCTGTGGCCGTAGGTCACCGGCGCGATGTCGGCCACCACCAGCTTGTTGACCCGTGCGCCATGGGTCAGGGCCAAGGTCATGGCCGCCTTGCCCCCCATCGAGTGCCCCAGCACGTCTGCCCGCCCGCCCAGGTTGTCGATGACCTCGGCCAGATCGTCGGCCAGGGCCTGATAGTCGTGCTGGTCATCCCATTTGCTGTAGGCGTGGTTGCGCATGTCCACGGCCACGACCTGCCGTTCGTCGGCCAGTCTTCGGGCAATAACCCCCCAGTTCCGGGCCGATCCGTACAGGCCGTGGGCAATCAGCAGGGGCGGGAGCGATGTCGGGTCGCCATGTATGATCGTGTTCAACATGGCGTACTGATACCGCCAGCCAAACCCGACAGCCAGCCCCATTGTCGCGCCGCATCGTCAAGGCTAGATTGTCGGCTCAGGAGGCGCGGATGTCGCAGGAAACCGAAATTCAAACCCTGATCGCCCAGACCATCGCCCTGCTGCGGAAAAAGCTGGGCACCCGGGGCAAGACGCTGGCCGAGTCGGTGCGGCGCGCAAAACGGCGACTGCCGCGTCGCGTCTACAAACAGGCGATGGAACTGGCCCGCGCTGAACCGATGGCCGCGCACCCCCGGTTGCGCCTGATCCTGGACACGCCTCGGCTGGAAAAAGCCGCGCACGAAGTCCAGGCACATCTGCGCTCGATCAGCCTGGCCGATCGCCGCTGGGGCTGGTTTCTGGACACCCTTGGGGCGTTGTCGTTCAACCTTTTGGCACTTGCCGTTCTGGTGCTGGTCTTTCTGCTGTGGCGCGGCCTGATCTAACGCGGACATCGCCACGAAAAATGGCGCCCAGCGGGGCGCCATTTCAGGTCAGGGTCGCTGACGAACTCAGAGGTTGGGATAGATCGGGAACCGGGCGCACAGCTCGGCCACCTGGGCCTTGACCCTGGCTTCGACCGCATCGTTGCCATCCTCGCCGTTGGCGGCTAGCCCGTCGACAACTTCGATGATCCAGTCGGCGATCTGACGAAACTCCGGCTCGCCAAAACCGCGTGTTGTGCCGGCAGGTGATCCCAGTCGGATCCCGCTGGTCACGGTCGGTTTTTCGGGGTCGAACGGCACGCCGTTCTTGTTGCAGGTGATGTGCGCGCGGCCCAATGCCTTTTCGGTCGCGTTGCCCTTGACGCCCTTGGGGCGCAGGTCGACCAGCACCACATGGGTGTCGGTGCCGTGGGTCACCGTGTCCAGACCGCCCTTGATCAGCTGATCCGACAGCGCCTGCGCGTTGGTGATCACCTGCTTGATGTAGTCTTTGAATTCCGGACGCAGCGCTTCGCCAAAGGCGACGGCCTTGGCCGCGATCACATGCATCAACGGGCCGCCCTGAATGCCGGGGAAGATGGCCGAATTCACCTTCTTGGCGATCGTTTCGTCGTTGGTCAGGATCATGCCGCCGCGGGGGCCGCGCAGGGTTTTGTGCGTGGTGGTCGTGGCCACATGCGCGTGCGGGAAGGGCGACGGGTGTTCGCCTGCTGCCACCAAGCCCGCGAAATGCGCCATATCCACATGCAGGTAGGCGCCGACCATGTCGGCAATCTGACGCATGCGGGCAAAGTCGATCTGGCGCGGAATGGCCGAGCCGCCGGCGATGATCAGCTTGGGCTGGTGTTCTTTCGCAAGCGCCTCGACTTGGTCATAGTCCAGCATGTTGTCCTGCTTGCGCACGCCGTATTGCACCGCGTTGAACCACTTGCCCGACTGGTTGGGCTTGGCACCATGGGTCAGGTGGCCGCCGGCATCCAGGCTCATGCCCAGGATGGTGTCGCCAGGTTGCAGCAGCGCCTGGAAGACGCCCTGATTGGCCTGCGACCCCGAATTCGGTTGAACATTGGCGAATTCGCAGCCGAACAATTGCTTGGCCCGGTCGATGGCCAGGTTCTCGGCGATGTCGACAAACTGGCAGCCGCCATAGTAGCGACGGCCGGGATAGCCTTCGGCATATTTGTTGGTCATCACCGAGCCCTGCGCTTCCATCACGGCGGCCGAGACGATGTTTTCCGAGGCGATCAGTTCGATCTCGTCGCGCTGACGGCCCAATTCAGACCGGATCGCGCCGTACAGTTCGGGGTCGCGCTCGGCGAGAGGCTGGGTGAAGAAACCGTTATCACGAAGGTTGGCGTTCATGGGCGCTCCGCATGGCTGAGGTTGGTTTGGCGGATTTCCTATAGGAAACCGCGCAAATGAAAAAGACTTTAAAACGACGAATTGGCCTTCTGCGGCGTCAAGTCTGGCCTAAGGGGGAAAGGTATGTTTGTTTCGGAACCAAATGCGCAGCACCGGAAACCAACAGAACATGACAAAGAGAATCGCTTTTCTCGCCAGCGACGCGGATGTCGCACAAACTGCGCGCAGCACGCTGGTGGACCGTTACGGCAACGCCGCGCCACGGGACGCGGATGTCATCGTGGCGCTGGGCGGGGACGGGTTCATGCTGCGCACGCTGCACAATACGCAGCATCTGGACGTGCCGGTCTATGGCATGAACCGCGGAACCATCGGTTTCTTGATGAATGAATATGACGACGCCAATCTGCTGGACCGTCTTGCCGCCGCCGAGGAAGAGGTGATCAATCCTCTGGCCATGCGCGCGATGGACCAGTCCGGCAAGCTGCACGAGGCCCTTGCGATCAACGAAGTATCACTGCTGCGGGCCGGACCGCAGGCCGCACGCCTGCGGATCAGCGTCGATGGGCGTCTGCGCCTGGCCGAACTGGTGTGCGATGGAGCGCTGCTGTCTACGCCCGCCGGGTCCACCGCCTACAACTATTCGGCGCATGGGCCGATCCTGCCGATCGGTTCGGACGTTCTGGCCCTGACAGCGATCGCAGCCTTCCGGCCGCGCCGGTGGCGGGGGGCGCTGCTGCCGAAAACGGCGCATGTCCGGTTCGACGTGCTCGAGGCCGACAAGCGCCCGGTCATGGCCGATGCCGATTCGATCTCGTTCCCGGATATCGACTGGGTCGAGATCCGCTCCGAGCCCAAGGTGCGGCATCGCATTCTGTTCGATCCGGGCCACGGGTTGGAGGAACGCCTGATTTCCGAGCAATTCACCTGAAGGCATGGGAAAACAGAGATTTGGCCCGCTTGTGTGATGCAGTTCACAGGACGCAGCAGATCAATGTGATACTCTAAATTTGCCCGGAGAACGCGCCAAGGTGGAAGTGAGTGGCCGCCTGAAAATGGTGTTTTCGAATGATTGCGCAGATTATGCGCTGGCGAGAGTGGGTGGTGCTACGCTCGTCATCAAAAATCCGGGTTTATTTAAGTAGGCGGGCCCCGGGCACAATACCCCGGGGTCTATTTTTTGGTGTCAGCCGGCATGATTGGTCGGGTCCATGCGGCCCCACAGAGTTTCGCACATCCGGCCCACGCGCGCCTCGATCGCGGCGGCGGCGTCAACAGCCAGATCCTCGCGCCAGCGGCGGGCTGCGATTTGCACATTGATGGGTTGCGGGCCGTTCGGCAATTCGGCCAGCCGTGCCGGCACGCTGGCGGCCGGAAGGCCCAGAAAGTTCATCGCATAGGAATAGACCGCGCAGCCCAGCACTTCGTGTACGCCTTCCGAGCCTTCCGTATCACGGTTGGGTCTGAAAAAGGGTTGCGGTAGGAAGGGCGACAGCACCAGCGGATAGTCCTCCATGAACAGCGCCCATTCCCGCGCATGGTGGCTGCGCTGCGCCAGTGCCCGGATCAGGTCCGGGCCCGTGATCGGGGGAAATTCCTGGAAGTAGGTGGCAAAGATGCGTTGGATGGTCTCGGATCCGGCCGCCTCGACATCGGCTTTCATCAGGGTCAGAACCTCGCCCATCAAGGCGCGATACCCGAGCCGTCCGCATTCGAAAACGTTCGGAGGGTCGATCTCATCAACGGTGTACCCAGCATCAACCAGTGCATCGCGGGCCGTGTTCAGCGCCTTGTCGACCTCGGGGTGGAGATCGTAACCAAAAGTGTTCTTGGTGAAAGCCACCCTCGGCTGCTGGTCAGGCTCGGCCATGCGCCATGGCAGCGGAACGTGAAACGGATCGCGCGGATCCGAAGCGATCAGGCTGGGCATTGCCAGGTGCAGGTCAGTTGTGCTGCGGGTGATCAGTCCTTGCACCGACATCAGTTGCGCAAGCAGACCGCGTTCGGCGGTTTGGCTTGGGTTCCATGCGGGGACGCGGCCAAGGCCCGGCTTCACGGTCACCGCGCCAACGGCCGCGGCCGGGAACCGCAGGCTGCCGCCGATATCGTTGCCATGCGCCAGGGCACCCATGCCGGTCATCACAGCCACGCCGGCCCCGCCCGAGGAGCCGCCGGCCGAGATATGTCGGCCCCAGGGGTTGTGCGTCCGCCCATACAGCGGGTTGTCGGTATCGGCGCGGAATGAAAACTCGGGCGTGTTGGTCCGGCCGATCACCACCGCCCCGGCCTTCAGCAGGTTCGACACGACGGGCGCATCGTCGGGGGCAATCACATCTTTCAGAGCGGCCACACCATTGGTCGTGGCATGGCCTTTTTGGTCGATATTGACTTTGATCGTGACGGGAACGCCGTGCAGAGGGCCGGTCGGTTCGCCGCGCGCCCGCGCGGCGTCCAGCGTCCGGGCGCGCTCCTGCGCCTCGGCGCTAAGGTCTTCGACGACGGCATTCAACGCCGGGTTCAGCGCGTGCATCCGGTCGATCGCACTTTGTACAGCCTCAGTTGCGCTCAGGTCCCCGGAACGGGTGCGGTCTGCCAGTTCGGTGGCGCTCAGGCGCCAGATGTCGTCATTTGCCATATGCCCTCCGTCAAGGGCACAGTAGGCGGTCTGCCAAAGGTTGCAAGCCCGCAGGGCAGGGCGGGCGGCCCAAGGCCGCCCGATGCCCGGTTACTGGGCGTAACCGATTGATTTCAGGGCTTCGGTGATTTCGTCCAGAATGGCCGGGTCGTCGATTGTGGCAGGCATTTTGTAGTCCTTGCCATCGGCGATCGCCACCATCGTTCCGCGTAGGATCTTGCCCGAGCGGGTCTTGGGCAGGCGGTCCACCACAACGGCTTTCTTGAAGGCGGCGACGGGGCCGATTTTGTCGCGCACCATCTGCACGACCTCATTCGCGATCTCGGCATTGTCACGCTTGCATCCGGCGTTCAGGCACAGGAAGCCGACCGGGGCCTGCCCCTTCAAATCATCCGATACGCCGATGACCGCGCATTCAGCCACGTCGGGATGGGCGGCCAGAACCTCCTCCATCGCGCCGGTGGACAGGCGGTGGCCTGCCACGTTGATCACGTCATCGGTGCGTGCCATGATATAAAGGTACCCGTCCTCGTCGATCATCCCGGCATCGCCGGTTTCGTAGTAACCCGGGAAGTGCTCAAGATAGGATTTCCTGAACCGCTCCTCGGCATTCCACAGGCTTGGCAGCGTCCCCGGGGGCAGCGGCAGCTTGACCGCGATCGCGCCCAGCTCGCCCGGTTTCATCGGGTGGCCGCCTTCGTCGAGGATCTGCACGTCATAGCCGGGCATCGGCTTGGCGGGCGAGCCCAGCTTGATCGGCAGTTCCTCGATCCCCAGCGGGTTGCCGGCGATGGTCCAGCCGGTTTCGGTCTGCCACCAATGGTCGACGACCGGAACCTTCAAGGCGTCCTGCGCCCAGGTGATCGTATCGGGGTCGGCGCGTTCACCGGCCAGGAACAGGGCCTTGAGGCAGGACAGGTCGTATTTCGCCAGCATTTCGCCCTTGGGGTCCTCGCGCTTGACCGCGCGGATCGCCGTTGGGGCGGTGAAAAAGCTTTTGACCTTGTGCTCGGAAATCACCCGCCAGAAGGTGCCCGCATCGGGGGTGCCGACGGGCTTGCCCTCGAACACGATGGTGGTGTTGCCGTGGATCAGCGGGCCATAGCAGATGTAGGAATGCCCCACGACCCAGCCCACGTCCGAGGCCGCCCAGAACACATCGCCGGGATCGACGTTGTAGATGTTCTTCATCGTCCAGTTCAGCGCCACAAGGTGCCCGGCCGTGGGTCGTACGACGCCCTTGGGTGCGCCGGTGGTGCCCGAGGTGTATAGGATGTAGGCCGGATCATTGCCTTCAACCGGGACACATTCGGCCGGCTCAACGCCGTACTGGAAGCCGTGCCAGTTGAAGTCGCGCCCCTCGACCAGCTTGGCCACTTCCTGTTCGCGCTGAAAGATCACGCAGAACTCCGGCTTGTGGCCGGCCATCTCAATGGCGCCGTCCAGCAGCGGCTTGTATTGCACCACGCGACCGGGTTCCAGCCCGCACGACGCCGCGATGATCGCCTTGGGTTTGGCGTCGTCGATCCGCACCGCCAGTTCGTTGCTGGCAAACCCGCCAAAGACCACCGAATGCACCGCTCCCAGCCGCGCACACGCCAGCATCGCCTCGAGCGCCTCGGGGATCATCGGCATGTAGATGATGACGCGGTCGCCCTTTTCGACACCCTTGGCGCGCAGCGCGCCGGCGAGGGTCGCCACGCGATTGCGCAGCTCCATGTAGGAGATCTCGCGCTTGGTGTGGGTGATCGGGCTGTCATAGATGATGGCGGTCTGCTCGCCCCGACCGTTTTCCACGTGGCGGTCCACGGCGTTCCAGCAGGTATTCACCTTGGCATCGCAGAACCATTCATACAGTGGCGCGTTGTCGTCAAACAGGGCCTTGCTGGGTTTCTCGATCCAGTCGATGCCTTCGGCCGCCTGCATCCAGAATGCTTCGGGATCTTTTTTCCAGCTCTCGTATACGTCCTGATACGCCATTTGTCCTCCTCCAGACAGTCTTGGGGAATGTGTTAGGCGCCTGTGTCCAGCCGAGCAAGCGGCGCGCATGACGGCGCGTCAGTTTATCGCGAAATCTTTGCAGAAGCGTGCCAAAAGGTCTGCAAATTTTTGCAAATATACGGAATTTTAACCCCTTGAGTGGGGCTTTTTTCTGTTGTTGCAAATCAGCAAACCCCTGGGTGCAAACGCGCGTCCGTCAGATTCGGATCAGGTCGCCTTTCCGGCATATCGGGGCAGGCTGTCCTCGATGTTCAGCCAGTGCAGATGCTCGGCGTGAAAAACGTGAAAGCGGGGTGCGGCATCTTCGGGGTTTTCCAAGGTGGTGGTATAGAGGTGAATGTTCGCCCGGTCTCGGGCATTGCGATATGCCATCGGTGTGCCGCAGGTGCCGCAGAACAGGCGTTCGACATCCTCGGACGATCTGTATACGCGCGGCGCATCCCCCGACCACGTTACAGAACCATGGGGCAACCCGATGAACGCCGTAACCGGGGCAGCGCAGTTACGGCGACAATCCGCGCAATGACAGTAGCAGCCCCACGCGATCTCGGCATCGCTGGCCCATCGCACGGCGCCACAGTGGCAGTGACCTTTCATGATGACCTCCCTCGGCGGGGCGGCCAGACCGGTCGGGCCGCCGTGTTCAACCGTAATGCGCGACGGGTGTTCCGGCAATTGCCGCCATGTTCAGCAGCCCGCGTGCGGTGATCGAGGGTGTTACGATATGCGCCTTGTTGCCCATGCCCATCAGGATGGGGCCGACCTCGATGCCGTCGGCCTTCATCTTCAGAATATTGCGCACACCGCTGGCCGCGTCCGCATGGGCAAAGATCAGAACGTTGGCAGCCCCCTCCAGGCGCGAGTTGGGGAAAATACGCTCGCGCAACTCGGGGTCCAGGGCCACGTCCAGGTTCATTTCGCCTTCATAGATGAAATCCCGGGGTTTGCTGTCCAATATCGCGATCGCTTCGCGCAGGCGTTTTCCCGAACCCTCGGCCTGATTGCCGAATTGCGATTGCGAGCAGAAGGCGATCTTGGGTTCAACCCCAAAGCGCCGCGCATGCCGCGCCGCGCCGATCGAGATCTCGGCCAATTCCGCCGGGGAGGGCAGTTGATGCACATGGGTATCGGCGATGAATAGAGGCCCGTCTTCGAGGATCATCAGCGACAGCGCGCCATGCGGGCGCAGATCGCCATCGCCCAGAACCTGTCCGACATAGTTCAGGTGCCAGCGATACTCGCCGAAGGTGCCGCAGATCAGGCTGTCTGCCTCGCCGCGATGCACCATGATGGCGCCGATGGCGGTGGTGTTGGTGCGCATGATGGCCTTGGCCAGGTCGGGCGTCACACCGCGGCGCTGCATGATCTGGTGATAAGAGTTCCAGTAGTCATAGTACCGCGGGTCGTTTTCCGGGTTCACGATCTGGCAATCCTGACCGGGGCGTATGGACAGCCCCAGCTTTTCGCAGCGGGCCTCGATCACCTCGGGGCGACCGATCAGAATGGGCGTTTCGGTGGTTTCCTCCAGAATGGCCTGGGCGGCGCGCAGCACGCGCTCGTCCTCGCCCTCGGCAAAGACGATGCGGCGCGAGGCGGCCTTGGCGGCCTCGAACACCGGCCGCATCAGCAGGGCCGATTTGAACACGGTCTGGTTCAGGCGCTCCTTGTAGGCTTCGAGGTCTGCGATCGGGCGCCTGGCCACGCCGCTTTCCATCGCGGCGAGGGCCACAGCCGAGGACACCACGCCCACCAGCCGCGGATCGAATGGCTTGGGGATCAAGTAGTCGGGGCCAAAGGTCAACTGCTCGCCCTTGTAGGCGGCTGCGGCCTCGGCGCTGGTGGTGGCGCGTGCCATTTCGGCGATGCCTTCGACGCAAGCGATCTGCATGGCATCGTTGATCTCGGTCGCGCCCACGTCCAGCGCGCCGCGGAAGATGAACGGGAAACACAGGACGTTGTTCACCTGGTTCGGGAAATCGCTGCGCCCGGTGGCGATGATGGCGTCGGGGGCTACTTCGCGCGCGGCATCGGGCAAGATCTCCGGGGTCGGGTTCGCCAGCGCAAAGATGATCGGCTGTTTGGCCATGCGCGCGACCATCTGTGGCTTCAGCACGTTCGGCCCGCTGAGGCCCAGAAACAGGTCGGCGCCGTCGATCACCTGATCCAGCGTGCGCAGGTCGGTCTTTTGGGCGAATTGGTCCTTGTGCGGGTTCATGTCCTCGTCCCGGCCTTCATGGACCAGCCCGTGAATGTCGCACAACCAGATGTTCTCGCGCTTGACCCCCAGCTTGACCAGCATGTTCAGGCAGGCGATCCCCGCCGCGCCGCCGCCGGTGGAAACCACCTTGATATCCTCGAACCGCTTGCCGGCTACGTGCAGCGCGTTGCGCGCAGCGGCCCCCACCACGATGGCGGTGCCGTGCTGGTCGTCGTGGAAGACAGGAATGTTCATCCGCTCGCGGCACAGTTTCTCGACGATAAAGCAGTCGGGCGCCTTGATGTCTTCGAGGTTGATAGCGCCGAAGGTAGGCTCCAGCGCGCAGACGATATCGGCCAGCTTCTCGGGATCGGGTTCGTTCAACTCGATGTCGAAACAGTCGATGCCGGCGAATTTCTTGAACAGGACGGCCTTGCCCTCCATCACCGGCTTGGAGGCCAGCGCGCCGATATTGCCCAGCCCCAGCACCGCAGTGCCGTTCGAGACGACGGCCACAAGATTGCCGCGCGCGGTGTACATCTCGGCTGTCGTCGGGTCGTTTTTGATCTCCAGGCTGGCCTCGGCCACGCCGGGTGAGTAGGCGCGCGCGAGGTCGCGGCCGTTGGCCATGGGTTTGGTCGCCTTGACCTCCAGTTTCCCAGGCTTCGGATGCGCGTGGTAATCAAGTGCGGCCTGGCGCAGGCTGGGTTTGTCGGACATGTCAAAACTTCCCGTTTTGGAATTTAGTTTAGTGTTAAACTATTTCTTACGCAGGGGAAACCACGAATTCGCGTGTCGGCCGGTTCGACCCTGGCTTGCAAATTTCCGAAACGCCCCCCACTGTCCCGCGCAGAGGAGACCAGCATGACCGACACCATAGCCGAATTCCGCATTCCGACCCAAGAGTTGCGAGACGACATTCCGTTCTACACCAAGGTTTTGGGCATGCGGATGGACATGATCTATCCGGCGGATGACCCTCGGGTTGCGGTGTTTTCCGGGCATGGACTGCGCCTGCGTGTGGAAAAGGACGCGCCCGAGGCGCCGGGCACCTTGCGTATCCTCACCGAAGACCCGGACGGGTTCGCCGGCGGTCAGCGCAGCCTGGTCGCCCCCAACGGCACCCGCATCGAGATCGAGGAGCGCAACCCGCCCCTGGTGATGCCCGAGACGGTTCATTCCTTCGTCGTCCGCAGGCTCAAGGATCAGGCGCCCTGGATCATCGGGCGCGCGGGCATGCATTACCGCGATCTGGTGCCCGACCGGCTGGGCGGGTCGATCATTGCCAGCCACATCCGCATTCCCGACGGCGGCCCGGTCCCGGACATGGTCCATTTCCACAAGGTCGGGTTCCAGCTGATATTCTGCATCCACGGCTGGGTCGATGTCGTCTACGAAGATCAGGGCGACAAGATGCGCCTGACCGCCGGTGATTGTTTCATCCAGCCGCCCGAGATCCGGCACCGCGTACTCGAAGCGTCGGACAACGTGCAGGTAATCGAAATCGGCGTTCCGGCCGAGCATGTCACCGAGATCGACCACGAAATGCAACTGCCCACGCCGCATTACCGCCCCGAGCGGGAATGGCAGGGGCAGCGGTTCGTCTACAACCGAGCCGAAGGGGCAGAGTGGCAGCCATTCCGCCTGCCGGGCTATCAATGCCGCGACACGACGATTGCCGAAAACACCAAGGGCGTGGCAGGCGTTCAGGTGGTGCGCCGGGGGCAGGGCGACCCGGTCTGGGCTAGCCATGATGCCGATATCCACTTTATCTTCGTGATGAATGGGGCCGTCACCTTGGAAGGTGAAGGCCGCGAACCCTATCGCCTGGAGCAGGGCGACGCCTTTGTCATCCCACCCGGAATGCGCACGCGGCTGGCCGATCCGAGCGACGATGTCGAACTGCTTGAAGTGACGCTGCCAGGGTATTTCAAGACCGATCTGGGCTGACGCGCGGGCGCGCCGACATTCCGTGCAGATGGGGCTTCAATTCCCCGGCGGATTTCCAGTAGGGTATGGCATTCTGACCAGTTGATCAAAAAATCGGGGAATCGCCATGTCGTTGAAAGAAGCAGCCCTCAAGGTGCGTGAAAACGCCTATGCGCCCTACTCGAATTTCAAAGTGGGCGCCGCGGTCCGCACCCCGTCGGGTGCGGTGTTCGCGGGCTGCAACGTGGAAAACGTGGCCTATCCTGAAGGCACCTGCGCCGAGGCCGGGGCGATCGCCGCGATGGTCGCCGCCGGAGAAAACAAGCTGGCCGAGGTCTATGTCGTGGCCTCGAGCCCGCAACCGGTGCCGCCCTGCGGCGGGTGCCGGCAGAAACTGGCCGAGTTCGGGGACAAGGACGTGGTGGTCACCATGGCGACGGTGGACGGGGTTGAAACCCGCACGACCATCGGTGAGCTGCTGCCCGGCGCTTTCGACGCTTCGTTCATGTAAGGGCCGCGCCCATGGACGCCCGTTCGATCATCGCGAAACTACGCCGCCGCGAGGTGCCGGATGCCGGCGAGCTGGCGTGGTTTGCCCAAGGTCTGGCCGATGGAAGCGTCAGCGACGCCCAGGCCGGAGCCTTTGCTATGGCCGTCTGCATGGGCGGGCTGGGTCCCGAGGGCCGCGCCGCGCTGACGCTGGCCATGCGGGACAGCGGTGAAGTTCTGACCTGGGATCTGGACGGTCCGGTGATCGACAAGCATTCGACCGGCGGTGTGGGGGATTGCGTCAGCCTCTTGCTGGCCCCGGCGCTGGCGGAATGCGGAGCCTATGTGCCGATGATCTCGGGCCGCGGTCTGGGCCATACCGGCGGGACGCTCGACAAGCTCGAGGCAATCCCAGGCGTGTCGACCCAGATCGGCCAGGGCCGGTTGGCCCAGATTTTGGCCGAGACCGGTGCCGCCATCGTCGGCGCGACGGCGCAGATCGCCCCGGCGGACAAGCGGCTCTATGCCATCCGCGACGTTACCGCCACGGTCGAAAGCCTCGATCTGATCACGGCCTCGATCCTGTCCAAGAAACTAGCGGCCAGCCCCGATGCGCTGGTGCTGGACGTCAAGGTTGGCAGCGGGGCCTTCATGAAAACGCTGGACGAGGCGCGCATGCTGGCGCAGGCCCTGACCGAAACGGCCAATGCGGCCGGGTGTCGGACCTCGGCCCTGATCACTGACATGAATCAGCCGCTGGCGCCCGCGCTGGGCAACGCCTTGGAAATCGCCGAAGTGATGAAGGTGCTGACCGGTGGGCAGCCCTCGCCCCTGGCCGAGATTTCGGTCGAGCTGGGCGGTGTTCTGTTGTCTGACGCTGGTATGGTCGGCGACGTGCAGACGGGGCGGGACATGATCGCCGAGGTAATCCGCGATGGCCGCGCAGCCGAGCGGTTCGGCCGGATGATGGCCGCGGTGGGCGGACCGCTGGGCCTGGTCGAGGACTGGACGCGCTATCTGCCCGAGGCCAGCGTGATCCTCGAGGTGACGGCGCAGGACGAAGGCTATGTCACCGCGATGGATGGCGAGGCGCTGGGCCTTGCGGTCGTGGCGTTGGGCGGTGGCCGGCAGGTGGAAAGCGACGTGATCGACCCGGCGGTGGGCCTGTCGGCGCTGGTGCGGCTGGGCGACAAGGTCTCGGCCGGAACGCCGCTGGCCGTGGTCCATGCCGCGCGCGAGGATGCCGCACAGCGGGCCGCGCAAACCGTGCGCGCCGCAATCACCATCGGCCCGGCGGCCGTTCCGGTGCCGGAGCTCGTACAGGAAAGGATCCTTGCATGAGGCGCGCGTTCCTTGTGGTGATGGACTCGGTGGGCGTCGGCGGCGCGCCGGATGCCGACCGGTTCTTCAATGGCGACGTGCCGGACACGGGCGCCAATACGGTGGCCCATATCGCGCAGGCCTGCGCCGAAGGGCGGGCCGAGGATGGCCGGTCCGGGCCGTTGCGCCTGCCCAACCTCGATGCGCTGGGGCTTGGGGCGGCGGTGCAACTGGCTTCGGGCGCGGATGCGCCGGGGTTGGAGGCCGACCCGACCGGCCTGTGGGGCTGCGCGCGCGAGCATTCGCCGGGCAAGGACACACCTTCGGGCCATTGGGAACTGGCCGGGCTGCCGGTGCCGTGGGACTGGCACTATTTCCCCGACACGGTTCCCGCGTTCCCTAAGGATCTGACCCGCGCCGCCGCACAGGCCGCCGGAACCGAGGGCATTCTGGGCAATTGCCATGCCTCGGGCACCACGATCATCGCCGAACTGGGCGCGGAACACATGCGCACCGGCTGGCCGATCTGCTATACCTCGGCCGACAGTGTGTTCCAGATTGCTGCGCATGAGGAGACTTTCGGGTTGGAGCGCCTGTACCAGATGTGCCGGACCCTCGCCCCCATTCTGCACAAGATGAAGGTGGGCCGGGTGATCGCCCGCCCCTTCGTGGGATCGCCCGAACAGGGGTTTGTCCGCACCACCAACCGCAAGGATTTTGCCATCACGCCGCCCGCACCGGTGCTGACCAACTGGGCGCAGGATGCCGGGCGCAATGTGCATGGCGTGGGCAAGATCGGTGACATCTTCTCGATGCAGGGGATCGACACGCTGGACAAGGGCTCGGACGCCGATCTGATGGGTCACCTGTCGCGCCTCGTGGACAGCGCCGAGGACGGCAGCCTGACATTCGCAAATTTCGTCGAGTTTGACAGCCAGTACGGCCACCGGCGCGACATCTCGGGCTATGCCCGCGCGCTGGAATGGTTCGACGCCGAGATCGGGCGTATCCTGCCCCGGCTGCGCCCGGGCGACCTGTTTCTTCTGACCGCCGATCACGGCAACGACCCCAGCTGGGTCGGCACCGACCACACCCGCGAACAGGTGCCGGTGCTGATCGCCGGCCTGGGGGCCGGACAGATCGGGCAGGTCAATTTCGCCGACGTGGCCGCCAGCATCGCACATCACCTGAGCATTCCGGCGCAAGGGCCGGGAAGGACCTTTCTATGACCGTCGCAGACCTGCCCAAGATCGAACTGCACCTGCATCACGAAGGTGCGGCTCCGCCCGGCTTCATCCGCCAGCTGGCGCAGGAAAAGAAGGTTGACCTGAGCGGCATCTTCAAGCCCGACGGCAGCTATGACTTCCGTGATTTCGGGCATTTCCTCAGCGTCTACGAGGCCGCCTGCGAGGTCTTGAAAACGCCCGAGGATTTCCGCCGCCTGACGCTGGCGATCCTGGAAGAAAGCGCGGCGAACGGGGTGGTCTATTCCGAAACCTTCCTCAGCCCCGATTTCTGCGGCGGGGGCGATCTGCACGCCTGGCGCGACTATCTGGCCGCCATTCAGGACGCCGCCGACGAGGCCGAGCGCAAGTTCGACATCACTCTGCGCGGTGTGGTGACCTGCGTGCGCCATTTTGGGCCCGACAAGGCCAAGCGCAGCGCGCTGTGCGCCGCCGAAACCGCGGGCGACTGGATCACCGGGTTCGGCATGGGCGGGAACGAGGCCATGGGCCAGCAGGCCGATTTCAAATGGGCCTTCGACTGCGCGCGCGAGGCCGGATTGCGCCTGACCACCCATGCCGGCGAATTCGGCGGCCCCGAAAGCGTGCGCGATGCCGTACGCGCGCTGGGGGTCGAACGGGTGGGCCACGGCGTGCGAGCTATCGAAGACCCCGATCTGGTGCATGAACTGGCCGACCGGGGCGTTACGCTCGAGGTCTGCCCGGGCTCGAACGTGGTGCTGGGCTTGTACCCGGATTTCGCGACCCATCCGATCGCGCGGCTGCGCGAGGCGGGCGTGAAGGTCACGGTTTCCACCGATGACCCGCCGTTTTTTCATACCAACATGCGCCGCGAATATGAGATGCTGGCCCAGGCCTTCGGCTGGGACGCCGAGGATTTCGCCGCGCTGAACGACACCGCCCTGAACGCCGCATTCTGCGATGAAGAGACCCGAGCAAGGGTCAGAAAAAGACTGGAGAACACATGAGCGAACATCTGACCGTCGTCGACCACCCACTGGTTCAGCACAAACTGACGCTCATGCGGGACAAGGGCACCTCGACCGCCTCGTTCCGGCAACTGCTGCGCGAGATCACGCTGCTGCTGGCCTATGAGGTGACCCGCGATCTGCCGCTGACCACGCGCAACATCGAGACCCCGATGGAGGAGATGGACGCGCCAATCCTGGCGGGCAAGAAGCTGGCGCTGGTGTCGATCCTGCGTGCGGGCAACGGGATGCTGGACGGCGTTCTGGAATTGGTGCCCTCGGCCCGGGTCGGATTTGTGGGCCTGTATCGCGATGAAGAAACGCTGCAGCCGGTGCAGTACTATTTCAAGGTTCCCGAGGGGCTGAAAGACCGGCTGGTGATCGCGGTTGACCCGATGCTGGCCACGGGTAACAGCTCGGCCGCGGCGGTTGACCTGCTGAAACAGGCCGGCGCCACCGACATCCGGTTCCTGTGCCTGTTGGCCGCCCCCGAAGGTGTGGCGCGCATGAAAGAGGCACATCCCGATGTCAAAATCGTGACCGCCGCACTGGACCGCGAGCTGAATTCCAAGGGCTACATCATGCCCGGCCTCGGCGATGCCGGCGACCGGATGTTCGGCACCAAATAGGCGCCTAGTCGCTGCAGATGTTCTGCAGCCGCACCCAGTCGCGGTCAGGCAGGACCTGGTCCAGAGGCTCAGCTGCCATCGGGTCGGCCTCGATCAGGGGCAGAACCGTTTCGCCGGTGATGTCGCGCGCATAGGCATAAGGCGTCGAAGGCAGTCGGGCCTGGGCAAAGCTCTGCAGCAGGGTCTCATCCGCGATTTCCGGGCGCGGGTCCGACAGGACCTGCTCGGTATAGGCGTCGATCTGCCCGGTCGTCAGCCCGCCGGTGGTCAACAGGTGAAACGCGGCGGCGCTGCCCGTCCGGTCCAGCAGTTCGTCCAGAGGGTCCTGCTGTGCGGCTCGGGCGCGCTCAGCGATTATGTATCCCGCGGCGACGGCCGGGTCCTCGTAATCTTCGACAAGCGCCCGGTTCAGCAGCACGATGCCACCGGGCAGGCCTAGGCTGTCTTGCACGCCCGCGGGCAAGATCACGACCCGGCGCACCCCGGTCCGCTGCGCAAGCGCCCGCAGCGACGCCTGCGCGTCGCGCGTGTTGCAGGCCCGACCCGAAACGCGTTCGATCCGGCGCAGGACCATCTCGCCGATTTCCTGGCGCTTGATCTGCGGCAGAACGCTCACGACATGGGATTGCAGCGCGCCCGGTAACCAGAAAACAAGCAGCGCCACCACCGCGGCCGCGACGCCGCCGACGCTGGCCCAGCGCAGGCGTCCGGGGTGGGGACGGGCACGTTCGATGGCACGCTGCAGCTTGTCGATGGCCTCGATCATGGTCGTTTCCGACTGGTCGAGCTCCAGCGTCTCGCCCGGGTCGCCGTCGGGGTTGTAGATGGCCGGAAAGACGCCGGGGTTCTGGCGCTCCAATGCGGCCAGAGACCAATGGGTCAGCGGTCGGTCGTTGAAGTCGGAAATCGTCAGTGTCGCTTCGCCGATCGACACCACGACCTCGCGCCGTTGTTCGTCCGGCGACGGGCGCCACAGACCGGTGGCTTCGATCCGTTGGTATTGTTTGAATGCCGTCTTCACGGTGGGCTGCTCGTTATGATTTGGCCAAGTCCTATCACGTTCGGACCGAACGGCGCAAACCTGTTGCACAACCGGTGCCGGGCATGTTCCACTGAACCACTTGAAAGTACCAGAATACCAAAGGGGCTAGGGTGATCCTATCGACGGGGCGGTCTTTCATCTTCATTCATATCCCGAAAACCGGGGGAACGTCGCTGGCGCTTGCGCTCGAGGCGCGTGCGATGAAGGACGACATTCTGGTGGGAGACACGCCCAAGGCGCAACGGCGACGGCGGCGTCAGCAGTCGCTTGTGACCGCGGGCCGCCTGTGGAAACACGCGCGTCTGTCCGATATCGAGGGGCTTGTACCGCCCGACCTAATGCCCGCCATGTTCATCTTTACTCTGGTGCGCAACCCCTGGGATCGGATGGTCAGCTACTATCACTGGCTGCGCACACAGACGTTTTCGCACCCGGCGGTCGGCTTGGCCCGGACGCTGGATTTCGCTGGTTTCGTACAGCACCCGGACATCCGCCGATCGTTCCGGCAGAACCCGGCGCGTAGCTACGTCACCACCGCCAAGGGGCAGGATCTGTGCAAGGCTTATGTTCGGCTCGAGCATTTCCACGAAGATGCCTGCCCCTTGTTCGATCATCTTGGGTTTGAATTCTGTCTGCCGCATGCAAACCCGTCGAACCGATCGGCAGACTATCGGGGCTATTATTGCGCCCAGACCCGCGATGCCGTGGCCGAGGCCTGTTCAGAAGATATCGAGAGATTCGGGTATCACTTCTAATAAGGTAACTGTTTCCCATTTACGTTCAACGGCGGGGCTGTTGGTGGAACTGTTCCTGAAACTTGGCCTGATGCTCGGTGTGATGGCGTAAAGCCGGCGGAAAAAAGGCAGAAATGAGGCGTCGCTTGGCCTGCCGTGCTACACCTGTTTCAGTTGACAGGTGCCAGAAGGGGGCGGCGCATGTTTGAAGTAGTGAGTGTTTCAGCGGACGAGATGTCCTTTGAAAAAGGGGTTGCAACAACGACGCGCAAGGCTGTTTCGGTGCGGCGCGGAGGGTTGGTGCATGGAACGCGGGTTCTGACCTATGGCGGGTGGGTGCCCGTCGAGGCGCTGACACCCGGAGATCCGGTACGCACGGCGGACAACGGGTTCCAGCCCGTGCGGCGGGTGTCACAAGACCTGATTTCGGTGCCGGCTGATGAAACCCGTCCGGACTTCCTGCCGGTCCGGGTGCCGGCCGGCGCGGCTTACAACAAGCGGCCGGTCTGGCTCATGCCCGAGCAGGGGATTGCCGTCGCCGCGTCCTGGCTGGATGCGCCGCCGACGGACAGCGCCATCGTCGCCGCGCGGTTGCTCAGCGGGTCTTTTGCCTTTGGTTCGGCGATGCCGGCCACCCGTTTCCCGGTGACTACATTGTTTTTCGATCAGGACGAGATCATTTGCATCGAAGGCGGTCTGAGGGCCTATTTCCCGGCCTGCCGTATCGGGGGCAGAGGGCGTGTAGCGGGGCAAAGCGGTTACCCGGTTCTGGATGCAGAGAGTGGCGCGGCACTGGTGGCTTCCGTCGCGGCGGCGCGCGATTTGTCGGCGCTGGCCTGCCCGGTATCGTCTTCGGCCGTTGCGGTTCCCGGGGCGCCGGTGGTTCCGGTCAGACCCCTCCGGGGCGAGCGGCGCCCCGGACGTCCGGGGCGGCCCAGACAGCCGGTCCTGCTGTTGCGCGCCGACTGGCAGAGCTGACCCGGTCGAGCCAGCGGGCGGCTGGCGCGTTCAACCACGCGCCAGCACCTGTACGTCAGGCCGCTTTGGCCTCGGGGGCGAAGCGGCCATAGAAGGTCTGACCCTTCTCGGCCATCTCGCGCAGCAGCGGCGGGCAAGCGAAGCGGTCGCCATATTTCTCGGTCAACTGGTCGCAACGCTCGGCGGCGTAGGGCGCGCCGATCATGTCGAGCCAGCTGAACGGACCACCCGACCACGGCGCAAAGCCCCAGGCCAGGATGGCGCCAACATCGCCTTCGCGGATGTCTTCCAGAACGCCTTCCTCCAACGCGCGCACGGCTTCCAGAACCTGTGCGAACATCAGGCGGTCCTGCACTTCCTGCAGCGAGGGCTGCTGTTCGGCCAGCCGATATTTCTCGTGCAGACCGTGCCAGTAGCCGATGCGCTTGCCGTTCTCGTCATAGTCGAAGAACCCGGCCTTGGCCTTGCGGCCCAGACGGCCTTGCTCCTCCATCCAAAAGATCAGCTCGTCGGCGGGGCTTTCGGGATAGGCGTCGCCCATCGCGGCCTTGGTCGCCCGCGCGATCTTGGCACCCAGGTCGATCGAGGTTTCGTCGGTCAGCTGGATCGGACCAACCGGAAAGCCCAGCTGACGCGCCGCGTTGTCGATCAGCACCGGCTTGACGCCCTCGGTGATCATCCGCGCGCCTTCGTTGATGTAGGGGATGATGCAGCGGTTGCAGTAGAAGAACCGCGCGTCATTGACCACGATTGGCGTCTTGCGGATCTGGCGGACATAGTCCAGCGCCTTGGCCACGGCGCGGTCACCGGTTTCCTTGCCCTTGATGATTTCCACCAGGAACATCTTCTCGACCGGCGAGAAGAAGTGGATTCCGATGAACTGATCGGGCCGCTTGCTTGCCTTGGCCAGTTCGGTGATCGGCAAGGTCGAAGTGTTCGAGGCAAAGATGCAGTCCTCAGGGATGATCGCCTCGACCTTCTGGGTCATCTCGGCCTTGACCTTGGGGTCCTCGAACACGGCTTCGATGATCAGATCGCAGCCCGCCAGCTTTTCAAGATCAGGCGTGGCGGTGATGCGGCTCAGCATGGCCTCTTTCTTCGCGGCCGTGACCTTGCCACGCTTCATGCCCTTGTCCAGATAGGCTTCGGTATAGGCCTTGCCCTTGTCTGCGGCGGCTTGATCGCGGTCGATCAGCACGACCTCCATCCCGGCCTGCGCCGAGACCAGCGCGATGCCCGCGCCCATCATGCCGGCACCCAGAACGCCGATCTTCTTGACCGACTGGTCCGGAATGCCCTTCGGACGAACGGCGCCTTTTTCCAGCGCTTCCTTGTTCAGGAACAGCGAACGGATCATCGCGCCCGAGGACGGGTTCATCAGCACCGAGGTGAACCAGCGCGCCTCGATCTTCAGCGCGGTGTCGAAATCGACCAGCGCGCCCTCATAGACCGCGCTCAGCAAGGCTTTGGCCGCCGGGAAGGCGCCCTGGGTCTTGCCGTTCACCATCGCCGAGGCACCCACGAAGTTCATGAACCCCGCCGGGTGATAGGGCGCGCCGCCGGGCATCTTGTAGCCCTTAGCGTCCCACGGCTTGACCAGATCGGCATCCTTGGCGTTTAGCACCCATTCCTTGGCGGCGGCCAGCGGATCGGCTGCGATCTCGTCGATGTAACCTGCGCCCTTGGCCTTTTTCACGTCCAGCATCTTGCCTTCCAGCAGCAGCGGAGCCGCCGCGATGGCGCCCACCTTGCGGACCATACGCGTGGTGCCGCCTGCGCCGGGAAAGATGCCGACCATGATTTCCGGCAGGCCGTATTTGGCCTTGGGGTTCTCGGCGGCAAAGATGCGATGGGTCGCCAGCGGCAGCTCCATGCCGATGCCGGCGGCAGTGCCGGGCAGGGCGGCCGCGATCGGTTTGCCACCTTTCTTGGTCTTGGGGTCCATGCCGGCCAGTTCGATCTTGCGCAGCAGGGCGTGCATCTTCATAGTGCCTTCGAACAGGCCCTTGGCCGGGTCGTCACCCGCCTGTTCCTTCATCACCGCCAGCAGATTCAGGTCCATGCCGCCGGCAAACGATCCTTCCTTGCCGCTGGTAATCACGATGCCTTTGATCTCGTCATCGGCCAGGGCCTGATCAATGCAGTCGTTCAGTTCGGACAGGCCGTCAAACGACATCACGTTCATGGTCTTGCCGGGGACGTCCCAGGTGATGATGCCAACGCCGTCGGCGTCTTTGGTCAGTGTAAAATCAGCCATTTTTCTTCTCCTGATCCCCGCCGTTACACTCGTTCGATTATGGTTGCCGCGCCCATGCCGGATGCGATGCACAAGGTGGCCAGACCGGTTTCCTTGTCCTGACGCTCCAGCTCGTCCAGCAGGGTGCCGATGATGATCGCGCCGGTGGCGCCCAGCGGGTGGCCCATGGCGATCGAGCCGCCATTGACGTTGACCAGCGCCGGATCGACGTCAAATGCCTGCTGGAACCGCAGCACGACCGAGGCAAAGGCCTCGTTGACCTCGAACAGGTCCAGATCGCTGATCGTCATGCCGGTTTCGGCCAGGATCTTTTCGGTCACCGGAACCGGGCCGGTCAGCATGATGGTCGGGTCGGTGCCGATCTTGGCGGTGGCCTTGATGCGGGCGCGCGGCTTCAGGCCGTATTTCTCGCCGAATTCCTTGTTGCCGATCAGAACGGCCGCTGCGCCATCCACGATGCCCGAGCTGTTGCCGGCGTGGTGGATGTGGTTGATCTTTTCCAGATGCGGGTATTTCAGCATCGCCACCTTGTCGAAACCGGGCATCTGCTCGCCCATCATCTGGAACGAGGGGTTCAGCGCACCGAGGCTCTGCATGTCGGTGCCGGGACGCATGTATTCGTCGCGGTCCAGAATGGTCAGGCCGTTGCGGTCCTTCACCGAGATCACCGACTTGGCAAAGCGGTTCTCTTCCCACGCCTTGGCCGCGCGTTTCTGCGATTCAACGGCCAGCGCGTCGGCTTGATCGCGGGTAAAGCCGTATTCGGTGGCGATGATGTCGGCCGAGATGCCCTGCGGTACGAAATAGGTCTCCATCGCCAGCGACGGATCGACCGCGATGGCGGCGCCGTCGCTGCCCATGGGCACGCGGCCCATCATCTCGACGCCACCGGCGATATAGGCCTCGCCCGCGCCGCCTTTGACCTGGTTGGCGGCCAGGTTCACGGCCTCCATGCCGGAGGCGCAGAACCGGTTGATGGCCAGACCGGGGATCGATTCATCCAAGTCCGAGGCCAGAACCGCGGACCGCGCCAGGCAGCCGCCCTGTTCCATCACCTGGGTGACGTTGCCCCAGATCACGTCCTCGACGGCGTGGCCTTCCAGGTTGTTGCGTTCCTTGATGGCGTTCAGCGTCACCGCCGACAGGTGCACCGAGGTCACCTCGTGCAGGCTGCCGTCCTTGCGGCCCTTGCCGCGCGGGGTGCGCAGGGCATCATAAATGTAAGCTTCGGTCATACTTCTCTCCTCAAGCTCGATCCGACGGATTGCCGGGCATCAGGTCATAGGGGTGTTTCCAGCCGGGCTGCTCGGACAGGCGGGTCAGCCAGGCGTCGATATGGGGCCACTCGGCGCGATCAAAGCCGAACGGTTCGGGGTAATACAGGTAGCCGCAGCAGCTGAGATCGGCGTTGGTCACACCGTCGCCGACGATCCAGTCGCGGCCCTCCAGATGGGCGTTCAGCACCTGATAAGCGGCCTTCAGGCGGCCTTGGTTGAAGGCGATCACATCCGGGTTGCGGTGCTGTTCGGGCAGGAAGTTCATCAGGAAACGGGTCAGGCCCGCCATCGAGCTGAGCTTGTGGTTGTCCCACAGCACCCAGCGTAGGATGTCATAGTTCTCCTCCCGCGTCTTTCCGCCGAACTTGCCCGACTTCTCTGTGACATAGGCCTGAATCGCGCCCGACTGGCTGATCCGGAAATCTCCGTCGATCAGCACCGGCGCTTCGCCCATTTCGTTGACTTCGGCGCGGTATTCGGGGGTTCGGGTCTGGCCGTTGAAGAAATCGACAAAGACCGGCGCCCATTCCAGCCCTGACATCTCAAGCGCAAGGGCGGCCTTGTACGAGTTTCCGCTTTCTCCGAAGCAATGCAGTTTTATCGTCATGCACTCACCCCTCCCAAGGCGGTTTGTACGGTTTCGTCACGCACGTGTCTTAAGAAAGACCTGACCGCCGGCCGCGGCCGCGTTCGGACTTGTCTTGCTGAAAACACGACGGGCCTGGGCCAGGCATCGGGGTCGTCTAGCGTTTGCGCGCCTCAAGCTCGGAATTGAAGATGCGCAGCCGGTGGGTCAGGTTCTCCTCGTCGATCACGCTGTTGAAATTCTCGAACAGGAATGACAGCGCCTCTCCTTCGTCCAGCCCAGCCTCGCGGGCAAACCCCTTGAGTTTTCGATATCCGTCCTCGGTCATGGCGACGGGAAAGCGGCGGGTCAGGCGAAAGCGTTTGGGCATGTCAACTCCTCGGTGAGCGCTGGTTCCGGGCGGGGTCGCCCGGAACCAGACTGGGATCAGAAGTTCGCCGCGTCCAGTGCCATCACCGTGTCGGCGCCGGTCTGGATCCGCGCCAGGTGCATGCCCGTGGCCGGTAGACGGCGTGCCATGTAGTAGCGGCCGGTGGCGATTTTTGTCTCGTAGAAGTCCTTGTCGGACGCGCCGGCATCCAGCGCCTCTTGCGCGGCCTTTGCCATCTGCGCCCACATCAGGCCCAAGCAGACATGGCCGAACATGTGCATGAAGTCATAAGAACCCGACAGGGCGTTGTTCGGGTTGGTCATGCCGTTCTGCATGAAATACATGCCGGCGGCCTGCAGGTCCTTCGAGGCGGCCTTCAGCGGTTCGATGAACGCCTTGTCATAGGCTTCGTCTTTGCCGCTGTTTTCCTTGCAGAAGGTTTTGACCATGTCGAAGAAGGCCATGACATGCTTGCCGCCGTCCTGCGCCAGCTTGCGGCCGACGAGATCTAGCGCCTGAACGCCGTTGGCGCCTTCGTAGATCATGGCGATGCGGGCGTCGCGGGTGTATTGCGACATGCCCCATTCCTCGATGTAGCCATGGCCGCCATAGACCTGCTGGGCCCGAACGGTCATGTCGTAACCTTCATCGGTCAGGAAGCCCTTGATGACCGGGGTCATCAGCGAGATCAGCCCGTCGGCGTCCTTGTCACCTGCGCGGTGCGCCCTGTCGATCAGAGTCGCACCCCACAGGATGAAGGCCCGCGCGCCTTCCACGAAGCTTTTCTGGTCCATCAGGCTGCGGCGGATGTCGGGATGCACGATCAGTGGATCGGCCGGGCCATCGGGATTCTTGGCGCCGGTCACGTCGCGGCCCTGCAGGCGGTCCTTGGCGTATTCCAGCGCATTCTGATAGGCGGCCTCGGCCTGGGCCAGACCTTGCATGCCCACACCCAGACGCGCTTCGTTCATCATGGTGAACATGGCGCGCATACCCTTGTGTTCCTGCCCCAGCAGCCAGCCGGTCGCGCCGTCATAGTTCATCACGCAGGTCGAGTTGCCGTGGATACCCATCTTTTCTTCGATCTTGCCGACCGAAACGCCGTTGCGCTCACCAAGGCTGCCGTCTTCGTTCACCAGGAACTTGGGGACGATGAACAGCGACACGCCCTTGATGCCCTCGGGGCCGCCGGGGATCTTGGCCAGCACCAGGTGGATGATGTTGTCGGCCATGTCGTGATCGCCGGACGAGATAAAGATCTTCTGGCCGGTAATCTTGTAGCTGCCATCGCCCTGCGGTTCGGCCTTGGTGCGCATCAGGCCCAGATCGGTGCCGCAATGCGGCTCGGTCAGGTTCATGGTGCCGGTCCACTCGCAACTGACCATCTTGGGCAGATAGGTGCTTTTCTGCTCGTCGGTGCCGTGCGCCAGGATGGCCGAGGCAGCGCCGTGGGTCAGGCCCTGATACATCGTGAAGGCCTGGTTCGCGGCCGAGAACATCTCGCCCACGGCCGTGCCAAGAACATAAGGCATGTTCTGGCCGCCATATTCCTCGGGCATGTCCAGGCCGGTCCAGCCGCCTTCCTTGACCTGCTCGAACGCGTCCTTGAACCCGGTCGGGGTATAGACCACGCCGTTTTCGAACCGGCAACCTTCCTTGTCGCCAACCACGTTCAGCGGGTGCAGCAGGTTGACAGCGACCTTGCCTGCCTCTTCCAGCACGGCGCCGGTGAAATCGGGCTCGAGCTCGGCATAGCCCGGAATGTCGGATTGCGAGACCTTGAGAAACTCTTGCAGAACGAATTGCGTGTCTTTGGTAGGCGCGTTGTAGACGGGCATTTGAAGCTCCCTTAAATTCAGATGTCCGGGTGGCTGGCGGCCGGGTGGCTTACTCGGCAGCCTTCTTTTCCTGTTTCATCGAGGCGATGACCTTTTCGCCCCAGCGCAACTGTTCCTTCAGATCGTCGATCGCCTGGGTCAGTTCCTCACGGCGGGCTTCCATGTCGGCCAGACGCTCGCACGCGATTTCATAGGTGCGGGTCATCTGGGTCAGTTGCTGGTCGCCGACATGGTACAGATCCAGAAGCTGGCGAATCTCTTCCAGGCTGAAGCCAAAGCGCTTGCCGCGCAGGATCAGCTTGAGCCGCGCCCGGTCACGTTTGGTGAACAACCGTTTCTGACCTTCCCGGATCGGAAACAGAAGCTCCTTGGCCTCGTAGAACCGCAGGGTCCGCGGCGTGACGTCATACGCCTCGCACATTTCGCGGATCGTCATCAGGTCTTCGGTCATGGGTCATCCCCCTCGTCACTGGCGTCATGCAGTATGAGTTGCGCAGTCGATGGCCGCTTTACAACATGAGAGTGACGTTGACGTAATTCAAACGCTGCGTCACTTCCAAATTGACGTAACATCCGCTCGCGTAAAGCGCGGTCCCGGCAATTTCCTTGCCCCGGTTCAGGCGAAATCGAGGGTGGCAGCGACAAAAAAGAAAGCCGCGCAAGGCAACGCGCGGCTGTCTGTCAAGATGATCAGGCCGGGGGTCAGTTCAGCATTTTTGCGGTTTGATCGCGCAGGCGCTGCAATTCGTCCATGGCTTCGTCCAGTTGCTGGCGCTGCTGGCGCAACTCTTCCATCTGCCGGTCGGCCATCTCGACGAAGGTCGCCATCTGGGCCTCGTTGCCCTGATCCTCGTAGATCAGCAGCCATTGCCGGATCTCTTCCAGCGGAAAGCCAAACTTGCGGCCGCGCATGATTAGCTTCATCCGCGCCCGTTCGCGCGGGCCATAGAACCGCGACCGGCCTTCGCGGTCGGGTTGCAGAAGCTCGATATATTCATAGTAGCGCAGGGTGCGCGGAGTCACGTCGAACTCGGCGCACATCTCTTTGAATGACAAACGATCGTCGGACATTCCTGTTCTCCTCGGCTGCAACCTAGGGCGTTGCGCGGACAAGCGCAACAGGCGGGCTTGCCCTTTGCGTCAACACCAGACCATAAAGAAGGCAACGAAAAAGGACAGAGCACCAATGGTCGACAAGACAGTACTCGCCCGCCAGTTCATCGAAGCGATCCCCCATGCGCGGGCCCTGGGCCTGACCCTGACGCATATCGGCGAGGGCGAGGCCGAGATCACCATGCCCTACAACGAGGATCTGATCGGCGATCCCCGCACGGGCGTGATTCACGGAGGAGCGGTGTCGGCCAGCCTTGATACTTGCTGCGGGGCCGCGGTCATGAGCCACCCGGCAGCCCCCGGCGGTACCGCCACCATCGACCTGCGCATCGACTACATGCGCGCCGCAACGCCCGGCCAGACGATCACCACCCGGGCAACCTGCTATCACATCACGCGCAACGTAGCCTTCGTGCGCGCCACCGCCATGGACGACGATCAAGATCGCCCTGTGGCCACCGCCTCGGGCGCCTTCACGGTCGAGGGGAAGTGAGATGACAAGACCCCGTCCCGAACCGATGCAGGTGGTGAAACAGCGGCGCGACGCGGCCCTCAAGGCGCTGGTCGAGGGGGTTCCGTATATCCGGTTCCTCAACATCAGCTTCGACCGGCGCGGAGACGAACTGACCAGCGTTCTGAATTTCGACGAAAAGCTGATCGGCAACCCATTCCTGCCGGCGATTCATGGCGGCGTCACGGCGGCCTTTCTCGAGGTGACGGCGGTGATCACGCTCAGCTGGGAGCACCTGTTCCCGCGCATCGAAAGCGGTGAGATCGACGCCGATGACATCATCTCTGATCACAGTATCCGCTTTCCCAAGACCATCGACTTCACGGTGGATTATCTGCGCTCGGGCCTGCCGCGCGATGCCTATGCGCGCGCTTTCATCAGCCGGGCGGGACGGCGGTATGCCTCGGTTCGCGTCGAGGCCTGGCAGGACAACCACGCCAAGCTGTTCGCGCAGGCCAGCGGGCATTTCCTGATGCCGCAAGAGCCTTCGGCCAAGGGCTGAGCAAAATGCGGGACGCCTCGGCACCCATCACGCACAGGCGGGTGCTGAAGATCGCGGTGCCGATTGTGCTGTCCAACGCGACGGTGCCGATTTTGGGCGCGGTGGATACCGGCGTGGTCGGCCAGATGGGGCAGGCCGCCCCGATCGGAGCGGTTGGCATCGGCGCGGTTATTCTGGCCACGATCTATTGGGTGTTCGGCTTTCTGCGCATGGGCACGACCGGATTGGCGGCGCAGGCCCGAGGCGCAGGGGACACGGCTGAAACCGGAGCTCTGCTCATGCGCGGTCTGCTCTTGGGCGGCGCTGCGGGACTTTTCTTTATCGTAGCGCAGGTGGCGGTATTTGCAGGGGCCTTCGCCCTGTCGCCCGCCAGCCCCGAGGTCGAGGCGCTGACGCGCGATTACCTCGAGATTCGCATCTGGGGCGCACCGGCGACCATTGCGCTTTATGCGGTGACGGGCTGGCTGATCGCGGTCGAGCGCACGCGCGGCGTGTTCCTCCTGCAGGTTTGGATGAACGGGCTGAACATCCTTCTGGACCTGTGGTTCGTGCTGGGTCTGGGCTGGGGCGTCGAAGGTGTGGCGGTAGCCACGCTGATCGCCGAATGGACCGGTCTGGCGCTGGGCCTGTGGCTGTGCCGCGATGCGTTCGGTGGCAATCAATGGCGCGATTGGGCGCGGATCTTCGACCCCGCCCGCCTGCGCCGGATGATGCAGGTCAATGGCGACATCATGATCCGGTCGGTCCTGCTGACCGGGTCCTTCACCACCTTTCTGTTCGTAGGCGCCGATCTGGGCGATGTGACGCTGGCTGCCAACCAGGTGCTGCTGCAGTTCCTGGAAATCACCGCTTTTGCATTGGACGGGTTCGCCTTTTCCGCCGAGGCGCTGGTGGGCAGCGCCGTCGGGGCCAAGGACCGATACCAGGTCCGGCGCGCCTCGGTCATGGCGTCGCAATGGGGCGTCGGTGGGGCTCTGGTGCTGGGGGTCACGTTCTTCGTGGCGGGGCCCGCGTTGATCGACCTGATGGCCACCGCACCCGAGGTGCGGATCGCGGCGCGCGAATACCTGATCTGGGCGGCGCTGGCCCCGGTGATCGGCGTCGCCAGCTGGATGTTCGACGGCATCTATATCGGCGCCACCTGGACCCGCGCCATGCGCACCGCCATGGTCCAGTCGGTGGCGATCTATGTGGTGGCGCTGTTCCTGCTGGTGCCGAGCTTTGGCAATCACGGGCTGTGGGCCGCGCTGATGGTGCTGAACACCGCCCGCGCGGTGACGCTGGGCCTGCGCTATCCCCGGCTCGAGGCGCAGGTGGCCTAGAGAAGGGTCAGCAGGTGCTCGGGCGGCCGACCGATGGCGGCCTTGTCGGCAGTGATCCCGACGGGGCGTTCGATGAGGATCGGGTTCTCGGCCATGGCGTGAATCAAGGCTTCCTCGGGCGTATTTTTGCTCAGCCCCAGTTCCTTGAACCGCGCTTCGCCCCGGCGCATCATCTCGATCGCCGGGATGCCCAGCTGGGACAGCACCGCCCGCAGCTCATCCGCGCCGGGCGCGTCCTCGAGGTATTTGCGAATGGTGACTTCGGCGCCGCGGTCCTGCAGCAGGGCCAGCCCGGCGCGCGATTTTGAACAGCGTGGGTTGTGCCAGTATTCGATCACAGCCAATCCTCTCGTTTGCTGCCGACGGCGTCGGCCACCGACTTGAACCCGTCCCGCGCCAGCAGGGCATCCAGCCCCCGCGCGATCTCGGCCGCCAGCGACAGGCCGCCATAGACCATTGCGGTATAGAACTGTACGGCCGAGGCCCCGGCGCAGATCTTGGCATAGGCCTGTTCGGCGGTGCCGATGCCGCCCACGCCGATCAGCGGAATCTGCCCGTAGGTCAACTGGCTCAGCCGGGCCAGAACGCGGGTCGATTTCTCGAACAGAGGCGCGCCGGACAATCCGCCGGCCTGATCCTTGTGCGGGCTGCGCAGTCCTTCGCGCGACAAGGTCGTGTTGGTGGCGATGACACCGTCGATGCCCGTGTCACGGGCGACATCGGCGATGTCCCGCAGTTCGTCATCCGTAAGGTCGGGGGCGATCTTCAGAAACACCGGGATCGGCCGCGCCAAGGCTCCGCGGGTGTCCAGCACACCTGCCAGCAAGGCGCTCAGCGCCTTTTTTCCCTGCAGGTCGCGCAGCTTTTCGGTGTTGGGCGACGAGACATTCACCGTCGCGAAATCCAGCCATTGCGCGCAATGGGCCAGCACCTGCGCGAAGTCCCGCGCCCGGTCGGTGCTGTCTTTGTTGGCGCCCAGGTTCAGGCCGATCACCGCGTCCTTGGGGCGGTGCGCCAGACGCCGGGCCATCGCCTCCATCCCTTCGTTGTTGAAGCCGAACCGGTTGATGGCGGCGCGGTCCTCGGTCAGGCGGAACAGGCGCGGCTTGGGGTTGCCCGGCTGCGGGCGCGGTGTGACGGCACCCACCTCGATAAACCCAAAGCCCGCGCGTGACAGCGAGCCCAGGACTTCGCCATTCTTGTCGAACCCGGCGGCCAGACCTACCGGGTTGGGCAGGTCGAGCCCGGCCAGCTGCGTGCGCAGGCGCATCGAGGTGACGGGACCGGGCGCCGGGGTCAGCCCCGATTTCAGCGCCTTGATCGACAGGCCGTGCGCGGTTTCAGGATCCACGCGATGCAGCGCGGCCAGGGCCAGTTTCTCGGTCAGTTTCATCCGAAGGACGCTCCGTTTGGGCTAGGGGCGGTGCGGATCAGGCGCGAGTCGGCCACCGCCGCCTGCCTGTGAATGACCGCCGCTCGATAGGCCGGGTCGGTCACCATCTCCAGGAACGCATGGGCCGAGGGGTAACGGGCGATGAACATCTCGTCCCACACTTCGCCCTGCGGGCCGATCAGCGTCGTCTGGAACGTGCCGCGCCAGATGATCGAGGCCCCCAGCCGCGCGATGATCGGCGCCGTTTCGGCCCCATACCGGCGATAGGCTTCGGCGCCGCTCAGCCCCGCGGCGGCCAGGTCGTGGCTTTCGGGATAGGCCGCCTTGGCGCGGAACCGCACAAGGTTCAGCATCTCGATCGGGTGATCGCGGTCCAGCGCCTTGAACGCCTCGAACTGGGCGCGGTCGGGGTCGATATGGCCGGTCATTGCATTTCCTCGGGGAAGCGGTGCGCGCCGTTTTCCAGCGGCAGCGGCTTGGCCCAGACCACATCCGCCATGCGCATGTTGCGATAGAGATGCGGGAACAAGGCACCCCCGCGCGAGACCTCCCATTTCAAATCATCGCCCATTTTCCGGGCATCGCAGGCCACGAGCGTCAGGTTTTCGGCCCCGGCAAAGTGTTTGGCCGCGGTTTCCGCCGCCTGTTCGGCGGTGGAAAAATGCACGAACCCATCCGCCACATCGACCGGCGCGCCCCGGGTTTCGCCCTGTGCCTGCAGGGCCGCCCATTCCTCGGCCCGGAATATCTTGTAGATCAGCATGGCGCCGTGATGCCCCGCGCGCGGGGTAGAATCAAGCCGCATTTCCCCCTTTGACTCTTTGCCGCCCTCGGCGCACGATCTTGGCAATCAATAACAGGGAGTTTCAAATGATTACCCGTTTCCTGACATCCGTCGCGGCCCTTGGCCTGACTGCAGGCATGGCGGCGGCCGACTACAAGCTGACCATTCTGCACACCAACGACTTCCATTCCCGGTTCGAGCCGATCAACAAATATGACAGCGGCTGCAGCGCCGAGGACAATGCCGAGGGCAAGTGCTTCGGCGGTTCGGCGCGCCTGGTCACCGCGGTCAACGATGCGCGCGCGCGGGCCGAGAACTCGATCCTCGTGGACGGCGGCGATCAGTTCCAGGGGTCGTTGTTCTATACCTACTACAAGGGCAAGGTCGCGGCCGAGTTCATGAACAAGCTGGGCTATGACGCGATGACTGTGGGCAACCACGAATTCGACGACGGCCCCGAGGTTCTGGCGGGCTTCATCGACACCGTCGATTTCCCGGTTCTGATGTCGAACGCGAATATCGAGAACGAGGAACTGCTGACCGACAGGATCATGCCTTCGACCGTGATCGAAGTGGGGGGCGAAAAGATCGGCCTGATTGGCCTGACCCCCGAGGATACGGATGAGTTGGCCTCGCCCGGCCCCAACATCACCTTCTCGGACCCGGTGCCCGCAGTTCAGGCGCAGGTCGACAAGCTGACGGCCGACGGCGTCAACAAGATCATCGTGCTCAGCCACTCGGGCTATGGCGTCGACCAACGGGTCGCGCAGGAAACCACGGGCGTCGACGTGATCGTGGGCGGACACTCGAACACCTATCTGTCGAACACGTCGGACAAGGCGGTTGGGCCGTATCCGACGGTTGTGAACGGTGTGCAGATCGTTCAGGCCTATGCCTACGGCAAGTTCCTGGGCGAGCTGAACGTGACCTTCGATGACGACGGCAACGTGGTCGAGGCGGTGGGTGAGCCGCTGATCATGGACAACACCGTGACCGAGGATCAGGCGGCCCTTGATCGCATCGCAGAACTGGCCAAACCGCTGGAGGAGATCCGCAACAAGGTCGTGGCCAGCGCCGCGGCACCGATCGAAGGTGACCGGTCAATCTGCCGCGTGCAGGAATGCGAAATGGGCAACCTGGTAGCCGATGCCATGCTGGCGCGGGTCGCCGATCAGGGCGTTCAGATCGCCATCGCCAACTCGGGCGGCCTGCGGGCTTCGATCGACGCGGGCGACGTGACCATGGGCGAGGTGCTGACCGTTCTGCCCTTCCAGAACACGCTTTCGACCTTCGAGATCAGCGGTCAGGGCATCATCGATGCGCTGGAAAACGGGGTCAGCCAGGTGGAAGAGGTCAAGGGCCGCTTCCCTCAGGTGGCTGGGTTGAAATTCACCTGGGATCCGTCGGTTGCCCCCAACGAAGGCCGCGTGACCGAGGTCATGGTGGCCGAGGGTGATGGCTATGTGCCAATCGATCCGGCCAAAACCTATCTGGTGGTCACCAACAACTATGTCCGTAATGGCGGGGACGGGTACAAGATGTTCACGGGCGACGACAAGAACGCCTATGATTTCGGCCCTGATCTTGCGGATGTGACTGCTGAATATCTGGAGGCGAATGCACCCTACACGCCTTACCTCGACGGTCGTATTCAGAAGAAGTGATTATTTGCTAAAAGAAGAAAGGCCGCATCCGGGGATGCGGCCTTTTTTCGTTGGCGGGTCTCAGTCGAACTCGTATTCCGGCCACAGTTCTGGGTCGAACCCGTCCAGCATGGAGCGGACGTGATCGGCGACCTTGCGCCAGCCGCCGATCGACTTGGTCGAGATTTTTTTGCGTACCTGGTCGATACTGGCAGTGCGCACCTGTTTCTTGTTTTCCTCCGGGTGCATCATGCTTTCTTGCCAATCGATCCCGCAGAACGCGGCCACCTGCTTGCTGTAGGTCTCAGGGTCGGCCACCAGTTTTTCGTAGGGCACCGTCAGGATGCGATCCCCGAAGATGGCATCCCAATGCTGCATGTAGCGCCGATACAGGTTGGCCGAATGCGCGATGGAGTCCAAGTTTGACGCGTAGCGCATTCCACTCGCGGGAAAACGGCGAATCCATTTTGACAGACCTACGTCGCGCGGGTCGCGTAGCATGTGCACGATCTTGGCATTCGGGAAGGCCGAGAGGATGAAGCCCACGCGCTGATAGTTGTGAGGCATCTTGTCTACAAAGGCGATGGAGCCGTCAGGGATTGGCGGCATCAGTTCGCGAAACTCTTCGGCGAATTTGCGGGCCTCGGTATCGCCGAACGGCTGATTTTCATCCGAGTAGACCGCCGACAGATCGGCGGCAAGGGTCAGTTCTCCGCAACCGGCGACATCCGGGACCGCACTCAGCATCATCTCCATCAGCGTGGTGCCCGAGCGCGGCTGTCCGACTACGAAGATGGGCAACGGTACGTCTTCGACGCCGGAACTGGGAACGGCCTCCGGGGAGGGGAACAGAAACTTGATCCGCTCGAGTTTCTTCTCCTCGGCGCCGAAGTCGTAAGGGTTTTCCGCGTGTTGGGCGGCATTGGCGCGCGCGAACTGCGGGAGTGCGGCCTCCAGGCCCTCGATTTTCGACTCAAGCTGGGCCTTGGCGAATTCCAACGTCGAATCCCTGTAGTTGAGCTCGGCCATCGCCGCCTCGACCTGCGGCATCAGTGACTTGGCCTGCTCCCGGTCGACCATCGAAGACAGCTGATACAAGGCCGAAATGTGGTGCGGCTCCTGTTCCAGAATGCGCCAAAGAATCTCGGCACACCCCGTCTTTTCACCCGCCTGATGCAGATCGACCGCCTTTCGGAAGGCGATCCCCATGTCGTCTGGCGCCAGTTCATACGCCCGCGTGATGTCGCGCGAACTGGCCTCGACAAAACCTAGTTTGCCGTAGGCCCGGCCGCGCGACGCCAGAAGCTTGGGGTTGTCGGGGTCGTTCTTCAGCTTTTCGGTGGCGTTTTCGACGATGCTGCGCCAGTTCTGCCCCTTGAGCTTGATTTCATCGATGACGCGGATGATTTCCGTGTTGCCCGGGAATTTGTCCAACATCCGTTCGGAATAGGCCAGGGCCTGAGCGATCTGCCCGGTCTGCATCAGAGCATTGGCGATGTTTTCCACGAATTGCGGGTCATTCGGCTTCAGACGTGACGCCTCCTGAAAATGGGGGATGGATTTCTTGTACTGCTTCATCTCGGTCAGCACGAAACCCGCAATGGCGTGAAAGTCTGCATCCTGCGGAAATTTCTTGGTGCCCAGCGTCGCTTTTTTCAAAGCCTGGGGCAGTTTGCCTGTTTCCAGATCGGCCAATGCCTTGGCCTTGAGGGAATTTGGTGCTTGAGTTGCCATCAGACTATGCGCCGCTCGATCCTGTTTTTCCGCTGCTAGGTTCATTGCCCATGTGTGGACGGTTTGCAATAACTCTTCCCAATGATGCCATGGCACAGTTGTTTGCCGCGCGCCCGGCGAATGACTTGCCGCCGGTGCCCAACTTCAATGTGTGTCCCACCAACCCGGTGCATGTGGTCCGCGCCGGGGAAACGGGGCGCAGGCTGGATCCGTTGCGATGGGGGTTTCTGCCCCATTGGTACAAGTCCGAAAATGACGGCCCGCTTCTGATCAATGCGCGCGCAGAGACCCTGGCGGACAAGCCGGCCTTTCGCGCCGCCTGCCGGGATCGGCGCTGCATCGTCGTCGCCACGGGTTTCTATGAATGGACCAAGGACGCGGACGGCGCGCGCCTGCCGTGGTATTTCCACCGTCGCGACGGTGCCCCCATCGCCTTTGCTGGGATCTGGCAGGAGTGGGGGCCGCCTGACGCCCGCCGCGTCACCTGCGCCATCGTGACCACCGCCGCAAACACACGGTTCAAGGCCATCCATCACCGCATGCCACTGATACTCGAGCCGAAAGACTGGGCGCTGTGGCTGGGCGAAGTGGGCAAGGGGGCCGCACGCCTTATGCGCCCCGGCCCCGAGGACCTGCTGGAGTTCTACCGGGTCAGTACAGCGGTCAACTCGAACCGGGCCAGCGGCCCGCAGCTGATCGCGCCGATCGCCGAGGGCTGATCGCTCGGTCGCGGGTTTCCATTGAGCCCTCGCGGCGCTAGACCATGATCTATGGCAATCGAGTTTCCAGACCTTACCGCGTTCTACACCCACGGGTTCGACACGGTGATCGACGTGCGCAGCCCGGCGGAATATGCCGAAGACCACGCGCCCGGCGCCATCAACCTGCCGGTTCTGAACAACGAAGAGCGCGCTCGGGTCGGCACCATCTATGTGCAGCAAAGCCCGTTTCTGGCCCGCAAGCTGGGCGCGGCGCTGGTGTTCCGCAATGCCGCCGACCATATCGAAAACCGCCTGAGCCATCACGATGGCGGTTGGCGCCCCCTGGTCTATTGCTGGCGCGGGGGGCAGCGATCGGGGTCGTTCACCTGGATGCTGCAGCAGATCGGCTGGCGCGCTGAGGTCGTCTCGGGCGGATACCGCACCTATCGGCGGCTTGTGAACCGGTTTCTGTATGACGACCCGCTGCCGCACCGGCTGGTGGCGCTGGACGGATATACCGGCACCGCCAAGACCGAGCTTCTGGAGCGCTTGCGCCAGAGGGGCGTGCAGGTTCTGGACCTCGAGGCGCTGGCCAATCACCGGGGCTCGCTTCTGGGCGAGCAACCGGGCGGCCAACCCAGTCAAAAGGCTTTCGAATCCGCACTCGCCGCGGCGCTGATTGCGCTGGACCCTTCGCGCCCGGTCGTGGTCGAGGCCGAATCCTCGAAGATCGGTACGCTGATCCTGCCGCCCTCGGTTTGGAAGGCGCTGCGGGTCGCGCCGCGTATCCGGATCACCGCACCCATCGAGGCGCGCACGGCTTATCTGGTGTCGTCCTATGACGACATCCTGTCCGATGCCGAGCGGCTTAAAGAGCGTCTGTCACCGCTGCGCCATCACCGCGGCCATGACGTGGTGGATAGCTGGTTCGATCTGATCGCCCAAGGCGACAAGCCCGGGCTGACCCGTGCCCTGATGGAGCAGCACTATGACCCGGCCTATGAAAAATCGCGCCGGGTCCACAAGGTGGACTTGATGGCGCAACTGCAGGCGGAGTCGCTCACCGCAACAGCGCTGGACAGTCTGGCATCGCAAATCGAAGAGCTATTGGTTCAACCCCGAAGCTTCAGCCTCGGATCCTCGATCAGTTCACCCACGATTTCGGCCGGATAACCCGCAGCTCGCAGCCGGTCGCGCAGGGCCGTGGCGGCGTCGGGTTGGACGGCAGCCAGCAGGCCTCCGGCGGTCTGGGGGTCGAACAGCAGATCGGCTTTGTTGCCTTCGGGTAATTCGGGAACGATCGCACGGTTGTCGGCAAACAGGGTCGAGCGGATGCCGGCGCGGCTCAGCTGGTCCGCCCCATCCATGACCGGCACCGCGTTCAGGTCCAGAATTGCGCCGCAACCCGAGGCCTCGCACAGCCCGGCCAGATGCCCGGCCAGCCCAAAGCCGGTGACGTCGGTCATTGCATGCGCCGCGCTCAGTATACGCGCCGCCTCGCCCTGGGGCTGCGTCATCAGATCATATGCCGCCTGCACCCAGTCGCCGCGTGCATCACCGGACATTTCGGCGGCCATGAGGACCCCGCTGCCCAACGGTTTGGTCAGCAACAGCGCGTCGCCCGGCCGTCCGCCGGACAAGGTGATCGGGTCGGTGTCGCACAGGCCAGTCACCGTGAAGCCGATGGTCATCTCGTCGCCCATCGAGCTGTGGCCGCCGACGATCTCGGCCCCGGCCTGCCGCATGACATGGGTCGCGGTCTCCATGATTTCCGCCATCGTCCGGTTCTGCAGTTGCGTGGACATGCGCGGCAGGATCAGGGTTGCCGTGGCGGCGTAGGGCGCGGTGCCCATTGCCCACACATCCCCCAACGCATGCACCGCGGCGATCCGGGTCATCAACACCGGGTCGGCAACGAAGGCCCTGAGGTGGTCGGTGGTCATGACCATCCGGGCCGTGCCGACGGTCAGCAGCGCGGCGTCATCGCCGGGCAAAGGTGTGATATCCGGGCGGTCGCTGCCGGGCACGACCGACAGGGCCGCGCGCAGCGCGCCGCGCCCGACCTTGGCCCCGCAGCCGCCGCACATCGGCTTTTCTCCCAACGTCTCGCGCAGGCCGGCGGCGTGGTGACGCGGCAGGGGTGGGGCTTTCGTGCGTGGCAGGTCGCGAAACCGATCCATGAACTTCTGGTCGATGTGGTCCTTCCATCTCCACATCAGCGGGCCGCTGAAAGATGTACCCAGCCGCTCGGCCAGCGCCGATTTCTCGCCCATTGAAATCAGTTTGAGGTAGTCCTTCTGCGGCCGGTAACTCCGCATCCGCCCGGCCCCCAGCGCGGCGCGCAGGTTGTCGAACAACACTGGTGCTTCGCGGACCGCAAAGACTCCCGCCTTTGGCCGGGGATCTTCGGACAGGTGCGCGCAGTCCCCGGCTGCAAAGATCAACGGATCGCTGGACTGTAGGTGGCTGTTCACGCGGATGAACCCCTCGTGCAGGGCCAGACCGGTCTGCGCGATCCAGTCATAGGGGCGGGCGCCTGCGGCTCCGGTCACGAAATCTGCGGCGATGTGGCGACCATCTGTCAGTTCTAGGTAATCCGGTCCGACGCGAAGAATGCCGGCTTGTTCGATGCAGTCGATACCTAGGTCGTGCATGGTTCGACGAAGGGTCGCCGCCGCCTTGGAACCAACCGCCGACAAGGCCTGGTCGCGGTCGATAAGCGTCACTAGCGCCTTGCGGTTGCGCGCACGCAAGGCATGGGCCATGGCCATGACCAGTTCAACCCCGGCGACCCCGCCGCCGATGACCGCAACCGAGGCCGGGCCCGAGCCGTTCAGATAACCGGCCCAGTGCGCGGCAAACGGACCCAGAGGCTTGGCCGGCACTGCATGTTCGGCAAAACCGGGCAGGTCGGGCATGTCGGACGTGATCCCCACATTGACCGAGGCCACGTCAAAACCGATCTCGGGGTGGTCGGGCACCTGAACGACGCGACGTTCGGGATCAAGCCCGGTGGCGGGGCCAAGGATGAGCCGAGCGCCCGCGAACCGCGCCAGGCGCACCAGGTCGATATCGAGATCTTCCCGTGCGTAGTGCCCCGCGACAAATCCCGGCAACATGCCAGAATAGGGGGCCGTCGGCCCCGGGTTTATCACGGTTAAACGCACGCCTGGCAGCGGGTTCATGCCCCATTTGCGCAGCACCAGGGCATGGGTGTGGCCTCCGCCGATCAGAACCAGATCGCGGGTCAGGGGCAGGGACGGCGTTTGCATGCGGCTCAGTTCTTGCTGTGGTCCGGGACGTCTTCCATCTGCTCGACCGCGTGGGTGGCCCACAGGCCATCCTCGCCGGCATCGGGCAGGTTCTCGGGCTTTTCATGGCGGTGAATGTGCCATTTGGCAATGAACAGGGCCGTGATCGGCGCGGTCAGGAACAGAAACAGGGTAATCAGCAGTTCGTGCATCGACAGGCGCCCCTCGATCAGAACCGAATGGAAGATCGAGGCCAGCAGAACGCCGCCCACGCCCAGCGTGGTTGCCTTGGTGGGCGCATGCAAGCGCGACATCGGGTCTTTCAGCTTGATCATCCCGAATGAGCCGACAAAGCCGAAGATGCCTGACACGATCAGGAAAAAAGCGATCAGCAGTTCAAACAGAAACTCCATGCCGGCCTCACTCGATGATGTTTCCGCGCAGCATGAAGCGCGCGTAGGCCACGGTCGAGACAAAGCCCAGCATGGCGATGATCATCGCGGATTCAAAGAAGATCTCGGTTCCGACGGCAAGGCCATACAGAATCATCAAGGCGATGGTGTTGATGACCATGGTGTCAAGCGCCAGTACGCGGGTTCCGACGCCGTCGGCGGTGATGATCCTCCAAAGGCACATCATGATCGCGGCGCCGAAACAGGCAAAGGCAAAGTATATTGCATACTCGATCATTCGAAGATCTCCTTCAGGCGGCGCTCGTACCGCTGTTTGATCTGGTCGCGGACGGCGCCCGGATCGGGGGAATCCAGACAATGCACCAGCAGGCAGTGGCCCTGGGCGGACAGGTCGCAGCTGACGGTCCCGGGTGTCATCGTGATGGTACCGGCCAGAACGGTGATCGCCTCGGGGGTGCGCAGTTCAAGCGGGATCGAGACCCAGTTGGGCTGGCGCTCGGCATCCGGCTTGAACAGGATGATCCGGGCGACGGTGATGTTGGCCACCACGATGTCCCACAGCACGACGAGGATGTATTCCACCACCATCGGCCAGTTGCGCAGCACTGGACGGTCGGGCCAGTAGGGCTGCGTAATGAAGGGGATGACGATACCCAGAAGCAACCCGAAAACCAGCGAATTCAGCGACGGCGCGTTGGCCAGCAGCACCCAAACGATCGTCAGCAGAAAGCTCAGATGCGGGTGGGGAAATATCCGGCGCAATAGTTTCATCAGTCTTCGCTTCCCAATACGGCCGAGATGTACTGTTCCGGCGCAAACAACTGCGCCGCCGTGCTGCGAGTGTAGTCCAGTGCCGGCCCGGCGAACAGGGTCAGCAGGACCAGCCCCGCGACGAGGCCGAAGACCGAAGTGAAGGCAAGGCCGGGCTGCGGCTCGGGCGGCGGCGGTGGCGCGGGGTCTGCGTCTTCGGGGGCGGTTTCCGCTTCGGGCGTCGGATCATCCTGCGTGCTGGCGTCGTGGCTTTTCCAGAAGATCAACGAGCCGGCACGCGCAAGCCCCACGATGGTGACGAACGAGCCGATCAGGACCACGGCCCAGATGGCGGTGGCATCAGGCGCGTTCCGCGCGGCATCCAGCACCAGCAGTTTTCCGATGAAGCCTGACAGGGGCGGCATGCCGGCCATGGCGATTGCGCCGACGAAAAACAGCGAAGCGATCAGCCCGTTCTGCGGCATCGGCGGCCGCGGCGCGATTGCCCCGCTGCGGCGTTGCATGACCAGATCGGCCACAAGAAACAGCAAGGCGGTGGCTAGGGTGGAGTGGTAGACATAGTACAAGGCCGCGGCGGTCGCCGACTCGGTGAACAGCGATATGGCGACCAGCAGCGTTCCCATCGAGGCTATGGCGCAGAAGGCCACCATTCGGGCGATATGCTGGGTTCCCAATATGCCGATGGATCCGATGGCCAGCGTCACCAATGCGGCGGGTTGCAGCCAGTCGCCGACCAGTCCCTGCGAGACCGGGACGTCCGGGCCGAAGACTAGTGTATAGACCCGCAGGATCGAGTAGGCCCCCACCTTGGTCATGATCGCGAACAAGGCGGCCACCGGCAATGGAGCATTGGCATAGCTGGCCGGCAGCCAGAAATGCAGCGGCAGGACGGCGGCCTTGATGCAGAAGACAAGCAGCAGCAGAACCGCGCCCACGCGCAACAGGGCGGTGTCTTCGGCCGGCATCTCGGCCACGCGCAAGGCCAGGTCAGCCATGTTCAACGTTCCGGTCACCGAATAGATCGTGCCCAAAGCAAACAGGAACAGGGTCGACCCCAGCAGGTTGTAGGTGACGTATTGAACGCCGGCCTTCAGACGCACAGCGCCGCCGCCATGGGTCATCAGACCGTATGATGCGATCAGCAGCACCTCGAAGAACACGAACAGGTTGAAGGCGTCCCCCGTCAGGAAGGCGCCGCAAACCCCCATCAGCTGAAATTGGAACAGCGGGTGGAAATGATCACCGCGCTCGTCCCATCCGGACGCGATGGCGTACAGCACGATGGGCAAGGCCAGCAAGGCGGTCAGCAGCACCATCATCGCCGAGAGCCGGTCAAGCACCAGCACGATGCCGAACGGGGCGGGCCAGTTGCCAAGCTCGTAGACATGGATGTCGCCACCCGCCGCCTGCGCGGTGATGGTCAACGCGATACCCAGCAGGCCCACCACGCCCGCTACCGAAAAGATGCGCTGCAGGTCCAGATGATAGCGCAGGACCATGATGATGAACGGGGCCAGGATCGCGGGCAGGACGATCGGCGCAACGATCCAGTGGTTCATGCGTCTTCTCCCGCGCCGTCCACGCTGTCGCGCGCGGCCATGTCGATGTGGTCATCCTTGGCCGAGAGATAGGCGCCCAACGCGATCATCACGATCACCGCCGTCATCCCGAACGAGATCACGATGGCCGTCAGCACCAGCGCCTGCGGCAGCGGGTCGGTGTAGGGAACCTCTTCGTATTTGTTCAGAACCGCAGGAGCATTCACGGCCAGCCGTCCCGTGGCGAATAGAAATACGTTGACCGCATAGGTCAGCAAGGAAAGGCCGAGGATGACCGGAAAGGTCCGACGGCGCAGGATCAGAAAAATCCCGGCGGCGGTCAGCACGCCAACGGCCGAGGCGACGAGAGCTTCCATCAGCCCTGCTCCTTCTTTTCTTGTTCTTCTTCGATCGGGTCATCGCGCAAAGGGTTGATGTCCATCGGGAATTCTTGCGCCATGCCCGGTCGCCACGCAAAGCGCGACAGGCTGTCCAGAGCCAACATCACAGCGCCCAGAACGGCAAGGAACACGCCTGTGTCGAACAGCATGGCAGTGGCCCATTCGAACTCTTCCAGTGGTGGCCAATGCAGATAGCCGAAATCGCTGGTCAGGAAGGGCCGCTCGTTGAACCAGGCGCCCAAACCTGTGGCCGCAGCGATCAAAACGCCCCAGCCGATGGTGCCATGGTAGTAGAACCGTTGCCGCTCGATCGCCCAGGTGTAGCCGCTGGCCATGTACTGCATCAGGAAGGCGATCGCGACTATGAGACCGGCGATGAACCCGCCTCCGGGTTGGTTGTGTCCCCGGAAGAAGATATAGGCACCCACCATAAGGGCGATCGGCATCATCACACGTGTCGCAACAACCATCATCAGCGGGTGAGAGTCGCCCGATTGGGGCCAATGTGGCTTGCGGTTCAGCAGGTAGGCGCGAACACTGGTGCCTAGCACGGCCTCGGTCAAAGCAAAGATGATCAGTGCCGCGATCCCCAGCACGATGATCTCGCCGAAGGTATCAAATCCCCGGAAGTCCACCAGGATCACGTTGACCACATTGGTGCCGCCGCCACCCTTGTAGGAATTGGCCAGGTGGAATTCCGAAATCGTCGGGAAGGCGAAATCGCGCAGCATGAGCGCATAGATCAAGCCCCCAGCTCCGATACCGGCCACCACCGAAATGGCAGCATCACGCCAGCGCCGTGCCGCGCTGCTGTCCCATGGGGTCTCGGTCGGCAGGAAGTTCAGCGAAAGCAGCAGGAGGATCATCGTGACAACTTCGACCGAGATCTGTGTCAGAGCCAGATCAGGCGCGGACAGATAGTTGAAGGCCATCGACACGATCAGCCCCACCACCCCGATCAGGACCAGAGACAGCAGACGGTTGCGGTGGAACCACATGATGCCCATCGTCGCTACGATCAGGCACAGCCAGCCGATGATCGGGATGATGGGGGCCTCCAGCGGGACCCGCGTTTCCAACCCGATCGTGCCGGTTGCGAAAGCATAGTACCCCAGCCCGACGGTGAAGGCGATCAGGATGATCGCATAGCGGCTGATGACACCGTTGTGCAGCTCGTCCGTGATCCAGCGACTGGCGGCGGTCAGCGCACCGATGACGGCGTCGAAGATGGACTTGGCCTCGGGGCGGGGGAGGGCGTTCCAGGCGGTTTCGCCGCGACGGTGCAGGGCCAGCAGAAACAGACCGCCCAGCGTAGCGATGACCGACATATACAGCGCCGGCGTAAACCCGTGCCACAGTTTCAATGAATAATAAGGCAGCTTCTCGCCGCCGATCACCGCGGAAGACGTAACCGCGACCAAGGGGCCGACGATGACAGCCGAGTTCAGGCCGATCAGGACGACCAGAACCACCAGGAACGCGGGGGCCAACCACAGGCCTGCAGGGGGGTCGTGTGGATGCGCGGGATAGTCGTCACGCTCGGGGCCCAGAAACACGTGGCTGATGAAGCGGAAGGAATAAGCCGCGGAAAAGATCGCTGCCAGCAGAGCCAAACCTGGCACCAGATAGTGGGAATTGCGCCAGACGGTGTGGACCGTCTCTTCCAACATCATCTCTTTCGACAGGAAGCCGTTCAGCGGCGGAATGCCGGCCATCGACAGCGCGGCGATGGTGCCAATGGTGAACGTAATCGGCATCAGGTGGCGCAATCCTCCCAGCCGCTTGATGTTCCGAGTGCCGGTTTCATGGTCGACGATCCCCGCGGTCATGAACAGGGCGGCCTTGAAGGTGGCGTGGTTGATGATGTGGAAGATGGCGGCCACGACGGCGATCTTGGTGCCTAACCCCAGCAGCATCGTGACCAGTCCCAGATGCGAAACCGTCGAAAAGGCCAGCAACGCCTTGAGGTCATCCTTGAACAGCGCGATCACTGCACCGATCAGCATTGTTACAAGACCGGTGGTTGCGACGATGTAGAACCACGCCTCGGTCCCCGCCAGAACCGGCCACATGCGTGCCATCAGGAACAGGCCGGCCTTCACCATCGTGGCCGAGTGCAGATAGGCCGAAACTGGCGTTGGCGCGGCCATGGCATGAGGCAGCCAGAAATGGAACGGGAACTGGGCCGACTTGGTGAAACACCCCAGCAGGATCAGCACCAGCGCCGGCAGGTAATAGGGTGAGGCCTGGATCAGCTCGCGGTTTTGCAAGATCACGCTCAGGTCATAGGACCCCACGATGTTGCCAAGGATCAGCATACCTGCGATCATCGCCAGACCGCCGGACCCGGTCACGGCCAGTGCCATCCGCGCGCCCTGGCGACCTTCGGGCAGGTGCTTCCAATAGCCGATGAGCAGAAACGAGCTGAGCGAGGTCAGCTCCCAGAAAATCAGCAAAAGCAGGATGTTGTCCGACAGAACGATGCCAACCATCGCGCCCTGGAACAGCAGCAGATAGGTATAGAACTGCCCCATCGGATCCTCGCGCGACAGGTAGAACCGCGCGTACAGGATGATCAACAGACCGATGCCAAGGATCAGCAGGGCAAACAGGAACCCCAGCCCGTCCAGCATGAAGTTGGCGTTTAGCCCCAGCCCGGGAATCCAGTCGAAACGGGCGGTCACGACCTCACCCTGCATGACGGCGGGGATGTGGATCAACAGCCCCATGAGCGCCAGGAAGGTGGTCAGCCCGGCAGCCGAGGCAGCCGCATTGCGCCCGGCCCGGACCAGCAAGGCCGGAAAGACAGCGCCAAGAAACGGAAGGGCCGCGATGAGGAATAGGGACAAGTGCGATACTCCGGGCTGAGCGGTCAGTGTGGGCTTGAATTTGTAAGGATAATTTATTGGCTGTCCAGCTATTGCAAGTTTTTCACCTTGCCCTAACGCCCGTGGATTCCGCCGACCCAAATGCGAAAAAATGACGCAAACTTGATTTCCGCGCGCGAATTTGGCGCGGCGGTGACGGGGCCCTTGTGCTATTGACGAGCCATCCCGACCGGAGGGTTCGAGTTGGCAGAACAAAGGTTGAAACGGCGCAGATGGGTGTTGCTGGCTGGAACGGCCGCTTTGGCCGTGGGGTTTGCGATCCGCGAGTACCGTCTGATCCCCGAGGAGTTTTCCGGCGGCAAGCTGAGCGTCGCGCAGGCGCAGGCCAGCGCCGTGTCCGGCGACGTTCTTCTGATCGACATCCGTACACCGCGGGAATGGCGGGCGACGGGTATCGGGCGGGGCGCGATCCCCTTGGATATGCGGCGCGACGATTTCGTGGCCGCACTCGACCGTCTGACCGGCGGCGACCGCAGCCGTCCGGTTGCCCTGATCTGCGCGCGCGGTGTCCGGTCGGCCCGGCTGAGCAACGCCCTGACCCGCGCCGGGTTTTCCAACATCATCGACGTCCCCGAGGGCATGTTGGGCTCGGCGGCCGGGCCGGGCTGGATCCGGGCCGGGTTGCCGGTCGACCCCTACGAGGTGCAATCGTGAGTGCCGTTGCCCGGTGGCTGTCGGTCTGGGCCGCGTTGCTTGCCGGACCGGCGCTGGCGGCCTGCGATGGGGTCGAAGGGGCGTGTGAAACCGCGCGGGGTACCTATCTGATCGAGGTCCCCGACCAGGACCATCCGCCCTTGGTGGTGTTCCTACATGGTTACGGCGGCAGCGCGTCGGGGACCCTCGGGAACCGCGGAATGGTCGAACCGCTGCTGGCGCGCGGATACGCGGTGATGGCGCCCGATGGCGCGCTGCGCAACGGGCGCAAAAGCTGGAACTTCTATCCCGGTTGGGAGGGCCGCGACGAAGCCGCATTCCTGGCCGAAGTGGTCCGGGATGCCGTCCGCCGGTTTGACATCGACCCCGACCGCGTCATCCTTGGCGGGTTTTCGGCCGGCGGGTTCATGGTGAACTACCTGGCCTGCGCCAAGCCCGACGCGTTTTCGGCCTTTGTTCCGGTATCGGGCGGCTTCTGGCGCCCGCATCCCGACGGCTGTGCCGGGCCTGTCCGCCTGTTCCACACCCATGGCTGGACCGACAACGTGGTGCCGCTCGAGGGGCGGGCGCTGGGTGGCGGCCGGTTCCTGCAGGGTGATATTTTTGCCGGTCTGGAAATCTGGCGGCAGGCCAATGGTTGCGCCGATAACCGCCCGGACGGGATTTCCACTACGGGGCCGTTCCTGCGCCGCAAATGGACCCGCTGCGCCGATGGCGGCGCGCTTGAATTCGCTCTGTTCCCCGGTGGCCACACTGTGCCCGCAGGCTGGGCCGACATGATGCTGGATTGGTACGAAGGCCTCCCGGGCGGCTGATCATTCCGCCGGGGTCAGCGTTCGTTTGCCCTTGATCAGGCGCTTCAACTCGTTGCGGTGGGCACGGGCGGCGCGGCTGATCGCTGGTTCCTTGACATCCTCAGGCATCCGCAGCAATCGCCGAGCCCGGGCCGCCGAGACCCCGCTGAGCGCCGAGAGCGGCACCGCGAAGGTCAGGCTGACGGCGATCGGGGCCAGCCAGACCGAGACCAGCCCGGACAGGATGCCGACGCTCAGCGCCACGCCGCTGACCGTTTCCAGCGCATGAAACAGGATCAGCGTGCGCAGACCGTACCGGCCACCCGCGCGCGCCTGGGGCGCCCAGCCCTTTTGCACCCCGAACATCGTGCGGAATACCGCGATCATCTGCTGGACCATCAGGATGGGGGCGAACAGGATCGACAGGATAACCTCGAACAGGAAGGACGCAAAGAAGCGCGCGGCGCCGCCGAAATCGGAATAACGGACACCGCTCAGCGGCAGGGCCAGCGCACCAAGGATCTTGGGCGCCAGCAGCATCGCGTACATCACTAGGATGATCAGCACGTGGCGTGTCTCGGTCATTTCCGGCCATTGCGGGAACAGAGGATTGTCGGGGCTGAAGTAATGCAGGACCGAGGCATCCTTGCCCTGGCCGATCAGCGCCCACATGAGAAGCAGAGCGAACCACAGGGGTGACATCAGATATCCGACGGCCCCGTGGAACAGGTGAAAACGCGATACGGCCTTGAAACCCGCCGACCCCAGCAGCCGCAGATGCTGCAGGTTGCCCTGGCACCAGCGACGGTCGCGTAGGGCATGGTCGATCAGGGTAGGGGGTGTTTCCTCGTAGGACCCGCGGATGCGGGGCAGGAACCGGACCCCCCATCCGGCCCGGCGCAGCAGGCCGGCCTCCACGAAATCGTGGCTCATGATCAATTGCTCGCGTCCGTTGAGAGCGCGCAGTTTTGGCAGGCCTGCGCAGGCCGCAAAGGCCTTGGTGCGGATGATCGCGTTGTGGCCCCAGTAATTGCCTTCTTGCCCGCACCAGCGGGCCAGCCCCTCGGCAAAGGCGATGCCATAGACGCCGTTGGCGAATTGCTGCATCCGGGCAAAGACCGACTGGGCGCCGATCAACTGCGGATAGCTTTGGATCAGCCCGGCGCCGGGGTCACGGGCCAATGCGTCGGTCAGCCGCGCGATGGCGCGCCCGGTCATCAGGCTGTCGGCATCCAAAACCAGCATCGCATCCCAGGCGCCGCCCCAGCGGCTGACCCAATCGGCGATGTTGCCCACCTTGCGGTCGGTGTTTTCGGCGCGGCGGCGGTAATGCAGTTCAAGCCCCGGGGCCAGGGTGGTGCGCAGCGCCTCGACGCTGGCCTGTTCTTGGGCGGCGATGTCCGGGTCGCGCGTGTCAGACAGGATGAACATCGCATAGTGATGCTGACCGCCACGCGCGCGCAGGTCTTCCAGCATCGTGCGCGCATTGCCCAGAACGTTCCACGGCACTTCGTTGTAGACCGGCATCAGCAGGGCCACGCGCAACGGCTGCGGCCGGGCCGCGCGCCGGGGCCGGTCTTGGCGGGACAAGGAAACCATTCCCAGCAGAACCGTACTGACGGTGAATGCGATCCAGAAGAAGTTGAACGAAATAAGTGTTAGCAGAATGGCCTCGACCAGGTTGATGCCCTCGGTGTCGAACCAGTCCACCAGAAACCACAACAGGGCCAGCGTCGCGCCCATGGCGGGGGAAAACGCCATTGCCCGCCACAGGCCCGCAGACCGGTCGCCGGGCCGTTCGGGCACTTTCGCGTCGCGAAACCCGGCGCGGAAGTCCTGCGCGGGCATCGGCAGGGGGGCCTCGGGCGGCATGATATGAAGATCGGGGCTCATGCGGTCCACCGGTAAAGCCAGACCTCGGAGGCCGGGGCCTCGCCCAGACGCAGCTGCGCCCGCAATTCGACATGGTCGCGGTCGCCCGGCTGGAAGGAAAACGCCAGCCGCAGCCCGCCGGTGTCGGGGTTGCGCTGCAGTACGCCATCCGACGTTTCGGCATGGGGTGACTGCACGAAGACGCTCAGCGCGTCGGGGTCTTCGAACAATTCGCTGGGCTCGAAGTCGATCACGGCCAGCCGGCCCTCGCCAAAGGTGTTCTCGCCCATGGCCGTGCGGATCACCCGCGGCATGGCCGTGCGCTGTGGCTGCTCGCCCCAAGTCAGGCGATAGGCCAGATCGACCTGCGTGCCCGCCGCCATCGGCTCGGCCGGGCGCCAATAGGCGACGATGTTGTCATAGATCTCCTGGTCTGCCGGAATTTCCACCAGCGTCACGGTGCCCTTGCCCCAGTCGCCGATCGGTTCGACCCACAGACCCGGGCGTTTGTGGTATTGCGCCTCGAGATCGGCATAGTCGGAAAAGGCGCGCTTGCGCTGCATCAGGCCAAAGCCGCGCGGGTTCATGTCGACGAATGATGAAATCTGCAGCCGCGTGGGGTTGGCCAGTGGCCGCCAGATCACTTCGCCGGTGCCATTGCGGATCATCAGCCCGTCGCTGTCATGCACGGCGGGGCGGAAATCGTCGAACCGGTTGTGATTGGTCTGGTCGAACAGGAACATCGAGGTGCCCGGCGCGATGCCCACATGGGTCAGGTCGGTGCGCGGGAACAGGGTTGCCTCGACCTGCATCTGGCAGTCTTCTCCGGCGGTAATGTCAAACCGGTAGGCCCCGGCCACGCTGGGGCTGTCCATCAGCGCATGCACGATCATGTTGCGTTGGCCGGGCCTGGGCCGTTCCAGCCAGAACCGGATGAATTCGGGGAATTCTTCGCCCTCGGGGTCGCCGGTTTTCAGCGCCAAACCACGCGCCGACAGGCCATAGACCTCGTGCAGCCCGATGGCGCGGAAATAGCTGGCGCCTTGGAACACGCAGAACTCGTCGGTCTTGCCGGGGCGGTGCATCTCGGTGCGCAGACGGAACCCCGAGAAGCCAAGTGTGTCGCTGACAGGCAAGGGCGGGACGTCCTCGGCCCGGTCGAACATCTCGAGATCGAAGGGTACGGCCTCGACCCGGCCGCCCTCGACGGTCGAGATCTGGACCGGGCGGGGGAAGTACAGGCCGGGTGCAAAGAAATCCACGTTGAACGGGGTGTCGGACCCGAACCAAAGCCCGTGATCCAGCCGGAACCGGATCGACCGGTACTGCTCATAGGTCAGGTCCAGCCACTCTTGCGGAACCTGGGCGCGCGCCTGATAGGGGCGGCTGGCCAGGTCTCGGGCCATGGCGATGACATCGGCCCGGTCAAACGCAACGTCGCCGCCCGTGGCCCATGCGGCCCGGGCGAAGGCGAGCGCCGTTGTCGACGCCAGAAAGGAACGACGCGTAAGCTTCATGTCTTCGACTTCCACGGGTGTGATTTGAACCAAGCGGCCAGATAGGCAACGCCGATCAGCATTGCAAATCCAAAAAGATTGGCGGTCAGAACGGCGGCGAAATCCCGCCCGAATTCATCCAGGAAAACGCCGATAAGTCGTGCCACTGCCATGGAAAATACGAACACGGCAAGCGATTGCTGGCCGACTTTGGTGATCAGCTTCAGGACCACTTGCCAGATCCGCGCGTAGGCGCCGTGTCCCGTTGCGATCAGCCGGTGCCCATGGGTGCCCGCCGCGACCCAGCCCAGATAGGCCAGCGACAGAAAGTGCACATAGCGGAACAGGCCGAAATCCGTCTTTTCGCGCAGTTCGGCCGTCAGCGGCCAGACCTTGCGGATTTCGGCCGCCAGGTCGGGGGCTGCGGCCTGAACCCACAGAAACACCTTCCATGATCCGAAGGGCGCAGACAGGACCAGAAACGCCACCGCCGCCCAGATCAGGGTCTTGGACACCGGGGGCGCCGGCAGCCAGCCGCGCATGAAGGCAAAGCCTGTGAAGAACAGAAGCTGCCAGCCGAACGGGTTGAAGAACCACTGCCGGTCCGACCACGGCTCGGCCGGCAGGGCCAACGCGCCGGTTTGCGCGACCAGCCAGATCGCGACCGAAACCAGCCCGACCGCCCAGACCCCGACCCGAGACAGCCCCATCAACAGCGGCATCATCGCCAGAACCACCAGGTACATGGGCAGGATGTCGAAATAGTTCGGAACATAGGTCAGCGTGAAAAGACCCACCATCTGCGGCGCCGGGTCGTTGAAGAAATGCTGCAGGTTCAGAGCGTTGACATAGCTTTTGTCGAAGGTACCCGACAGATCCAAGGCCGCCATGGACATGGCGACGAAGAAGAACAGGCAGATATGCGCCCAGTAGACCTGCCAGATGCGGAAGCTGACCCGCGCCGTGCCCATCCACCAGCCCTTGCGCAGGAACGCTCCGCCAAAGGCGATGGCCGAGGCCATGCCCGAACAGAAGACGAAAATCTCTGTGGCATCGGAAAAGCCGAACCGCGCCGGAATCCAGCGCGACCACGGGTTGTTCGGAATATGTGCGATCAGGATGATGAACATCGCGATGCCGCGATAGAAATCCAGCCGCGGGTCCCGCGTCGCGGGGCGGGCTGCGGCGTGGGTTTCCACCGGGGCAAAATCAGAAACGGGCGATGCGGTCGCCATGCGGTCTCGGGTCCTTCTTGGTCTTGTCGTTATTCTGCAGGCACGCTTTGCGCATCCGACTGGTCGCGCGCGGCGTCGATCAGCGCACGCCGGGCTAGGGCATAATTGTCCTCGGCGCCTCCGCGCTTGGCCCGCCTGTCGTCCAGAATGCGCTCGACCGCGTCGAACCGCCCCGCGCGCAGGCCGGAATCGATGGTGATGCGTTCGAAGACGTCGCGTTGCGCGTGGCTGCCGCCCGCCAGCTGCATGCTGTCGCGCGCGGCCAGCAGGTGGTCAAAGGCACGGGCATGGTCGCCCTCTCCGAACGCCTCGAGCCCCTTGGCAGCCGCTAGGCCGGGATCGGCCATGCGCCTTGCCGTGTCGGTCTCGGGGGTCTGGGCATCCTTGTGAATGCGCCCCAGCAACTTGGCCGTGGCATCGGCGCGGCTGTCTCCGGTAAGGGCCAGCAGATAGTGCAGATCGGCAAAGATCAGGCAACCGTCCTCGGTGCGCGCCGCGCTCAGATCGGCCAGTTCTTCCCACCTGCTGCCGACATCGACGCCTTCCAGTTCAAGCCGCGACAGCAGCGAAGTCGCGTTCGAGATGTCGCGGTAATCATCCGTCTTGTCCTTGCGGATCTCGCGATCGTAGAGCGCGATCACCTGATCGACCTGACCCAGATCCAGATGCATCAGCGCCTTGTGCCACCAGACGTGATAGCGGAAATTGTTGCAATGCGCCCAGGCTGCCTCGCGCCCCGCGAACCAGTCCAGGCCGGCCTTGGCGTTGCCGGTCATCTCGTGCACATGCGCCACCGCGTGCAGGCCCCAGGCATCGTCCGACACCATCCATAGCGCCTGCCGGCCCGCGATCTCGGCCTTGTCATAGTCGCCGGTTTCCTCGAGCGCGAAGGAATGGCAGCCCAGCAGATAGCCGCGGCCCGGATGATCGGGCGCATAGGCGGGCAGCACCCTCTCGATCGAGCGGCGCATGCCAGCCGCGTCGCCCAGAACGAACCGGGTGGCATGGCTGAGCTTCATGGCCAGCGCGTCTTCGGGGTGGGCGCGCAGGATGGTCTCGAACGTCTGGATCGCGCGCGACGGATGACCCGCCAGCCACTGATCCAGGGCGTCCAGATACAACGCCTCGCGCGGGGTGATCGGCTGGTGATCGGCGGCGGCGCGGGCGGTTGCGGCGGCCTCGTGGGCGACGGCCGTCATTTCGCGCCGGCCCAGCAGCACCATGAACAACCCCTTGACCGCATGGCCCAGCGCAAATTCCGGTTCCAGTTCCAGCACTCTGCCCAGATGCTGGGGTGTTACGGCCGCGTGGGCCAGGAAACCAAGCAGCACACCGTTCCACGCCTCGACCGCGATCGGGTCGGTCAGGGTGTTCATCTGTCCAAAAAGGTCTTGTTTCATGCTTGGGTCCAATCCGGCTGCGCAAAGTGACACCTCTGGGCTTAGCAGAGTGTTCGGGTGCGACGTACCAGTATCGGGCCTGCTCTCGAATTGGTGAAAGCCCGTGTGCGGCAAACGCGAAAAAATCCGCCTGTTCCGGCACATTTTCAGCAACTTGCCGCCGAAACGGGCCAGAGTGTTTCAGTTGCAGGCTGTGTTTGCCGCGCGATCACCCAGAGGTATCTCGCAAGGGACGGTCGGTTTGCCTTTCGGGGCCACAGTTGCCACAGTACGGCGCATAACATGGAGGTGCCCCGTGACAAACGACCTGACCCGCAAGGATTTTGCCGTTGCAATCTGCAAGCAGGCCGGTGAACTCGCCATGCGCTATTTTGCGGATCGCAGTGCGCTGGTCGTCGACCGGAAGGGCGCGCAGGACTGGGTCAGCGAGGCCGACCGGAATGTCGAGACTTTCATCCGCCAGAAGATCGCCGAAACATGGCCCGAGGATGGGGTGGTGGGTGAGGAACACGGCCGCACGCCGGGGACCAGCGGGTTCGATTGGGTGATCGACCCGATAGACGGCACAACGAATTTCGTCAATGGAATCCCGGTCTGGACGGTGGTTCTGGCCGGGGTCGCTGATGGGCGGACCCAGATCGGCGTGATCCATGATCCGAATGTGCACGAAACCTTTGCGGCCGCGCGCGGTGGCGGCGCCACGCTGAACGGAGCACCGATGCAGGTTGCTTCCGGCGTCGCGTTGAACTCGGGCACGGTGGCGGTGGGCTATTCGAACCGGATCGAGGCGCGCCATGTCGTGCCGATCGTGTCAGACCTGATTGCGCGCGGGGCGATGTTTCACCGCAATGCCAGTGGGGCCTTGTCCCTGGCCTATGTCGCGGCGGGGCGGTTGTTGGGCTATGTCGAAGAGCACATGAACGCCTGGGACTGCCTGGCGGGGCAACTGATGATCGCCGAGGCCGGTGGCTGTGTCGAAGATCAGGATGCCGATGCCATGATCCGCCAGGGCGGCCGCGTGATCGCGGGCACGCCCGACGTGTTCGACACCCTGCGCGAGATCGCCGAGCAGGCCTGGGCGGACTGACCGCTAGCCGATTGAGCGCCACCCGGTCCGAGGCCGCAAGGTTGCCAGATCCGCGCGCCAGAAATGTCCTTGGAAAGGTTGGTCGAATTGGCGGTCGATGGGCCGGTGCGACAAGGCACACCACAATAGCGTGCCGACGGCCCCATGGGTCACGACCGCAAGATCCGCACCGTCATGCGTTGCGACAATCCGGGAAACGGCACCGAGCATCCGGGTCTGCGCGGCGCGAGCGGTTTCCCATCCGCAAAAGCTCTGGTCGGGCTGGGCAAAAAACGCGTCGGCCGCGCTTTCGAACACGGTGTGGGGCAAATATCCTGTGGCGCTGCGATCATTTTCGCCCAAGGCCGCGTTTTGTGCCACAGGCAAGGCGCGAGGCGCCGCAAGGATCGCAGCGGTTTCGCGGGCCTTTCTTTCGGTGCTGACCCATATATGTGAAACTTTGTCCATTTCGGGGCTGGCGGCGAATGCCTTGGCCCGGCCGCGGCCCCGGTCGCACAGAGGCCAGTCCACCACCAGGATGTCGGGGTCGACGACGACTTCGGGGTGCGTGATCACCAGCAGGTCGGGCATCTATGTCTCGGGCAGCAAGACCGGGCCTTTGTCGGCGAAGGCCATCCGCACCTGCGCGCCAGGGGCCAGCGGGGTGTCCACGTCCTCGTGCACCGCGAAGACCTGGCCGAAATTGCCGGTCAGCGTGTATTCCATCCGCACACCGACATAGGTTGCTTTGGCCACCGTGGCCGGAATTCCCCGCTCGGCCCCGATCACCAGCCGCGACGGGCGGACGGCGACGGTGCCCGGCCCTTGGGGCAGCCCGCGGGATGGCAGGGAATGGCGATAGCCTTCGATTTCGATCGTTGCGGTTTCGCCTTCGATGGCAACGATCTGACAGGCCAGCAGGTTGGCCTCGCCGATGAAATCGGCCACGAAGCGGTCGTTGGGGGCATCATAAAGCTGTCGGGGCGTTCCGATCTGGGCAATGGCGGCGTTGCGCATCACCACGATCTCGTCCGATACGGCCAGTGCCTCTTCCTGGTCATGGGTGACATAGACCACTGTCAGGCCGAGATCCTGCTGGATGGCGCGGATGTCCTCGCGCACCTGGCGGCGCAGCTTGGCATCCAGATTCGACAGCGGCTCGTCGAACAACAGTACTTGCGGTTCCAGAACCAGCGCACGCGCCACGGCGACCCGCTGCTGCTGACCACCCGACAGTTCCGATGGCAACCGCGCGTCAAACCCCTTGAGGCCCACCAGATCCAGCCCCTGCAACGCGCGGCTGCGGGCCTCGTCCTTGCCGAAGCCCGAAAAGGTCAGGCCATACATGACGTTTTCCAGCACGCTCATGTGCGGGAACAGGGCATAGGACTGGAACACCATCGACACGTCGCGGTCGGTCGCCGGTAGCTTTGTCACGTCGCGGTCGCCGATAAGGATGCGGCCCGAACTGGCCATCTCGAGCCCCGCGATCATGCGCAGGGTCGTGGTCTTGCCGCAGCCCGACGGACCCAGCAACGTGACCAGCTTGCCCGCTTCGACATGCAGGTCGATGGCGTCGACGGCGACGACATCCTTCCCGAAAACCTTGGACACGCGTTCAAAGCGGACCGGGGCGGCCTTCGAGCCGATATGAGTGTCGGTCATGGCAATGTCTCCGTTTCGTGCACTGTGCGCCGCCCGATGCGGACCCGGCCCACCAGAAGTTGCAGCAGCCCGACCGCCGCAAGCATCACGAAGATCAGGGTTGTGGAATAGGCGATGGCCAGGCCGTAATCGTTGTTCTCGACCCGCCCGATGATATAGCTGGTGGCCATGTCATATTCGGCACTGACCAGGAAGATCACGGCCGAGATGGCGGTCATCGCGCGGACGAAGCTGTAGACCAGCGCTGCCAGGATCGCCGGCCGCAGCAGCGGCAGGATGACCCGCCGGAAGGTCTGCCAGGAATTCGCCCCCAGCGTCAGCGAGGATTCATCCAGGCTGCGGTCCAGCTGTGACATGCTGGCGATGCCGGCGCGCACACCCA
>NZ_JBXWRT010000007.1:0-173343 GCF_059613045.1 Ruegeria sp. BHSC037
AAAATCTCTGCAGGCCGAACGCCAAAAAAATGGCGCGGGGTGGAGCAGCCAGGTAGCTCGTCAGGCTCATAACCTGAAGGTCAGAGGTTCAAATCCTCTCCCCGCAACCAAATTCCAACATATATTACAATACCCTCGCACCGCACTCAGTGCGGCTTTCATATCCGACATGGCGCTGAAAGCGCGTCCCTCCGTTACCCAAAAGAGTTCAATCAATTACGTCCAGCCCCGAGGCCTCCCAGCGGCGACGTCGCGACACGGGACAGAGAAAATGCTCATAGAGGGTTTCGCGACGGATCACGTTTACCCTCTTGGCAAATATCCGACCAGACGCTGGACAATCTCGTTCTGACGGAAGCTGCGAAGGGAAACTTCTGAGCCCTTCGCGTCGTCGGAAATGCATCGACCATGTGCGGCGGGAGCTTGGCGTGTCTGAGCGCCGCGCCTGTCGCACGCTCAGTCAGCACCGATCCACCCAGCGCGAAGTGCCCCATGGCCGTGCCGATGAGCAACGTCTAACGGACGACATCATCGAGTTGGCCGATCAATACGGGCGCTATGATCCGCGTCGATCGCAAACTCAACTCCACGGACGTACTGGATGCGCTGACGAACCTGTTCATACTGCGCGGACCGCCCCAATATACAAGATCCGACAATGGCCCGGAACTTATCGCGCAGAAGGTGCGGAACTGGATCGCGGCGGTCCGGGCAAAGACGACCTATTTCGAGCCGGGATCACCCTGGGAAACCGGATACTGTGAAAGCTTCAACGCGCGGTTCCGGGACGAGTTGCTGAATGGCGAGTTGTTCTACACCCTTCGGGCAGCTTAAATCCTGATCGAGCATTGGCGCACACACTACAACACCGTCAGGCCGTACAGCGCATTGGGCTACCGCCCAGCCGCGCCCCAAAGCGTCGTCCCGATGGTCGCAAGGCCCACGATGAACTAACAATCAAACCGGAACCACGAAGTGGCACGCCAAGGCGGTCGGATCGGCCTCAAACGAAAAGACCTGTAGGGACTCGGGATCCTAGCGGCGGCCCTGAACGCTCGGTGCGAACAAGCTCAGGCAAGCAAAAACGAGGGCTGCCACACAGACGATCGTCGGGCCTGCCGGCGTGTCCGCCATATAGGCGGCACGAAGTCCGGCAACTGCTGACGCCCCACCAATGGCCGCTGCGGTCAAGGCCATGGCTTCGGGCGATCGCGCAAGGTTGCGGGCGGCAGCGGCCGGAACGATCAACATCGCTGCGATCAACAGCACGCCAACGACCTTGATGGCAACCGCCACCGTCACGGCCAGAGCAATCGTCAGAATCAGTTGTTCCTTCCTTGGGTCGAATCCGCTGGCATAGGCCAGATCCTCGTTCAATGTCGCCGTCAGCAACCGCGACCAGCGCCAGCCGATCAGCGCGACGACAAGAGCGGCCCCGCCCCAGATCACGGCCAGATCCGCGGGCGACACTGCCAGGATGTCGCCGAAGAGATACGCCATGAGGTCGATTCGTACGCCGGACAGAAAGGACACCGCCACCAACCCGAAAGCCAGCGCCGAGTGAGCCATGACGCCCAGCAACGTATCCATCGCGTAGCCGCGCCGTGACAGCATGGTGACCGTCAGGGCCATCAGCAGAGCAACGACCAGGGCGCCGGTGAAGACCGACATCTGAAATGCTAATGAAAGCGCCACGCCCAGAATCGCGGCATGGGCGGTCGCATCCCCGAAATAGGCCATACGGCGCCAGACGACGAAACATCCCAAAGGGGCCGCGGCAAAGGCGACGCCTACCCCCGCGAGCGTGGCGCGTATCATGAAATCATCGAGCATCATTCAGCAGCTTCTCGCGTGGTGTCGCATTGGTCATGGGCGTGGTCATGGTCGTGGCGGTACAAGGCCAGCGCGCCGCCGGTGCCCGTTCCGAACAGTGCCCGGTATTCCGGTGCCGAGGCCACCACCGCCGGAGAGCCCGCGCAGCACACGTGCCCATTGAGACAGATGACCCGGTCCGAGGCGCTCATGACCACGTGCAACTCGTGACTGACCATCAAAATGGCGCAGCCGGTTTCCCTACGAACCTCCTCGATCTGACGATAGAAGGCGGCCGAGCCGGGTTGGTCCAGGCCCTGGGTCGCTTCGTCAAGCAAAAGGAGATCGGGCTGGTCGATTAGCGCGCGCGCCAGCAGAACCCTCTGAAACTGCCCGCCGGACAGCTGCGACATCTGGCGCTTCATCAGGTCGGGCGCACCGGCGCGGTTCAGGGCCGCGACGCAGTCTTTGTGCGTCACCGGGTGGGTCAGGCGCATGAACCGTTCGACCGAGATCGGCAGTGTCGGGTCGATATGCAGCTTTTGTGGCACATAGCCAAGCTTGAGGCCGGGCTTGCGGATTACCCGGCCGGAGCTTGGTTTCTCCGCGCCGATAACGGCCCGCAACAGGCTGGTCTTGCCCGACCCGTTGGGGCCGACGATAGTGACGATCTCGCCCGGTTCGATCACCATGTCCACGTCGCGCAGAACGGTGTTTGCGCCGTAGCGCAGGCTGAGGTGTTCAACGGTTACGAGGGGCATTATTGGGCCTTTTCGGTGCAATCCGGGCACAAGCCTTCGGCTTCCACCACGGTGCGTTCGATTTCGAACCCTGCCGCGCGGGCGGCGGCGCCCAAACCTCCCTTTGCCGTTGCCGCCTGTGCTTCGGCGACCGCATCGCATTTTCGACAGATCATGAAGGCCGGCGAATGGGTGGCTCCGGGATGCGAGCAGGCGACAAACGCGTTGAGGCGTTCGATCTTGTGGGCGAACTCGTTTTTGACAAGGAATTCCAACGCCCGATATGCCACAGGTGGCTGAGAACCGAATCCCGCTTCGCGCAGGCGATCCAGAATTGAATAGGCGCCCATCGCGCGATGTTCCTGCAACAACATCTCGAGCACCTTGCGCCGGACCGGGGTCAGGCGCAGCCCACGTTCCTTGCACCGTGCTTCGGCCGCGGCTAGGGCCGTTTCAACGCAACTGTCATGGTCATGTGCGCGAAAGCCGACCGGGGCCGTGTGGTCGGACGGCAGGGATTGCGGATCACTTGTCATGTTATTTCATATCATGTATGTCGCTCGCTATGTTATAAAATCACACAGAGAGTCCGATGTCCAGAACGCTTGTCTTGAAAACGATCGCCGCGGTCTTGCTCGGGGGCGCGGCCATGGCAGATGTGCCCCGCGTGGCTGTCGATATTGCGCCGGTCCATTCGCTGGTGGTGCGGGTCATGGCCGGGGTGGGCAGCCCTGACCTGATCGTGCCGCCCACCGCTTCGCCCCATGAATACAATCTGCGTCCGTCCGAAGCCGCCGCGCTGCAAGAGGCCGATCTGGTGTTCTGGATGGGAAAAGATCTGACCCCCTGGTTGGAAGGTGCGATCGATTCGCTGGCGGGCGGGGCGACCGTGACCACCCTGCTGGAGTCCGATAGCACGCATCTTTTGGACATCCGCGAAGGGGCTTTGTTCGAAGCACACGACCATGATGGTCATGCCGATCACGATGATCATGCTGACCATGAAGGGCACGACCATGCGGATCACGACAATCATGAGCACGACGACCATGATGCCCATGGCCACGAGGACGAGCATGACGATGACCACGCGGACCAACATCGTCATGCACATGGCGCGCATGATCCGCACGCCTGGCTGTCGCCGCAAAACGCCCAAAACTGGCTGAACTTGATCGCAGCACAGCTTTCGGCGGCCGATCCCGAGAATGCAGGCACCTACTACGCCAACGCCGCAGCTGCGCAAGAGGATCTGTCGGCTCTGACCGATGAACTGACCACCATGCTTGCGCCGGTCCGGGGCGGTCGGTTCGTCGTGTTCCACGATGCCTATCAGTATTTCGAGCACGCGTTCGATTTCCCGGCCTCCGGTGCGATCTCGATCAGTGACGCGACCGACCCGTCGCCGGCGCGACTTGCGGAAATCCGGGCGCGTATTCGTGACGAAGGCGTCGATTGCGTGTTGACCGAGCCGCAATTCAACCCAGGTCTCGTCGCAACCGTTTTGGAGGGGTCAACGGCCGAGACTGCTGTCATAGACCCGCTGGGGGCGAATCTTGAGCCGGGCGCGGATCTGTATCCGCAGACGATCCGCTACATGGCGCAGACTTTGGCCGACTGTCTGTCGCGGTAGGCTGTATTGCAACAGCGCGCCTGGCGCTTGTCCGGTTGCCGCCGTGACTTGTGGCACGCCACCCCGAAGAAAAGGCTTGCAACCGGTTGCAAAAAATAACATGGTCCCCTCAGATTTCTAATCAGGGGGGATCGAAATGCTCAGGGTCGGATTGCTTGGGGCGGGTCGTATCGGGCAGGTTCATGCGCGGACGATCTCGCAGCACCCGAACAGTGTCCTGTCCGCGGTTTCGGATGCAATCGAGGACAACGCCCGAACATTGGCCGCGGCCCATCGTGCCGACATGCGCCGTTCGGACGACATCATCGCGGACCCGCAGATCGACGCGGTCCTGATCGCGACGCCGACCGATACCCATTCGGACCTGATCGAGGCCGCAACCGCTGCGGGAAAGGCGGTGCTGTGCGAGAAGCCGGTGGACCTTGACCTGGCCCGCGCCATGGCCTGTCAGCGCGTCGCCGCGCAGAACGGGCAACCCGTCATGATCGGGTTCAACCGCCGGTTCGACCCGAATTTCGCGACTCTCAAGGTCGCGTTGCAGGACGGCGAGATCGGTGCGCCCGAACTGCTGGCCGTGACCTCGTTCGATCCGGCGCCGCCGCCGGTCAGCTACATCAAAGTGTCTGGCGGGCTGTTCCGGGACATGATGATCCACGATTTCGACCTGTCCAACTACATGATGGGCGCGCTGCCCGACACCATCTCGGCGGTCGGAACCTCGGTCGTCGACCCGGAAATCGCCGCCGCCGGTGATGTCGATACCGCTGTCGTCACCATGACCTATGCGGATGGGCGGATCGCGGTCATCAAGAATTCGCGCCGCGCGGTCTATGGGTATGACCAGCGCGTTGAAATTCTGGGCTCGGGCGGATTGCTGCAGGCGCAGAACGTTCTGGAACACACGGTCGTCAAATCAACCGCCGATGGGGTCCTCAGTGCCAAACCGACCTATTTCTTTCTCGAACGCTACATGGCGGCGTATCGCGCCGAATGGGATGCGTTCGTGACGGCGATTACCACCGGAAGCCAGGTGCCGGTCACCCTGGAAGACGGGGTCGCCGCGCTGGCGATGGCCGAGGCCGCGACCCGCTCGGCGCGGACCGGCGCGCCGGTCCGATTGGAGGAATTTTTGAAACCGGTTGCAAAATGACGCCAGATGCGGAAACTGAAATGGTCTCGTAGCGCTACGGGACGGCAGAGATTCGGCCTCGGTCGAATGAAAGGGTCCTAAGACCCGGACAAGGAAATGATCTGTCCTAGTGGGAGGAAACGTAATGAACAAATTTTTCAAAGGGGCGCTCGCCGCCGGCGCGTTGGCGCTGGCCACTCCGGCCTTTGCGCAGGATATCGTGGTCGTGTCGCACGGCCAGGCGAATGACGCGTTCTGGAACGTGGTCAAGAACGGCGTCGAGCAGGCCGGCAAGGACATGGGCGTGAACGTCGAATACCGCGCGCCCGAAACTTTCGACATGGTCGCCATGTCGCAGCTTATTGACGCCGCCGTGAACCAGGAACCCGACGGGCTGATCGTTTCGATCCCGGATGCCGACGCGCTTGGCCCCTCGATCGAACGCGCGGTTGCCGCGGGCATCCCGGTGATCTCGATGAACTCGGGCTCGGACGTGTCCAAGGAGCTGGGCGCGGCGCTGCATGTCGGCCAGGATGAGTTCGACGCCGGCAAGGCCGCCGGTGAGAAGCTGGCCGAAATGGGCGGCAAGAATGCGATCTGTGTGAACCACGAAGTCGGCAACGTCGCGCTGGACCTGCGCTGCGCCGGTTTCACCGAGGGCTTTGGCGGCAACGTGACCGTTCTGCCCACGTCGAACGACCCGTCCGAGATCGAGTCGAAAGTGTCGGCGGCTCTGGCTGCGGATGAAAGCGTCGATACCGTGATGGCGCTGGGCGCAAGCTCGGCTGGTGAGCCCGCCGTGGCCGCCGTCAAAGGGTCGGGGCGCGACGTGAACGTGGCCTCGTTCGACCTGTCGGCCAACTTCCTGCAATCGATCGTCGACGGTGACGCGGCCTTTGCGGTGGACCAGCAGCAGTATCTGCAGGGTTATCTGCCGGTCGTATTCATGGCGCTGAACGCCAAGTACGGCCTGATGCCGGGCGGCAACGTGCCCTCGGGTCCGAACCTGATCACCGCCGACAAGGCCGGTCAGGTGGTCGAGCTGTCCGCTCAGGGCATCCGCTGATAGAGGCGGGCTGAAAATCGGGGCGGCGTTAGGGCGCCGCCCCTGCCAAACGGGAGGAAACCATGACCGAGTCTGCACAAGTGGCGGTGGACGAACGGATCAAAAAGGAACCGTTCCTGACCAAGCTGATGAAGCGGCCCGAACTGGGGGCCATTGCAGGGGCGATCCTTGTCTTCATCTTCTTCGCCATCACGGCCGATGAATCGATGTTCACGCTTGCCGGCATCATGAACTTCATGACCCCGGCCGCCCAACTGGGTATTCTGGCCATCGGCGCGGCGCTGCTGATGATCGGGGGCGAGTTTGACCTGTCGATCGGCTCCATGGTGGCCTTTGCCGGCCTGTTCTTCGGGGTCTGCGTGGTGACCTGGCAACTGCCGCTGGCGGCCGCGATCCCGATGACGTTTGCCTTTGCGGCCTTTGTCGGGGCAGTCAACGGCACCATCGTCATCCGCTCGGGTCTGCCATCCTTCATCGTGACGCTGGCGTTTCTGTTCATTCTGCGTGGCCTGTCCCTGGTGGGGCTCAAAGCCGCCACTGGCGGGTCGACCCAGCTGCGCGGCGTGCGCGACCAGGTCGAAAATGACTGGCTCGCGCCGTTCTTTTCCGGCGAAGCCTTCGGCAGCCTGTTCACCTGGCTGGCCGAAAAGGGCTTGATCGACACTTTCAAAAGCGGCGCGCCCAAAGTGCCGGGTGTCCCGGTTGAAATCCTGTGGTTCGTGGCCTTCGCCATCGCCGCCACCTATGTTCTGCTGCGCACTCCGGCCGGCAACTGGATCTTCGCCTCGGGCGGCGATCGGGTCGCGGCGTCGAACTCGGGCGTACCGGTGAACCGGGTCAAGATATCCCTGTTCATGTTGACCGCCTGCTGCGCTGCGCTGGTGGCGATCATCACCGTGATCGACGCCGGCTCGACCGATGCGCGGCGCGGCTTCCAGAAGGAATTCGAGGCGATCATCGCCGCGGTGATCGGCGGCTGTCTGCTGACCGGCGGGTATGGCTCGGCCATCGGAGCGTTCTTCGGGGCGATCATCTTCGGCATGGTGGTCATCGGCCTGACCTATACCGATTTCGATCAGGACTGGTTCCAGGTGTTCCTGGGGGCGATGCTGCTGATTGCCGTTCTGTTCAACAACGCGATCCGCAAACGCGTAACCGGGGAGCGCTGACATGACCGAAGATACCAAGTTCCATCACGGCGACGCGGTCAAGGATGTGGCCCCGATCGTCGAAATGAAGGACATCGAAAAGCATTTCGGCAACATCATCGCGTTGGCGGGCGTCAGCTTCGACGTCAAACCGGGTGAATGCCACTGCCTGCTGGGTGACAACGGGGCGGGCAAATCGACCTTCATCAAGACGATGTCGGGCGTGCACAAACCGACCAAGGGCGAGATCTATTTCGAAGGTCAGCCGATGTCCTTCGACACGCCTCGCGACGCGATGGAGGCGGGCATCGCCACCGTGTTCCAGGACCTGGCGATGATCCCGCTGATGAGCGTCACGCGCAATTTCTTCATGGGGCGCGAGCCGACCAAGGGAAAAGGCCTGTTGAAACGGTTTGACATCGAGCACGCCAACGAGGTCTGCATGGAAGAGATGCGCAAGATGGGCATCAACCTGCGTGGCCCCGATCAGGCCGTAGGCACCCTGTCGGGGGGCGAGCGCCAGACCGTGGCGATCGCCCGCGCGGTCTATTTCGGCGCCAAGATCCTTATCCTGGATGAACCGACCTCGGCGCTGGGCGTGCGGCAGACCTCGAACGTGCTGGCCACCATCGACAAGGTGCGCAGCCAGGGTATCGGCGTGGTCTTCATCAGCCACAATGTCCGGCACGCGCTGGCCGTGGGCGACCGGTTCACGGTTCTGAACCGCGGCAAGACGCTGGGCACCGCCCGGCGCGGCGAGATCTCGCCCGAAGAGCTGCAGGACATGATGGCCGGCGGGCAGGAGATGGCCGAGTTGGAAGGGTCGCTGGGCGGCACCGTCTGAAGGATTCTCCCCGGTGTCCCGCATCATGGGGGGGCGCCAGTATCACCAGGGTCCGGCAGGCCGGGCCACCCGGTCTGGGTGGTGGGCGTGTCGGATCCTTTCACGACAGAATGATTGCAACGGATTGCCCACGGCGGCCTCGTTCTGAAAGGGATCATGATGAGCAAGACAATCCGACTGACCGCGGCGCAGGCCCTGGTGCGTTACCTCGGCGCGCAAATGAACGAAGACGGCGAGCCCTTCATCGCCGGTGTCTGGGCGATTTTCGGCCATGGCAACGTGGCCGGTCTGGGCGAAGCGCTCTACGGCGTGCGCGACAGCCTGCCCACCTATCGCGGTCACAATGAACAGACCATGGCCCATTGCGCGATCGCCTATGCCAAGCAGATGCGGCGCAGCCGGGCCATGGCGGTCACCTCGTCGATCGGGCCGGGGGCGACCAACATGGTCACGGCCGCCGCGCTGGCTCATGTGAACCGCCTGCCGGTGCTGCTGTTGCCGGGCGATGTGTTCGCCAGCCGTGGCCCTGACCCCGTTCTGCAGCAGATCGAGGATTTCACCGACGGCACCGTCAGCGCCAATGACTGTTTCCGCCCGGTCAGCCGCTATTTCGACCGGATCACCCGGCCCGAACATCTGCTGACTGCCCTGCCGCGCGCCTTCCGCACGATGACCGACCCGACCGATTGCGGGCCGGTGACCCTGGGCTTTTGCCAGGACGTGCAGGCCGAGGCTTATGACTATCCGCTCAGCTTCTTCGAGCCGCGCATCTGGCACCAGCGCCGCATCCGCCCCGACGAAAGCGAGCTGGCCCGCGCGGCCGAGGCCATCCGGTCGGCCAAACGCCCGATCATCGTGGCCGGCGGCGGTGTCCATTATTCCGGCGCGACCGACGCGCTGCAGGCCTTTGCCGAGACCCACAACATCCCCGTGGCCGAGACGCAGGCCGGCAAATCGGCCCTGGCCTGGGATCACCCGCTGAACCTGGGCCCGGTCGGCGTGACCGGGGGCGAACCCGCCAACACCGTGTGCGCCGAGGCGGATCTGATCCTGGGTATCGGCACGCGGTTTCAGGACTTCACCACCGGGTCCTGGGGGTTATTTTCCAACCCCGAGCGCAAGATGGTCTGCCTGAACACCGCCGCCTATGACGCCGCGAAACACGGCGCGATGCCGCTGCTGGCCGATGCGCGGGTCGGGATCGAGGAATTGGGTGCGGCCCTGCAGGGCTATCGCCCCCAGCCGGTTCCCGACACGCTCAAGGCCGAGTGGTTTGCCAAGGTCGATGCGCTGACGGATGCGCCGGGCGACGCCAACGCGCTGCCCACCGACATGCACGTGGTAGGCGCGGTGCAGCGCGCGGCGCATGACGACACGGTGGTGATGTGCGCCGCCGGCACCATGCCGGGCGAGCTGCACAAGCTGTGGAAGGCGCCGCGTCCGGGGGCCTATCACATGGAATACGGCTTCAGCTGCATGGGCTACGAGATCGCCGGCGCCATGGGCATCAAGATGGCCCAGCCCGACCGGGACGTGATCTGTTTCACCGGGGACGGCACCTACATGATGGCCAACTCGGAACTGGCGACGGCAGCGATGATGGGCGTGTCCTTCACCGTGGTGATCACCGACAACCGGGGCTTTGGCTGCATCAACCGGCTGCAGATGGGCACCGGCGGGGCCGAGTTCAACAACCTGCTGGACCATGCGGTGCACGAGACGCCATCGGCCATCGACTTCGCGGCCCACGCGGCGGCGATGGGGGCGACCTCGGTCAAGGTCGGCTCGATCGCCGAGCTGGAAGAGGCGCTGGCCAAACGCGGCGACGTAAAAGGCCCCTATGTGATCGTCATCGACACCGACCCGTACCCCTCGACCGAATATGGCGGCACGTGGTGGGAGGTGGCGGTGCCCGAGGTCAGCACTCGTCCTGAAGTGAATGAAAAACGCGCAGCCTACGAGGCTGCTATCAAGGAAAGAAACACCAAATGAGCGTGAAGATCGGCATCTCTCCGATTGCGTGGCAAAATGACGACCTGCCCGACCTGACGGCGGCGTTCACGATGGAACAGGCCCTGAAAGAGGCGCGTCAGATCGGCTATACCGGGGTCGAGCGCGGGCAGCGTATGCCCGCCGATACCGCAGGCCTGCGCGCCTATCTGGAAGGCAACGACATTGCCCTGTGCGGTGGCTGGTGTTCGGGCAATTCGCTGGTCAACGATTTCGCCGCCGAACGCGACGCGGTGCGCGCGCAGGTCGAACAGTTCGTGGCGTTGAACAGCCCCTGCATCGTCTATGCCGAATGCTCGAACACGGTTCAGGGCCAGATCGGCACCCCGGTCAATGACCGCCCGCAACTGTCGAAGGATGAGATCAGGGCCTATGGCGCCAAGATCACCGAACTGGCCAAGTGGATGGCCGATCAGGGGATGCCGATGGCCTATCACCACCACATGGGCACGATCATAGAAAGCGAAGAAGACGTGAACTGGCTGATGGACGGATCCGGGCCGGAGGTGAAGCTGTGCTTTGACACCGGGCATCTGCTGTTTGGCGGCGGTGATGTGCTGGCCACGCTGAACCGCTGGGGCGACCGGGTGCATCACGTGCATTTCAAGGATATCCGCCCCGGCATCGTGCGCGACACCCGCGGCAACCGGCGCAGTTTCTTGGATGCGGTGATCGCGGGGGCCTTCACGGTTCCCGGCGATGGCTGCATCGACTTTCAGGAGGTCGCCCATGCGTTGAAAGCCATGGATTACGAAGGCTGGATCGTGGTCGAGGCCGAGCAGGACCCGGCCAAGGCCCCGCCCTATGAATACTCGAAGATGGGCTATGACCACATCGTCGAGGTCTGCGGTCAGGCCGGATTGACGATCACGGCCTGATCTTTCGCCCCCGGGGCGCCGCCATGGGAAAGGAGCGTTTCATGGTCCGTCAGCAACCTGGTTTCGTCGGCTATTTCGGTCGTGAGTCCTGTGATCTGGACGAATTCAAGGCGCTGACCTCGCAGAGTCTGCGGCCCGAGCAGGTACCCCACGCGGCCGCGGTGGAAAAGAACGTGCCGGTCTATGACATGCACGCGCTGCGGCCCGCCTTGGAAACACCCGAAGCCCGGCGCGCCCTGCTGGCGGAATGGGGCTGGGTTTTGGGCCGATCTGCCGGGGTGATCGCGTTGAAAGGCGCCTATGCCGATACCACGGTCGTCGACCGGGCAACCGAGGTGTTTCGCCGGATCATCGAAGATGAGCGTCAGGCCGGTGGCGGCGAAGGCGATCACTTTGCGGCCTCGGGCGCGAATGACAGGGTGTGGAACGCGCTGCAAAAGCAGTGCCTGCGCGACCCCGAGGGCTTTGCGCTCTATTTCGGCAACACGGCGATTGCCGCCGCCTGCGAGGCTTGGCTGGGTCCCGATTACCAGATGACCGCGCAGATAAACCAGGTGCGGCCGGGTGGAAAGGCGCAGCAGGCGCATCGCGATTATCACCTGGGGTTCCAGACCGCCGACAAGGCGGCGCAGTTCCCGTCGCATGCCCATATGGTCACCGCCGCGCTGACCCTGCAGGGCGCGGTTGCCCATTGCGACATGCCCATCGAAAGTGGCCCGACCAAACTGTTGCCGTTCTCGCAGCTTTATGGCCCCGGCTATGTCGCATTCCACGACGACGCGCATCGGGCGCATTTCGAACAGGCCTGCATCCAGTTGCCGCTGGCCAAGGGCGATGCGGTGTTCTTCAACCCGGCGCTGTTCCATGCCGCCGGCGAAAACAGCAGCGCCGACATCCACCGGATGGCCAACCTGTTGCAGGTTTCGTCGGCCTTCGGGCGGGCGATGGAGGCTGTGGACCGCAAGGCGATGTGTCTGGCCGTATTCCCCGCGCTGGTGGCATTGAAACAGCGCGGCGATCTGGATGATGCCCGCATCGGCGCCGCAATCGCGGCCACGGCCGAAGGCTATCCCTTTCCGACCAATCTGGATACCGATCCGCCGATAGGTGGGAACGCTCCGCCCAGCCAGGCGGACATCCTGCGCCGGGCGGTGTCGGAAAGCTGGACGCAGGCGCAGTTGGAACAGGCGCTGGACGCGCTGCGGTTGCGGCAGGCGGCATGAGGGAACCCGGGCGGCCGGTGCTGCCCCAACACAGGTGAAACCGATGGCAGAACTTCTGAGAAAACCGTTCGGAACCCATGGTAAGGTGCATGACATCACGCCCGCCAGCGCCGGCTGGCGCTATGTGGGCTTTGGTCTTTTTCACCTGCGGGCGGGCGACCGCGCCGCCGAGGTCACCGGCGACCGCGAGGTCATTCTGGTGATGGTCGAGGGCAAGGCCCGGATCACCGGCGCCGGGCAGGATTGGGGCGTGTTGGGCGACCGGATGAACGTGTTCGAAAAATCTCCGCCCCATTGCCTGTACCTGCCCAACGGCACCGAGTGGGAGGCCACGGCCGAAACCGATTGCGTGATCGCCGTGTGCTCGGCCCCGGGCAAGGGCGGCCATGCCCCGCGCCGGATCGGGCCCGAGGGCATCACCCTGACCGAGCGCGGCAAGGGAACGAACACGCGCCACATCAACAACATCGCGATGGAGGCCGAAGATTATGCCGACAGCCTTCTGGTGACCGAGGTCTTTACCCCCAGCGGCCATTGGTCATCTTACCCCAGCCACCGGCATGACGAGGATGACTATCCCCGCATCACCTATCTGGAAGAGACCTATTATCATCGCCTGAACCCAGCCAGCGGCTTTGGCATCCAGCGCGTCTATACCGATGACGGTCAGTTGGACGAAACCATGGCCGTGTCCGATGGCGATGTGGTACTGGTGCCGCGCGGGCACCACCCCTGCGGGGCGCCCTACGGGTTCGAGATGTATTACCTGAACGTCATGGCCGGACCACTGCGCAAATGGCGTTTCGTTCCGGCGCCCGAAGTGGAATGGATCATGGAGCGCGACAAATGACCAAGGCCTTTGCCATCTATCCCAGCCTGAAAGGGCGCACGGTGTTCGTGACCGGCGGGGCCTCGGGCATCGGGCGCGAGATCGTGCGCGGATTTGCCGAACAGGGGGCCAAGGTCGGCTTTGTTGACATCAACGCCGAGGGCGGCAACGCGCTGCTGGCCGAACTGGACGGAACCCACGCCTTTGCCGCCTGCGACCTGCGCGACATCGCGGCGCTGCGGTCCGCTTTTGACGAGCTGGCGGGCGCGCTGGGCGCGGCGGACGTTCTGGTCAACAACGCCGCGCATGACGACCGGCACGACTGGCGCGAGGTAACGCCGGACTATTGGGACGAGCGCATGGCGACCAACCTCCGCCACATGTTTTTTGCCATCCAGTCCGTGGCGCCCGGCATGATCGACAAGGGCGCGGGATCGATCATCAATATCGGCTCGAACTCGTGGTGGGAGGCCGGCGCGGGCTTTCCCGCCTATGCCACCGCAAAATCCGCTGTGCACGGCCTGACCCGCACCATGGCACGGGAACTGGGCGATCACCGGATCCGGGTCAACACGGTCGTGCCCGGCTGGATCATGACCCAGCGCCAGAAAGACTTGTGGGTCACCCCCGCGGCGCTGGCCAAACAGATCGATCGCCAATGCCTGCCCGACCCGATCGACCCGGTCTATGTGGCGCGGATGGTGCTGTTTTTGGCCTCGGACGACGCGGCCATGTGCAGTGCCGGGAACTTCATGGTCGAGGGCGGCTCGATCTGAGTACTTTCATGCCGAAAGCGAAATCAATGCCTCAACCGTTTCAACTTGCGGCCTGTGCCGAGATGCTGTGGCTGGACAGGCCGATGGAATGGCGCGCCGCCCGGCTGGCCGAGTTGGGGTTCGGCGTCGGGCTGTGGAACTGGCCGGATCTCGATATTGACAAGCTGATCGCAACCGGCGCCAGTTTCACTATCATGAACGGCTATCTTCGGGGGCGGCTGGCTGATGATGACGGGGCCGATATGCTGCTGGCTTCGGCCGCCGAAACAATTCAGGTCGGCAAGCGACTTGGCGTTGCACGTCTGAACCTGCATGGCACCGGTCTGGGCGATGGCGGAATCCCGATCTGGCAGCATGACGTGGTCACAGGGTCGATGTGGCTCAAGGCTCGGGACACCCTGAACCGCATCTGCGATCTGGCCGAGGCCAACGATGTGGTGTTCACGCTTGAAAACCTGAATCTGCTAGACCATCCCGGCTGTCCGTTTGGGTCAACGGCGGACGTGCTTTCCTTGGTTTCTTCGGTTGATCGTCCGCAGTTGCGGATCAATCTCGACCTTTACCATACCCAGATCGGCGAGGGGGACCTGATCCGCTGGTGTGAAAAATGCCTGCCCTGGATCGGAGAGGTGCAGGTGGCCGACAATCCCGGCCGCTGCGAGCCCGGGACCGGCGAGATCAATTATGCCACAGTGGCGCGTGCATTGAACGACCTAGGCTATCGTGGCCCTGTCGGGATGGAAGCCTTTGCCTCAGGCGATCCGGAAGACGCGTTGGACGCCTTCCGGTCGGCATTCACGCTCTGAGCGTCACCGCTGCGGCGGCGCACCAAAGGCGCGGATCACGGTGCGGGCAGCAGCCTCAACCGGGTCATGGGTTTCCTTCAGGATAGTCACCCGGTCGAACCGGTCGGGGTCGCGGTTCACGGCCTCGCGCAGGGCGGCACCGAAGGCCATGCGCAGCTCGGTCCCGATGTTGAACTTGCAGATCGCGGTTTCACGCGCCAGCCGCGCGCGCTGTTCGACCGGCACACCTGATCCACCGTGGATCACCAGCGGCACGTTGGTCACGGCCTGAATCCGGCGGATGCGGTCCTCGTCCAGCCCGCCTTCCTTGTTCTGCTGCAGGTGGACGTTTCCGACCGAGATCGCCATCGCATCCACGCCGGTCTGGGCGGCGAAGGTGGCTGCCTCGTCCGGGTCGGTCCCGGCCGAGCCTTCGCCGCCGGAATAGCCGACGAATCCGATCTCGCCCTCGCACGAGATACCCGCGGCGCGGGCCATTTCGGCAATCGCGGCGGTCTCGTCGATATTCTGCTGCAGCGGCTTACGCGATCCGTCGAACATCAGTGAGGTGAACCCGCTGTCCAGCGCGATCTTGCAATCCTCGAACGTATAGCCGTGATCCAGATGCGCCACGACGGGTACCGAGGCGTTCTCGGCCAGATACCGGAACATCTTGCCCAGGATCGGCAGCGGCGTGTGTTCGCGGCAGCTCGGGCCGGCCTGCAGGATCACCGGGGCGTTCTCGGCCTCGGCCGCGGCGACATAGGCGCGCATGTCCTCCCAGCCCAGCGTCACCAGGCCGCCGACGGCATAGCCCTGTTCATAGGCGGGTTGCAGGACGTCTTTGAGCGTAGCGAGGGTCATTTGAATTTGGCGATCATGTCTTTGATACCCGGGATCGTCTCGATCTGATAGGCATGGGTGGGTTGGAAATACTGCACCAGCGACCGTTGGGTCAGCCCGCCGAGGATGGTGAAGTAATACATCTCGTATCCCGGCAGAACGCAGCAGGGGTGATAGCCCTTGTCGATGCAGATCGTGGAGCCATCGACGATGTGATAGGCATCGCCCGGTTCGTTGTCCTCGCGTTGCAACATCTGCAGGCCCGAGCCCCAGTTGGGTTTGAAACGGAAATTGTAGGTTTCGTCATGCCGGGTCTCGTCCGGCAGGCGGTTGGTGTCGTGCTTGTGGCTGGGAAAGCCCGACCAGCCGCCCTGACCCACGGTGAACAGCTCACTCACCAGCAGGCGGCCGACCTTGTCGTGCTGTTTCTGGCCCAGGATATGTTTGATCTTGCGATGGGTCTTGGTGTCGTCGCTGCCATATTGCACCAAGTCGTGCTCGCGCACGTCGAACGGGTCCAGCACCTTGTCATACTTTGCGCCAGCCACGAACACCTCGGCCGTCTCCGACACGCAAACCATCTGCGCCCGGGCCCCCGACGGGACATAAGCGCCCTCGGGCTCGCCGTCCCAGACATCCTCGCCCCGGTTGCCCAGATGGGCAAAGCGCACGCCCTCGACATCCACGTCGACGCTGCCGGTGGCAGGCACGATACAGGTCTCATAACCTGGGACCTGATATTCAAAGGCTTCGCCCCGCTTCAACTTGACGATGTTGAAATAGTTCAGCGGCACGGTTGGGTCATCGACATCGACGATGGGTTTGTTCTGGTTGTCGAACGGGGGGATGTGCATCGGGCTCTCCTATCCGGCCGGGGTGGGGCCGGTGTGGGACGCAACGAAAGCGTCCAGGTCTTCGGTGGTTGGCATGGCGGGCGCGCAGCCTGGTTTGGACACGACGATCGAGGCGCAGGCCGATCCGCGCAACACCGCCTGTTCCAGCGAATGGCCCGCCGCGATCGAGGCCAGCAGCCCGGCCATGAAGCTGTCGCCCGCGCCGTTGGGTTTGACGGCGGTGACCGGGTAGATGCCCGTGTGGATCTCTTGCCCGTCGGTCAGGGTGACGGCGCCCTTTTCGCCCATCTTGTAGATGACGATGCGGCCGGGTTTCTCGGCCAGATCGCAGGCTTTCCGGAAGCCTTTCTCGATCCCGCCTGCCATGAAGCCGAACTCTTCGTCATTACCGACGATCATGTCGCTGGCCTCGCCCGCGCGCGACAGCACATCCGCGGCGACCTGCGCCGAGGGCCAGCTGTAGGGCCGGTAGTCGATGTCGAAGATCACCGGCAGGCCAGCCTTGCGCGCGGTGTCGAAGGCGCGGAACGTGGCGCTGCGCGACGGTTCGGCGGCAAACACGGTTCCGGCCGAGATTACTGCGCTGAAGCGGCCATAGTCGACTCGGTCCATGTCATCTTCGGTGACCTGGAAATCGACGGCGCCGTTTCGGTAGATGACGTTCTGAAAGTCTTCGATGCAGCTTTCATAGACGGCCAGAGACGTGCGGTATTCACCGCCGACGACGCGAATGTAGGACGTGTCCACGCCGTAGTAGTGCAGCTTGTTCAGGCAGAACCGACCTACCGCGTCATCCGAGACGGAGGTGATCAGCGACGCCTGGCTGCCCAGTTTGACCAGACCTGCGCAAATATTCGCGGACGAGCCGCCTAGATCGGCGCGAAACATGTCGGCATGTTCGCTTTTGACACCGACCGGATCGGCGAACAGGTCCATGCCGGCCCGGCCGAAAACGGCAAACCGGTTTCCTTTGATTCCGTCGATCAAGTGACTCAAACTGTTCCTCCCAGACATTTTGACCCGCCGATCCGATGGATCTTGCATTGGATCGATTCTCACGATACTGATTTTGCAACCGGTTGCAATCAGTATGTTCGGAGCCGCCCAAAATGCCAGAAATCGGAATTGGAATCGTCGGAGGCGGCTATATGGGCAAGGCCCATTCGGTGGCCATGTCCGCCGTGGGCGCCGTGTTCGACACCGCGCTCAGACCGCGGCTCGAGATGATCTGCGCCTCAAGCCCCGATAGCGCCGAACGCTACCGCGCCGCCTACGGCTTCCGACGCGCCACAGCCGACTGGCAGGCGCTGGTCACTGACGCGGCGGTCGAGGCCGTCGTGATTGCATCGCCCCAGTCCACGCACCGGCAGATCGCGGAAGTGGCGCTGGCGCTGGGCAAGCCGGTGCTGTGCGAAAAACCACTGGGCGCGTCGCTTGAGGACAGCCGCGCCATGGTGGCGGCGGCCGAGGCCTCGGGCACCGTCAACATGGTCGGGTTCAACTATATCCGCACCCCGGCCAGCCAGTTTGCCCGCCAGCTGATCGCCGACGGCGCGATTGGCGACATCACATGGTTCCGCGGTGAACATACCGAGGATTTCTATGCCGACCCCGAGGCCCCGGCGACCTGGCGCACGACCGGTATGGCCAACGGCACCATCGGTGATCTGGCGCCGCACATGGTCAATGGCGCGCTGGCTCTGGTTGGGCCGATCGCGCAGGTTATGGCCGATGTGGAAACCGTTCACCACACCCGCCCGGGCGGCGCGGTGACCAATGACGATCAAGCCCAGATGATGTGCCGGTTTGAAAACGGCGTCATGGGGAACCTTTATTTCAGCCGCATCGCGACCGGCCGCAAGATGGGTTATGCCTACGAGATCTCGGGCACCATGGGCGCGATCCGTTTTGACCAGGAGGATCAGAACGCCTTGTGGCTCTATCGCCGCGAAGGCCCCGAGGCTCAGCGCGGTTTCACCAAGATCCTGACCGGTCCGGCGCATCCCGATTATGAGCCCTTTTGCCAGGGTCCCGGCCACGGCACCGGATATCAGGATCAGATCATCATCGAGGCCAAGGATTTTCTGACCGCCATTCACTCCGGCCGGAACATCTGGCCGACCTTCCGGGACGGGCACGAGGTCAACCGGGTGTTGGCCGCAGCTCTGGCCTCGGCCGACAGTCGCGGCTGGCAGGACGTCAGCGCGTTCTAGGCCCGACACGTTTTCCAACATCGTTCGCAGAGAGACCAAGACCATGGCAAAGTTGAAATGGGGCATGATCGGGGGCGGAGAAGGCAGCCAGATCGGACCCGCCCACCGTCTGGGCGCACAGGCCGACGGCCTGTTCGAATTCGCCGCCGGCGCGCTGGACCACCGGCCCGAAGAGGGGCGCGCCTATGCGCAGCGGCTGGGTGTGCCCGCCGACCGGGCCTATGGCGACTGGCAGGAAATGCTGGCCGGCGAAAAGGACCGGCCCGACCGGATCGACCTTGTGACCATCGCCACCCCGAACGCGACCCATTTCGAGATCGCCAAAGCGTATCTCGAGGCCGGGTTCAACGTCCTGTGCGAAAAGCCGATGACCATGACCGTGGAAGAGGGCGAGGAGATCGTGCGCGTGGCCCGGGCTTCGGGCAAGATCTGTGCGGTCAACTACTGCTATTCGGCCTATCCGATGGTGCGACAGGCCCGCGCCATGGTCCGCGCCGGAGAGATCGGCAAGGTGCGCCTGGTCGTCACCAATTTCAGCCACGGCCATCATGGGGATGCCACCGACGCGGACAATCCGCGCGTGCGCTGGCGCTATGATCCGGCCATGGCGGGCGTGTCGGGGCAATTCGCCGATTGCGGCATCCACGCGCTGCACATGGCCAGCTTCATCTGCGATGACGAGGTCGCGACGCTGTCGGCCGACATGGCCTCGACCATTCCCAGCCGTCATTTGGAAGACGACGCCATGGTCAATTTCCGGATGGAGGGCGGCACCGTGGGCCGGTTGTGGACCTCGTCCGTGGCGATCGGGCGGCAGCACGGGTTCGATATCCAGGTCTTCGGCGAAACCGGTGGGTTGCGCTGGGCGTCCGAACATCCCAACCAGCTGTTCTACACACCGGTCGGTGGACGCACGCAGATCATCGAAAAGGGCGAGGGCGGCCTGCATGAAGACGCGATGCGCCTGTCGCGCGTGGCGATTGCCCATCCCGAGGGCTTTCCGCTGGCCGTGGCCAATATCTATTGCGATCTGGCCGACGCGATCCGGGGTGAGCCGCGGGACGGGCTGCCCGATGCCGCCGATGGCGTCCGCTCGATTGCCGCGGTGCACGCAGCGGTGGCCTCGGCCCGGGCCGAGGGCGCCTGGCAGGACGCGCGCCCGCCGATGTTCCGCTAATCAGGGGCGGGGCCGCAACGTGCCCCGCTCGATCACCCGGCAGGGGAAAATCCGCGCCTCGGGGTAGCGATCGGGCGTCTTCAGCATCTCTTCGACCAGATCGACCGACGCGGTGATGATCTGCTTGATCGGCTGATGGATGGTCGTCAGGTTGATGTATTCCCAGCGCGACATCTCCATGTCGTTCAGGCCGATGATCCCGATATCGGTGCCGGGTTTCAGCCCGTGGTCGGCCAGCGCCGACAGCGCCCCGATCGACAGGATGTCGTCACCGCAGAAATAGGCCTGCGCCGGCTCACCCGCCAGCAGGCGCAGCATCTCGGCCCGGCCGGACTCGAAGGAATAAGCCCCGGCGAAAGAGTGGCTGACCGGAATCTGCGGATGGTTGGCCATTTCCTCGATGAAGCCCCGTTGCCGGTCCAGCGCCGAGGTCGCATCGACTGGCCCGCCCAGGTAGCCCACGCTGGCATAGCCCCGCGCGACCAACTCGCGCGCGGCCATGCGTCCGCATTCCACATTGTCGATGCCCACCACATGCACCTCGGGCGAGGTCGCCGAGCGCCCGAAGGTGTGCACCACCGGCACGCCGGCATCGTGGAACGCCTTGGCAAAGCTGGGTGGCAGGGTCGACGAGGCGACGATCACCGCATCCACCGAATATTGCCGCAGCATGCGCACGGAATTGGCGGGCTCGGTCTCGTCGGTCAGGTTCACGATCAGGGGGCGCAGCCCGCGTTCCTGCAGGGCGCGGGTGAACTGGTCGAAAACCTCAAGGAATATCGGGTTGTGGAAGTTGTTCGAGATCAGGCCGATCAGCTTGGTCCGCCCCGTCGTCAGCGACGAGGCCAGCGCGTTGGGGCTGTAGCCCAGTTCCTTGGCGGCCTTTTCCACTTTGGCGCGGGTCTTGGCCGAGACCGAGGCGCCCGGCGTGAAGGTGCGCGACACAGCCGACCGCGACACCCCGGCCAAGGCCGCAACTTCCTTCAGCGTAACGCCCAACTGCTTGCTCTCCTCTATGCGGTCGATTGGATCTGTTGAATGTCGCATCATTGCAAAAATGGTGCAATCGGTTGCAAAGCATTTCCTCCCCTGACTTCAGGTTCCGAAGCGCTGCGGATCTCGATCTGACATTTTGATTCAATTACCGTCAATATGACGGAAAAGCTGTCCGTTTCGTCAACTCGATTGCTGTGCTCGGACGGCGGCGCGGTCATACTGGAACCAGAGCAGAGGAGGAGGCGCGCAATGAGTTGGAACATCTGCGTCGTCGGGGCCGGAAAGATCGGACAGATGATCGCCGCCCTGTTGAAGAAATCGCACAACTACACTGTAACCGTGGCCGATCATGACCTGACGGCCCTGTCGGCGTTGAACAGGCAGGGCATCACCACCCGCCAGATCGACGCGGGCGACGAAGCCGGGCTGGCACAGGGGCTTGCGGGGTTCGATGCGGTGATCTCGGCCGCACCGTTTTTCCTGACGCCTGCCATCGCCAAGGCAGCCAAGGCGGCGGGTGCCCATTATTTCGACCTGACCGAGGATGTAGCCGCGACCAACGCCGTGCGCGAACTGGCCCGCGACAGCGGCACCGCCTTCATGCCGCAATGCGGGTTGGCACCGGGTTTCGTCGGCATCGCGGGCGCCGCTCTGGCAGCCGAATTCGACACGCTGGACAGCCTGCACATGCGGGTGGGCGCGCTGCCGCTCTATCCGACAAATGCGCTGAAATACAATCTGACCTGGTCCACCGACGGGCTGATCAACGAATACTGCAACCCTTGCGACGCCATCGTGAATGGCGAGCGGGTCAAGACCGCGCCGCTCGAGGATTACGAGATCATCGGCCATGACGGTGTGGAATACGAATGCTTCAACACCTCGGGCGGTCTGGGCACCTTGCCCGAGACGCTGGCCGGCAAGGCCCGGGCGGTGTCCTATCGCTCGATCCGCTATCCCGGCCATCGCGACATCCTGAAACTGCTGTTGACCGACCTGGGCCTCGGCCAGCGCCGCGACCTGTTGAAGGACATCTTTGAAACTGCGCTGCCGCGCACCGATCAGGACGTGGTTCTGGTCTATTGCACGGCCAAGGGCATGATCGACGGGGCGCTGCGCGAGAAATCCCTGATCAACAAGTCCTTTGCCCGCACCATCGACGGCCAGATCTGGAGCGCGATCCAGATCACAACCGCCGCCGGCGTTCTGGGCGTGGTCGATCTGATGCGCACCGGCGCGCTGCCCACCCGGGGGTTCGTCCGGCAAGAGCAGGTCAGGCTGGATGATTTCCTGAACACCGAATTCGGCCAGCTGTACCGCGCTGGCGAAGTAACACCCCAGAACAAGGCGGCCTGAACATGAAAGATGTAGTCATGACTGCAGAACACACACTCGAAAAACTGGGCCTGACGGCGGCCGAGCTGACCGGCGGCACGCTGGAGGTCCGCTCGCCCATCGACGGTCGCGTGCTGGCGCGGGTGCATGAAACGCCTGTTGCCGACATGGACGCGGTCTTTGCCCGCGCCACGGCGGCCTTCAAGGCTTGGCGCACCGTGCCCGCCCCGCGCCGGGGCGAGCTGATCCGCCTGCTGGGCGAGGAATTGCGCGCCGCCAAGGAGGATCTCGGCGCGCTGGTCAGCTGGGAGGCCGGCAAGATCACCTCGGAAGGTTTGGGCGAAGTGCAGGAGATGATCGACATCTGCGATTTCGCCGTCGGCCTGTCGCGGCAGCTGTATGGCCTGACCATCGCCTCCGAACGCCCCGGCCACCGGATGATGGAGACGTGGCACCCGGCCGGGCCGGTCGGCGTGATCTCGGCCTTCAACTTCCCGGTCGCGGTCTGGTCGTGGAACGCGGCGCTGGCGTTGGTCTGCGGCGATCCGGTGATCTGGAAACCGTCCGAGAAAACGCCCCTGACCGCGATGGCCTGTCAGAAGATCTTTGAAAAGGCCGTGGCCCGGTTCGGCGACGCACCCGACGGGCTGCTGCAACTGGTGGTCGGCGGCGCCGATCTGGGCAAGGCGCTTGTGGCCAGCGAGACGGTGCCGATCATTTCGGCCACCGGCTCGACCCGGATGGGCCGCGCGGTCGCGCCGATCGTGGCGCAGCGGTTCGGCAAGTGCATCCTGGAACTGGGCGGTAACAACGCCATGATCGTGGGCCCCTCGGCCGATCTGGAAATGGCGGTGCGGGCCATCGTGTTCTCGGCCGTGGGCACTGCGGGTCAGCGCTGTACCTCGCTGCGGCGGCTGATCGTGCACAACTCGATCCGTGCCGATCTGGTTGCGCGGCTGAAAAAAGCCTATGCCGGTCTGCCCATCGGTGATCCGCTGGCCGAAGGCACGCTGGTCGGGCCGCTGGTGGATGAGGCCTCGGGGCAGGCGATGGAGGCCGCGCTGAAGGCGGCCGAGGCCGAGGGCGGCAACGTCTTCGGCGGCAAGCGCGTCACCGACGGCGTACCCGAGGGCGGTGTCTACATACAGCCCGCGATCGCCGAAATGCCGGGCCAGACCGAGATCGTGAAGACCGAAACCTTTGCGCCGATCCTCTATGTCATGGGCTACGACGGTTTCGACGAGGCGCTCGAGATGCAGAACGACGTGCCGCAGGGCCTGTCGTCTTGCGTATTCACGCTGAACATGCGCGAGGCGGAGCAGTTCCTGTCGCCCGCCGGGTCCGATTGCGGCATCGCCAACGTGAATATCGGCCCCTCGGGCGCCGAGATCGGCGGCGCGTTCGGCGGTGAGAAGGAAACCGGTGGCGGACGCGAAAGCGGCTCGGACGCCTGGAAGGGCTATATGCGGCGGCAGACGAACACGATCAATTATTCGGCCGAGCTGCCCCTGGCGCAGGGCGTCAAGTTCGACATCTGACCGTCCGGTCCGGCGGCCCGGTGCGGCCGGGCCGTCAATCGGCGAACAGGTAGTCCAGCCTCAGAATGGATTGCGCGGTTTCTTCTGGCACCCCCAGAAAATTCGAGATCGCGGCGATGTTTTCCGCCGGATCTCCGGTTTCGCGCAGCCGGTGGAATCGGTCCAGCCCGGCGCTGCGCAATTGTTCGGATTCATAGGCCAGATCGCTGCGGATCGTGGGCAGCAGATGCTGGACCGTGGCGGCTGGTGAGTTCTGCCCGGCCAGCCCGACCCGGTGGGCATGCCCCACGAGGTAGTCGTCGGAATAGGTGCATTGCACCTCCAGAACGTGGGTGCGGGCACGGTCCGAACAGAAATCCTGCACGATGTCCAGGCTGGCCGGGTCCAGGCAGATGACCAGCTTGTCGGTGTCGAAATGATCGAACAGCAGCCGCATCACCGCGCGGCGATGGCGTGACCGCTTGACCAGCGTCGTCTCGATCCCGCCCAGATCGGGCAGGGGGGCGGCTTCTTCGTTGAACAGGTATTCGATGCAGGGCAGGTTGGTTTCAGAGGCGATCTGGTCGATCAGCCGTTTGGCCACGTGCCATTTCTTGCACACTACAAGATACAGGTCGCGATCGGGGCCGATCGTGTTGGCGACCTCCCAGAAGCGGGGGGCGAAACGGCGGCCCACACGGCCGCGGCCCGTCAGGAAACCATGCAGGTTGCGGCCCTCGTTCGAGATCTGGAACGCGACCCCTTCGCTGGCATAGAGCGCCCCCAACTTCTGTTTCAGCTGATGTGCCTCGGGGCTGATCTTGCGCGCGAACAGGTAATCCTGGCTCAGCAGCATGTCGTAGTGATCGTTGTAGAAGGTCACCGGCATGCCGTAGTCGGAAAACATCAGGAACGTGAGTGTGCGGTTCTCGATCTCCGAGCGCGGGATCAGGTGCCGCACGAGGGTCTGAAAGAAGGTCTCGTCCGGAATCCAGGTCGTCGCGAAGAACCGGACCACGTCCCGGCGCTGGCGCAGAAACGCGAGGATCGCCTCGATCGTGCGGCGGCGCAGGCACCACCACTGGCTGCCGATCATGATCTGGAGATCCTCCGGGATCTCGCGAGTCAGCCCCAGGCGCTTCTGGACCTCGTAGGCGGCATAGAACAGTTTGCTCTGGGTGCGTTCGTTGAAATAGTGGCGATAGATCAGCCGGTCTTCCTTCATGCCGGTCTTGATCCAGTCGCTGGCGAAGAAATCGTGGCTTTCGATGAAGTCCTTGTCGTTTTCATCCAGAAAGCGATGGGCGTATTCCGCAGTCTTGATCGCCATGCAGTCGCCCGACAGCATGTAGAAATGGGTGGCGCGGGGAAAGGCCTCGACCGCGGCCTCCACCGCACGCAGAGAAGCCTGCACCAACGACCATTCGCCCCAGCCGCATTTGATCCGCTTTTTCGCGAAAGCGACGTTGGGGCTGTTCTTCAATGCGTCCCGGATGCGGCTGAAATCGGCCGCCGAGGCGCTGGCGTCGAAATGAATCGCGATGTAGTCGCCGACCGCTGTCAGGCGTTGGGCCTGCGCGATGATCGCGTCGGGGTCTTTGTGACACAGCAGAACATAGGCGATTCTGGCCATTGGCGTCGTTGTTTTCCGTTACTGCCCGGTTCCGACCGTGATACTGAGGATGAACGATTGAATAAACAGTATATTTTTGCTTGTCTGGCGCCAAAAGCTGGCTCATCACCCTGAGACTCGGCTGGCAGAGGAGGCATGGCAGATGGGATTTCCCGGCACATGGATGACCGAGAGCGAAAGCATGGTCTATCGCGTGGTGCCCAAATGCGCCTGCTCGACCATCGGGCAGATCATGTATTACTCCGATCATGGCCGGTTCTTTGATGGCGATATCCACGACGCCAAAGACGGGATGCACAAATGGGCGTTTGACCACAGCCAGGATGTGATCTCGGCCAATGTGCGCGGGCACAAGTCCTTCGCCTTCACCTGCGTGCGCAACCCCTATACGCGGATCCTCAGTTCGTTCTTCGACAAGATCTGCGGCATTCAGCGCAACGGGAAACGGTACCGGGGCAATCTGGTGCCGACGCTGATCTACAATTACGGGATCGAGGTCGGGGGCGAAGACGGCAAGGGCGAATTCGACCAGATCGCCAGCTTCCGCCGGTTTCTTCTGTTTGCCCGCGACACGATCCGTTGGCGCCGGCCGATGGACCCGGACATCCACTGGTCGGCCATGTCGGGGCATGTCTCGACCTTCATCGTGAATGGCGGGCGCTATGACCGGATATTCTGGACCGAGAAGTTCAACGAGGGCATGCAGGGCGTGCTGGATCAGATCGAAACGCCCCACCCTGTGACTCTGTCCGAAATCCCGCGCTTCAACGAGTCCGAAGGCCACGGCCCCAAACGCGCGCATCCGGTCGAGGACTATTTCGACGACCTGTCGATGCATCTGGTCTACGAGATCTACAAGCAGGATTTTGAACTGTTCAAATACGATTTCGAAAATCCGGCCAACAAGATGCCGACGGGTGAAATCGATCTGGATGAGATTCACGCCAAGCTGGGTGATTGATCCCATAGGCAGGGGTGCTCCCACCCATCCTCGATGTCTCTGGCGAGACACCTCCTCTGGTTGGGCCGGGCGCCGCGCACAGCGCGGCGCCCGGCCCAAGGCTGACGGAGGCAGCGGCGCAGCCGATGGGTCCTGTCAGACGCGGGAGCCCTTTGGATTCAGGCAACGGACCGGCCCGCATGACGCGGGCCGTCAGCGTTCAGACCTGACGCACCGCGCCTTTTGCGGCGCTGGTGGCCAGCTTCGCATAGGCTTTCAACGCCGTGGACACCTTGCGTTTGCGCGGCTGGGCCGGCTCCCAGCCTTTCGCGTCCTGCGCCTTGCGGCGTTCGGCCAGTTCCTCGTCGGATACGGCCAGGTGGATCGAGCGGTTGGGGATGTCGATCTCGATCGTGTCCCCGTTCTGCACCAGACCGATCTCGCCGCCTTCGGCCGCCTCGGGCGAGACGTGGCCGATCGACAGGCCCGAGGTGCCGCCCGAGAACCGCCCGTCGGTCAGCAGCGCACAGGCTTTGCCCAGGCCCTTGGATTTCAGGTACGAGGTCGGGTACAGCATCTCCTGCATGCCCGGCCCGCCGCGGGGGCCTTCATACCGGATCACGACCACGTCGCCTTCCTTGACCTTGCCGGTCAGGATGTCGTTCACCGCCTGGTCCTGGCTTTCGCAGACATAGGCGGTGCCGGTGAATTTCAGGATGTTCTCATCCACACCTGCGGTCTTCACGATGCAGCCGTCGCGCGCGATGTTGCCGAACAGAACGGCCAGACCGCCATCCTGGCTGAACGCATGTTCCTTGGACCGAATCACGCCGTTTGCCCGGTCTGTGTCCAGTTCCTTGTAGCGGTTCGACTGGCTGAAGGCCTGTGTCGTGCGCACACCGCCCGGCGCGGCCTTGAACAACTCCTGCGCCTTGGGGTTGTTGGTCACCTTAATGTCCCAGTTGGCGATCGCCTCGGCCATTGTGGCCGAATGCACCGTGCAGCAGTCGTCATGCAGCAGACCAGCGCGGCTCAGCTCACCCAGGATCGAGAAGATGCCGCCCGCGCGGTGCACGTCCTCCATGTGGACGTTCTCGGTATTGGGCGCGACCTTGCACAGGCAGGGAACCTTGCGGCTGAGACGGTCCATGTCGGACATGGTGAAATCCACCCCGCCCTCATGCGCGATGGCCAGCAGGTGCAGCACCGTGTTGGTCGAGCCGCCCATGGCGATGTCCAGGCTCATGGCGTTTTCGAAGGCCTCGAAGGTCGCAATCTCGCGCGGGAGGAAGCCTTTTTCGTTCAGCTCATAGTGGCGCTTGGTGATCTCGACGATGCGACGCCCTGCTTCCAGGAACAGCTCCTTGCGGTCGGAATGGGTGGCCAGGGTCGAGCCATTGCCCGGCAGCGCCAGACCCAGCGCCTCGGCCAGGCAGTTCATCGAATTCGCCGTGAACATGCCCGAGCACGACCCACAAGTGGGGCAGGCGTTTTCTTCGATATGTTTGACCTGCTCGTCGGTGTATTTGTCATCGGCGGCGGCGACCATGGCATCGACCAGGTCGATCTTCTTCACATCCAGATCAGCAATGTCGATCTTGCCGGCCTCCATCGGGCCGCCCGAGACAAAGATGGCCGGAATGTTCAGTCGCATCGCCGCCATCAGCATGCCCGGGGTGATCTTGTCGCAGTTCGAGATGCAGACCATCGCATCGGCGCAATGCGCGTTGACCATGTATTCGACGCTGTCGGCGATGATCTCGCGCGAGGGCAGCGAATACAGCATCCCGTCATGGCCCATGGCGATGCCGTCATCGACGGCGATGGTGTTGAACTCTTTGGCTACACCGCCGGCGGCCTCGACCTCGCGGGCGACCATCTGACCCAGATCCTTGAGGTGGACATGCCCCGGCACGAATTGCGTGAACGAGTTGACGATGGCGATGATCGGCTTGCCGAAATCGTCGTCTCCCATCCCGGTGGCGCGCCACAGGCCGCGGGCACCGGCCATGTTGCGGCCATGGGTCGAAGTTCTGGATCGGTACATTGGCATGATGCTGTTTCCCTTTTGCCCGGTTGCAAAACCAGGGTTGCGTGCGTTATAGCGCACGTAGCACATGTGCGTTATAACGCACAAGGTAAATCGCGGGACGTGGCCATGGAATCGGACGACATCACCCTGAAACTCAGAGACGTCCGGGCGGCATCGGGGCTGAGCCTGGCCAAAGCGGCCGAATTGACCGGGGTCAGCAAGGCCATGCTGGGCCAGATCGAACGCGGAGAATCAAGCCCCACCATCGCGACGCTGTGGAAGATCGCCAAGGGGTTCCAGATGCCGCTGAGCGCGCTGATCGGCACCAGCGCCCTGCGCGACCCGGCGGATGCGGCCCGGTTCCGCACCGTGACCTTTCCGGGCAGTCTGAAGGTCAAGATCGTCTTTCCCTTTGACCCGGTTCTGGGGGCCGAGACCTTTCACGTCGAACTGGACCGCAACCAATGCCACGAATCCCCCGCCCATGCCGCCGGCGTAACCGAGGAAGTCTTTGTACTGAGCGGCGCGCTCGAGGTGCTGCGGAACCGCGAATGGGTGCCGCTGAGCGCGGGCCAGGGGCTGCGCTTTCCGGCCGACCTGCCGCATGGCTATCGCGCCGGGCCCGAGGGCGCGGCGTTTCTGAACATGCATCACTACGGACATCGGCCCGCGACCGCTGCGGCCGGTTGATACGGCAGAAAGGGACAACCTGATGGCGGAATTCCTGAACGGCCTGACGCTGGCCGATGGCATCGGGTCCTTCGGGGCGCTGATCGTGGTTGCGGCCTATTTCGCCACCCAGATGCGGATGATGAATTCCGACGATCTGGCCTTTCCGGTGGTCAACCTGGTGGGGTCGGTTCTGATCGTCTATTCGCTGCTGCAGAACTTCAACCTGGCCTCGATGCTGATCGAAAGTTTCTGGATCGCCATCAGCGTGATCGGCATCATCCAGCATTTCCGCCTGCGACGGGTGCGATAGGGCCGCAGGGACCCGATCCAGCCTTGAACCCGCACCCTTGCGCGTATAGGGAAATCCTTGCGCGTATAGGGGAGGCTTTGATGCTGGACGATCCAAAAACCCTTGTTTCCACCGAATGGCTGGCCGCCCACCTAAAGGACCCGGATCTGCGGATCCTCGACGCCTCGTGGTACCTGCCGCAGCAAGGGCGCGACGCCCGGGCCGAGTACGAGGCCGGACATATTCCCGGCGCACGGTTCTTTGACATCGACGAGATTTCGGACCACCGCTCGGACCTGCCGCACATGGCCCCTCCGGTCGAGAAATTCATGTCGCGCCTGCGGGCCATGGGCGTGGGCGACGGCCATCAGGTTGTGGTCTATGACGGCGCTGGACTGTTTTCGGCGGCGCGGGTCTGGTGGCTGTTCCGCCTGATGGGGCAAGAGAACATCGCGGTTCTGGACGGTGGCCTGCCCAAATGGGTCGCCGAAGGGCGCGAGATCGAGGATCTGCCCCCCGTCATCCGTGACCGCCACATGACCGTGCGTGTGCAGAACCACCTGGTCCGCGACGTGACCCAGGTATCGGCCGCCGCCAAGCTGGCCGATCACGAAATCATCGACGCCCGCGCGGCCGACCGTTTCGCCGGAACCCAGCCCGAACCGCGCGAAGGTTTGCGGGCAGGGCACATCCCCGGCTCGCGCAACGTGCCCTTCGGACAGTTGCTGAACCCCGATGGCACCATGAAATCGCCCGAGGACTGCCGCGCGGTGTTCGAAGCCGCAGGCGTCGATCTGTCGAAACCTGCGATCACCACCTGCGGGTCGGGCGTGACCGCCGCGATCCTCAGCCTTGCGCTCGAGCGCATGGGCAAGAAAGACCATGCACTTTATGACGGCAGCTGGGCCGAATGGGGCGCCTTCCCGACCCTGCCCGTCGCAACCGGAGACTCCTGATGTTCGAGAACCTCAAGCCGCAGCCAGCCGACAAGATCCTGGCGCTGATGCAGATGTATCGCGATGATCCGCGCGAGCAGAAGATCGACCTGGGCGTCGGCGTCTACAAGAATGCCGAGGGCGTGACGCCCGTCATGCGCGCGGTCAAGGCCGCCGAGCATCGCATCTGGGAAGAACAGCAGACCAAGGCCTATACCGGGCTGGCCGGTGACCCGGCCTATGCCGATGCGATGATCGCGCTGATACTGGGCACCAGCGTGCCGCGCGCCAATATTGCCGCCGTGGCCACACCGGGCGGCACCGGTGCCTGCCGTCAGGTGTTCGAACTGATCCGCATGGCCAACCCCTCGGCCCGGGTGTTCGTGTCGAACCCGACCTGGCCCAATCACATCTCGATCCTGAACTATCTGGGCATCGAAACCGTCGCCTATCGCTATTTCGACGAGGAAACCCGCGGCGTCGATTTCGACGGCATGATCGAGGACCTCAAGACTGCCAAGGCGGGCGACGTGGTGCTGTTGCATGGTTGCTGTCACAACCCGACCGGCGCCAACCTGAACATGGTGCAGTGGCAAGAGGTGGTGAACCTGATCAACGTCCGCGGCTTGGTGGCGATGATCGACATCGCCTATCAGGGCTTTGGCGACGGTCTGAACGAGGATGCGCAGGCGACCCGGCTGGTCGCTTCTTCGGTCAAGGAATGCCTGATCGCGGCGTCTTGCTCGAAGAATTTCGGTGTCTACCGCGAGCGCACCGGCCTGCTGATGGCTGTCAGCGCCGATGCGGGCCAGACCGCGCTGAACCAGGGCACGCTGGCGTTTCTGAACCGCCAGAACTATTCGTTCCCGCCGGATCACGGCGCGCGCGTGGTGACCACGATCTTGATGGATGAGGGCCTGCGCGCTGATTGGATGGCCGAACTGGAAGAGGTGCGCCTGTCGATGCTGGGCCTGCGCCGCCAACTGGCGGATGAGCTGCAGCGGCTGAGCGGATCGGACCGGTTCGGCTTCCTGGCCCAGCATCGCGGCATGTTCTCTCGCCTTGGCGCCGCGCCCGAACTGGTCGAGAAGCTGCGGGTCGAACACGGCATCTACATGGTCGGCGACAGCCGCATGAACATCGCCGGGTTGAATGAGGCCACCGTGCCGATCCTCGCCAAGGCCATCATCGACGTCGGCGTCTGAGCTCAGACATTTCCCAAAAAAGAAACCCGGGCACGAATGCCCGGGTTTTTTGTTTGGTTTGAAAAGGGCTCAGCCCTTCGAGAACTCGGGATAGGCTTCCATGCCCAGCTCGCCCATGTCGAGGCCGTTGATCTCTTCTTCCTCGCCGACCCGCAGGCCGACGGTGGCCTTGAGGATCGAGAACAGGATGAAGCTCACCACGAAGACAAAGATCCCGATGGCTGCAAAGCCGATGATCTGGGTTACGAAGGACGCGTCGCCATTGGTCCAGGCCACGATGAAGGTGCCCCAGAAGCCCGCGATCAGGTGAACCGGGATGGCGCCGACCACGTCGTCGATCTTCATCTTGTCCAGCAGCGGCACGGTGTAGACCACGATCACGCCACCGATGCCGCCGATGATCAGTGCCTGGAACAGCGACGGTGCCAGCGGTTCCGCGGTGATCGAGACCAACCCGGCCAGCGCGCCGTTCAACACCATGGTCAGGTCGACCTTGCCATACATCACCTGGGTCAGGATCAGGGCAGCGACGGCGCCGGCGGCAGCGGCCATGTTGGTGTTGGCGAAGATGCGGCTGATGTCAGCCATGTCGCCGATCGTGCCCATGGCCAGCTGCGAGCCGCCATTGAAGCCGAACCAACCAAGCCACAGGATGAACGTACCCAGGGTGGCAAGCGCCAGGTTCGAGCCGGGGATCGGAACGACCTTTCCGTCCTTGCTGTACTTGCCGATCCGGGGGCCCAGCACGATCGCACCGGCCAGTGCGGCAAAGCCACCTGCGGCATGCACAAGGGTCGAGCCTGCGAAATCGCTGAAGCCCATTTCGGACAGCCAGCCGCCGCCCCACTGCCACGAGGCTTCGATCGGGTAGATGACACCGGTCAGGACGATCACGAAGATGAAGAAGGGCCACAGCTTGACCCGCTCGGCCATGGTGCCCGACACGATCGAGGCGGTAGTGGCGCAGAACATCAGCTGGAAGAAGAAGTCCGAACCGACCGACGCATAGGACAGATCGGTTTCGACGCCTTCAAGGCCGACCGGTTCCAACGAGGTGGGCGAGAAGGCACCCAGAATGCCGGTGATGGTCCAGCCGTCGCCCGGATACATCAGGTTGAAGCCGACCAGCCAGTACATGATGGCTGCAAAGGAAAACAGGCCGATATTCTTGACCAGCTGCATGGCCACGTTCTTGGAGCGCACCAGACCGGCCTCGAGCATGGCAAAGCCCGCGGCCATCCAGAACACCAGGAAGCCGCCCATCAGGAACAGCAGCGAAGTCAGGATATATTGCGTATGCTGCGCGGTTTCGCCGGTTGCGGCGGTCTCCTGCGCCAGGCCCATCTGCGGCAGCGCGACGATCGCGGCGGCAGGGATGAGTGATTTCATCAGGTTCATGTTCAGTCCTCGAATGATTGTCGGTAGCGGCGCTCAGAGCGCCTCTTCGTTGAGTTCCCCGGTCCGCACGCGCAGGGCCTGCTCGACATCGAGGACAAAAATCTTGCCGTCGCCGATCTTGCCGGTCTTGGCGGTTCTGGTGATGGTCTCGACGATCTGGTCTGTCATCGCGGCGGGCACCACGATTTCCAGCTTGATCTTGGGCACGAAGTTCACCGCGTATTCGGCACCCCGATAGATTTCGGTGTGACCGGATTGCGAGCCGAAGCCCTTGATCTCAGTCACCATCATGCCGCGCACGCCCGCCTCGGTCAGTGCCTCGCGCACCTCCTCGAGCTTGAACGGCTTGATTGTCGCAATGATCAGTTTCACGTCTTTCCCCTCTTCTGTTCCGGTGGGTCCGGCTTTGCACCTGCAGAAAAAGAGCCCGACATGGCCGCTCAAGGAACGATTTCGGCAAAAAGACGCTGGGGAAGAGGGTCAAAGTTGCACATTTTTTGCACAAAATATGTGAAGTGATCAAAAAACAGGCAAATGTGAGAGGGGAATTGCTGCTATTTCACACCTCTACATGGGCGCGACAGCACGGTATGGTGCCACAAAAGCAAAAACGGGCAGAGTTTGAGCATGACTGAGTCCAAGCGTCGAAAACCGCTGGTGGCGGACAAACGGTATCCGTCCGGAGGCCGCAAGACGGCGTCTACCAAGCGGTCGGCGAAACCGGCGGGCAAGAAGGCGACGGCGCGCAAGACCACAACGCGCAAAACCCGGCGCAAGCGTTCGGGTGGCGGGCAGGGCGGTTTCTTTCGCCGGCTGCTCCGATGGATCGGACGGCTGATCTGGGGCCTGACCTGGCGCGTGGGGGCGGTGGTGGCGCTGTTGATTGCGCTGGCGGTCGGCGTCGTCTACAGCACGTTGCCCGAGGTCGATGCCCTGCTGGACGGGCGCGCGCGTGGGTCGGTCACCCTGCTGGACCGCGACGGCAAGGTCTTCGCTTGGCGCGGTGATCAGTTCGGCGGCGTCATCACCGCCGATACCGTGTCACCCCATCTGAAGAACGCGGTCATCGCCACCGAGGACAAGCGGTTCTATCGTCACTTCGGCATCAGCCCGCGCGGCATCGCCAGCGCGGTTAGGATCAACCTGTCGGAAGGGCGCGGGCCGCTGTCGGGGCATGGTGGGTCCACCATCACCCAGCAAACGGCCAAGCTGCTGTGTCTGGGTGTCCCGTATGATCCGAGCCAGTGGGAGTCGGAAGCGGCGTATGAGGCTGACTGCCGCCAGGGGTCGCTGTGGCGCAAGGCTAAGGAAGCGATCTACGCGATGGCGATGGAAGCCAAGTATTCCAAGGACGAGATCCTGACCATCTATCTGAACCGGGCATTTCTGGGGGCCGGCGCACGCGGGTTCGAGGCGGCCAGCCAGCGCTATTTTGGCAAGTCCGCGGCCGAGGTCGACGCGGCCGAGGCGGCGATGCTGGCGGGGCTGTTGGTGGCGCCCACGCGCTATGCGCCCACCAACAACCTGCAGCGCTCGCAGGACCGGGCCAAGGTGGTGATCAGCCTGATGGAGGATCAGGGTTACCTGACCACGTCACAGGCAACTGCGGCGCGCAACAACCCGGCCGAGCTGTCCGAGGCCGCCGCCGCGCGCGCTGGCGGTTATTTTGCCGACTGGGTCATGGCCAGCGGCCCCGAGTTCTTTACCCGCAACACCACCGAGGACGTGGTGATCAAGACCACGCTGGACCAGCGGATCCAGCAGGCGGCCGAGGCGGCGCTGAAACAGGTGTTCGACGAAAAGGTCAGCGAAGGGTCGAAGGCGCAGGCCGCGATCGTGGTGATGTCGGCCGATGGTGCTGTCCGGGCCATGGTGGGCGGGCGCAAGACCAAGGTGTCGGGCGCGTTCAACCGCGCGACGCAGGCGCTGCGCCAGACCGGGTCCTCGTTCAAACCCTTCGTCTATGCCACCGCGCTGGAGCTTGGCTACTCACCGCTGGCCACGGTGGTGGACGAGCCCTATTGCATCGACATCCCGGGGTCCGGCCAGTGGTGCCCCAAGAACTATACCAACAAGTTCTACGGTCGTGTTACGCTGGCGGATGCGCTCAAGAACTCGCTGAACATTCCGGCCGTCAAGGTGGCCGAGGTGGCCGGGCTGGACAATGTGCGCACGGTGGCCAGCGGCTTCGGCATCCAAAGCGATCTGGCGGCGGGTCCTGCGCTGGCGCTGGGCGCGTCGGAAAGCACGCTGATCGAGATGACCGGCGCCTATGCGGGTATCCTGAACGGGGGCTCGGCGGTGGAACCCTATGGCCTGACCGAGCTGAAGCTGCTGGGCGATGACACGCCGGTGATGGTGACGACGACCGGGATCGGCGAACGGGTGATCCGCGACGAGGCCGCCAAACAGCTGATCTGGATGATGGAGCGAGTGGTGTCCGAAGGCACCGGTCAGCGGGCCAAGCTGCCCGGATGGCAGGTGGCGGGCAAAACGGGTACGACCCAGGCCGCGCGGGATGCGTGGTTCATCGGCTTCACTGCCGATTATGTGGCCGGCGTCTGGATGGGCTATGACGACAATACGCCCCTGAAAGGCGTCACCGGCGGCGGACTGCCGGCCGAAATCTGGCGGGAAACCATGCTGCGCGTGACCGAGGGCATGACCCCCACGCCCCTGCCGATGCTGGCGCCGGCGGCTCCGGTTCAGACCACGCAGCAATCCCAGCCCCGCCGCAGACAGCAGGGCAGTTTCGCGCGGGCGGTCGACAATCTGTTGAAGGATATCTTCGGGGGCAACTAGGCCGCGGATGATCGGACGGGCGGCGCGCGGCGCCGCCCGGATCGAAGCTCAGAGGCTGGCGTCCAGCGCGGCGACGATCGCGTCGCCCATCTCGGTGGTCGACACCGGCTGCACGCCTTCTTCGGCCAGCAGATCGGCGGTACGGACACCATCGGCCAGCACCTTCTCGATGGCGGCTTCCAGACGGTCGGCCTCGGCCCCTTGGTCGAAGGAATAGCGCAGCGCCATCGCAAAGCTCAGGATGCAGGCGATCGGGTTGGCCTTGCCCTGCCCAGCAATGTCGGGGGCCGAGCCGTGGACGGGTTCATACAGCGCCTTGGGCCGGCCGTTGGCCATGGGCGCCCCCAGCGAGGCCGAAGGCAGCATGCCCAGCGACCCGGTCAGCATCGCCGCGCAGTCCGACAGGATGTCGCCGAACAGGTTGTCGGTCAGGATCACGTCGAACTGCTTGGGCGCGCGCACCAGCTGCATGGCGCCGTTGTCGGCATACATGTGGCTCAGCTCGACCTCGGGGTAATCCTTGCCCACGCGGGTCACCACCTCGCGCCACAGGATGCCCGATTCCATCACGTTGGCCTTTTCCATCGAGCACAGCTTCTTGTTGCGGCGCATCGCCAGCTCAAAAGCCGAACGCGCGACCCGCTCGATCTCGGATTCGGTGTAGCGCTGGGTGTTGATGCCCACGCGTTCATTGCCTTCCTCGAAGATGCCGCGCGGCTCGCCGAAATAGACGCCCGAGGTCAACTCGCGCACGATCATGATGTCGAGGCCGGCGACCACGTCCTTTTTCAGCGACGAGAAATCGGCCAGCGCGTCAAAGCACTGGGCCGGGCGCAGGTTCGAGTACAGGTCCATCTCCTTGCGCAGGCGCAGCAGGCCGCGCTCGGGCTTCACGCTGAAATCCAGATCGTCGTATTTCGGGCCGCCTACGGCGCCCAGCAGAACCGCGTCGACCTCTTGCGCCTTGGCCATCGTCTCATCCGCCAGAGGAACGCCGTGCTTGTCATAGGCAGCACCGCCGACCAGATCCTCGCTCACGTCGAATTTCAGATCGCGCCTGGCGCCGAACCAGTCGATGATCTTGCGCACTTCGGTCATCACTTCGGGGCCGATTCCGTCTCCGGGCAGGATGAGGAGCGAGGGGTTGGACATGAGCGGTCTCCTTGCGTTTTTCAGAACCGGGCCTAGCGTTTGCGGGGCATATGGTCAATGAGGCGTTCCGACCGTTTTGCCCGGGTATCACGCGTCATGCGGGCGCAGGTCGGCAAGGGTGGGCGGCACGTCAGTCGGTACCGGCCTGCCGGTCCTGCGCGCCCGATCCGGTCAGGTCGACCCAGACCAGCCGGTGCCGGCTTGCCGCTCGGGCCGCGGGATGGGGCTGACCGTCCGCTCCGGTCCAGAACACGCCGGCATCTTCGACCACCCAATCCGCCGATGGCAGCACATAGTCGACGCGGCGGTCGCCGACGGTTTTCCAGGTGACGGTCGTGTCTGCGCCGGTTGCATCTGTCGGTCGCGGATCCTGAACCAACGGGTTGGTCAGCAGGGCACGCAGGGCCTCGGTGTGGCCTTCTCTGCGCTCGGGGTCCAGATTGGCATCTCCGGCGATTACGAAGCGGCGGGTCGGCGCCGGCCCCAGATCGCCCCGCAGAAGAACGGACCAGAACCGGATTTCATCGCGGTTGCGCAGGCCGTTGCGGTCCTCGGGGCCGTCAAAGACAGGCGGGGTGGCGTGGAAGGTCATGAGGGTCAACCGGCCCTGCGGCGTATCGATCGGAACGACCCAATGCGCGGTCGAGGAGAGCCGTTGGACCGACTGCGCCTGCTGCGAGGGAAACGGGGCGCCGTCCCGGCTGGGAAGCGTTGCGTCCGGCAGATCCTTCCACAGCAGGGCCGAGTAGTCTGCGATCTGACTTTCGATGATCGGATACCGGGACAGGACGGCAATTCCCCCATTGCCGGTGAAACGCCCCCAGCCCTGCGCGTCGCCCGGCCCGCCAAGCCTGCTGTCTCCGTCCAGGTCGAGGTTGGACATCAGCCCCGAATTGGGCTGACGGGCGAACCGATAGGGATAATCCAGACCCGCAGCCGCCAGCAGATCGGTCAGCGCCGACAGAGCCAGGTTGTCATGGTCCCAGTCCACCCCCTGCAGGGCGACGATATCCGGCGCCGTGGCTAGCAAAACATCGACGACGGCGCGGACCTGCGGTGTCTCCTTGCGGATGTCTCGCAGCATCAACCCCGGCCCATCGCGCTGCAACTCGGTGTTGAAGCTGGCCACGCGCAGGGGGTCGGCCTGGGCCGCAAAAGGCAGCAGCGCCAGAACCAGAATGCGGATCATGCGGTCTGGGTGGCCTCGGAGGTGGAATAGGCGCGCCGCTTTTCGACGATCAGCCCGGCGATTCGCAGCGTGGCGATGCCGCGCATAATTATGCTGGCGGGCAGGAAGGCCCAAGCGCTCATGGTCCAGATCAGGGTCTGCGGATTCGCTAGCGTCAGCGGATCGATGACATTGGTCAGCAGCTTGATCAGCGCAGGGATAAGGAACGGCAGCAGGATGCCGATCGAAATGTTCAGGCGCCCGTCGCGCTGCAGGCGGGTCACCACGTCTCCGCCCTTGGTCGGGTCGAACAGGGGCAGATTGGTCCAGACGTTGAAGGCCCCGTTCCCCGTGGGCCATCCCCGGACCTTGACCGCATAGACGAAGCTGGCGATCGTCACCAGCGCCGCGACATAGGCGACGCTTGCGGTGATGCGGACCAGTTCGGTCAGCGTTGCGCTGGCCTCGGCCGGCAGCATCAGGACCACCAGGCGGACCGGTGAATAGGGGAAGTCGACGACATTGGCCACGGCCAGGCCCACGGAATAGGCAGCGCTGGTCAGATCCGTTGGCGTGTAGACGTTCTTGCAGATCAGGGTCAGGACCGACACCATCGACATCAGCCCGACGAACCTCAGCCGGTTGACGGGCGGCGCGTCGCGGAACTCGATGAAACTGGGGAAGGCCGAGTTGTATTCGGCAAAGGTCAGGATGAATGCCAAGATGGCGACAAAGACGACAACTTCGGTACCGTTGGTGGCCGAGACCGGCAGATACAGCGCGGGGGTCAGCACCAGAAGCGCTACTAAAATCCCACGAACTGCCGCCCCTGTTGTGCGTGCAATCACTATCCGAACCCTTTCCAAACCGGACCCGTCGTTTCTTTGCCGACTCAATTCCAACTTGTGCCCGCCCATTCCCAAGTGGCGGATGCCGATTGGCGCCATCATCAGCGACAAGCGGCATTTTGCTCAAGCCGATGGGCAGGAAACAGGTGATTTCAGGCAAAATGATGGCGAAACTGGTGCGGCTTTGCATCAATTGCGCCGCAGAATCGTCGCTGGTTCGTCGGGTGTGACTACATGTTGTGGTTGCTTGGCCGTCAACCCCTAAGACGCGAACGGGGCCGCCGTGGCGACCCCGTCTGGTTGAGTATCGGCAGATTCGCCGCCCGCGTCACGTCCAGGGGCGGGCCTGGCTGACCTGGGATTCAAACTGGTCGATGTGGTGCGCCTTCTCCATCGTCAGGCCGATATCGTCCAAGCCGTTCAGCAGGCAGTGCTTGCGGTGCGGGTCGATGTCGAAGGTGATCTCGACCCCGTCCGAGGTGACGATCTTCTGCTCTTCGAGGTCCACGGTCATGCGGGCGTTTTCGCCCTTGTGGGCATCTTCCATCAGGATGGCATGATGCTCGTCCTCGACCACGATCGGCAAGATGCCGTTCTTGAAGCAGTTGTTAAAGAAGATGTCGGCGAAGCTGGTCGAGATGATGACCTTGATGCCGAAATCCTTGATCGCCCAAGGCGCGTGTTCGCGCGACGAGCCGCAGCCGAAATTGTCGCCGGCCACCAGGATCTCGGCGTTGCGATAGGCGGGTTTGTTCAGAACGAACTCTTCGTTCTCTCGCCCGTCATCGTGATAGCGCATCTCGTCGAACAGCACGACGCCTAGGCCCGAACGTTTGATCGTTTTCAGGTGCACTTTGGGGATGATCATATCGGTGTCGATATTGATCAGGGGCATGGGGGCGGCCACGCCGTGGACTTTTTCAAACTTTTCCATGTTCACACTCCTGCGGGAGAGGCCCGGCCCCATGCCCCGCGTTTCAAGCTTGTTTCGCTTCCGTCGTTTCGTTGCCGGCGTTCTTGACGAAGAACGCCATGAAGATCAGGCCGAACCCGTTGAACAGCATCTCGATGCCCAAAAGGATTCCCAGCAGGCTGAGCGCCAGTCCGACCGAGGCATTGGCCATGATGTAGGCGGCCAGCGCCAGGGACAGCAGGCCGGAAATGAGCGTGGGCCAGAAATACTGCGTGCCGCGCATCTGGAACGACAGGATGATCCGGGCGAGACCGCCGGCGATGAACAGGATCATCACCACCGTGGCCAGCGTCAGCACGCCCTGCAGCGGATGGGCCAGAAAGGACCAGCCCAGAAATAGCATCACGGCGCCCATGATGAAGGCCAGGATCTTGTTTCCGGTGCCTTCCACCGAGAACCCGCCCACGACCTGGAGCACGCCCGAGATCAGCAGCAGTGCGCCGGTGACCACGGTCACCGCCACCGATGCCACGATGGGCGCACCCAGAACGAAGATGCCGAACACAATCGACAGCAGCCCCATCAGGAGCCATTTGACCCAATCACTCATTTCATTCTCTCCCTCAAAAAATCAATGATGAGGGAAGCTTACATCAATTCGCGCACATCTGTCAGCTTTCCAGTGATTGCTGCGGCGGCAGCCATGGCCGGGCTGAGAAGATGGGTGCGTCCGCCGCGGCCTTGACGGCCTTCGAAGTTGCGGTTCGAGGTTGCGGCGCAACGCTCACCCGGGCTCAGCTGGTCGGGGTTCATCGCCAGGCACATCGAGCAGCCCGCAAGGCGCCATTCAAAGCCGGCCTGTTTGAAGATCTCGGCAATGCCTTCCTCTTCGGCCTGCGCGCGGACGAGGCCCGAGCCGGGTACGACCATGGCGCGGATGCCGTCCTTGATCTTCTTGCCTTTCAGGATCTCGGCGGCGGCGCGCAGGTCTTCGATCCGGCCGTTGGTGCAGGAACCGATGAAGACCGTGTCGATCTCGATGTCGCTCAGCTTCTGGCCCGGCTTAAGGCCCATGTATTCGATCGAACGGCGCGCGGCCTCGACCTTGCCGCCCTCGAAATCCTCGGGGTTGGGTACGGTGGCGGTAATCGGCAGAACGTCTTCGGGGCTGGTGCCCCAGGTGACCACGGGGGCGATGTCCTCGCCGCGAATGGTGACGACCTTGTCCCAATGGGCGTCGTCATCGGAATAGAGCGTCTTCCACCAGGCCAGAGCGGCCTCCCACTGCGCGCCCTTCGGGGCGTGCGGGCGGCCTTTGACGTATTCGAATGTCTTTTCGTCCGGCGCGATCAGGCCGGCCCGTGCGCCACCCTCGATGGCCATATTGCAGACGGTCATACGGCCTTCCATCGACAGGTCGCGGATCGCCTCGCCGCAATATTCGATCACATAACCGGTGCCGCCGGCGGTGCCGGTTTCGCCGATCACAGCCAGGGTGATGTCCTTGGCGGTCACGCCCGGCTGCAGTTTGCCGGTAATCTCGACCTTCATGTTCTTGGATTTCTTCTGGATCAGCGTCTGAGTGGCCAGAACATGCTCGACCTCGGAGGTGCCGATGCCGTGGGCCAGCGCGCCGAAAGCGCCGTGAGTGGCGGTGTGGCTGTCGCCGCAGACCACGGTCATGCCCGGCAGGGTCCAGCCCTGTTCGGGGCCCACGATGTGAACGATGCCCTGACGAATGTCATTCACCGGGTAGTAGTGAATGCCGAAATCGCGGGCGTTCTTGTCCAGCGCTTCGACCTGGATGCGCGATTCGGGGTTTTCGATCCCGTTCACGCGATCGGGTGTGGTGGGCACGTTATGGTCCGGCACGGCGATCGTTTTTTCCGGCGCACGCACCTTGCGGCCTGCCATGCGCAGTCCTTCGAACGCCTGAGGGCTGGTCACTTCGTGCACCAGGTGGCGGTCGATATAAAGAAGGCAGGTACCATCGTCGGCTTCGTGCACGACATGGGCATCCCAGATCTTGTCATAGAGTGTTTTGGGGGACATCGGTCCTCTCCCGTCTGTATTGAGAAATGCTGGCGAGTGGCTGGGCGCCGATTATAGGCGGGCCAGAACCGTGCGGGCGGCCCCGAAGAACCGTTCACGCAGGCGCGCGCGGTCTTGCAGGTTGGGAGCAGGGGCCTGATTGAATCTCATGCGATCCAGATATATCGCGAGCGCCTGTCAATCAAGGTTCAATCCAGTGGCCGCCAATTGCCTTGCATACCGGCGCATAGCTGGTCAATCTGGCAGGCAGGAGGCGCGATTGGACAACGACTTGATCCCCCGCTCGATTTCCGAGCTGTTCGATACAATGGTCGAGGCATTCCTGCTTCAGTTTGGAGCACTGATCGAGCTGATCGTGACCCCGGGATGGCGTCAGTATCAATTGTTGATCGTGCTGCTTCTGGTGGCCGCATCCTTTGTTCTGAAGGCCGCCACACTTGGTAGATGGGAAACATGGGCAAGGGCGCGAAGCGGCTGGCCCAAATGGCGGCTACGGACTCTGGTCCAGTTCATGCGGCGGCTGACATTGGTCTATTTCGTGCTTCTGTCCTGGAGCGTCTACCTGGTGATGCAGCAGGTCACATGGCCGTCGCGCAGCTATATCATCGGCGTTCTGGCAACGCTGGCAACCGCGTGGCTGGTCATTGCGCTGCTGTCGCATCTTGTACGCAACCGCACGATCCGGCGCATCTTTCGCTGGTCGATGTGGGTCTATGCTACGCTGGTGGCACTGAGCCTGACCGACGACGTGGCCGAGTTTCTGGACGGGGTCGCGATCACGATCGGAGAGATGCACATCTCGGTTCTCGGGATCCTCAAGGCAATCTTGCTGATTGGCACGTTGCTGGTTCTGGCCCGACTGGGCACCCGGGCGGCTGAACGGGGGCTGAAAAGCAACGACGACATCTCGCCCTCGATGCAGGTTCTGCTGGCCAAGGGCATCCAGGTGGCTCTCTACGGGCTGGTCTTTCTGGTCGGGATCCGCACGCTGGGCTTCGACCTGACCGGGATCGCGCTGCTGTCCGGCGCGGTGGGCGTGGGCATCGGTTTCGGCTTGCAGAAGGTGGTGTCGAACCTGATCTCGGGGATCATCATCCTGATGGACCGGTCGATCAAGCCGGGCGACGTGATCTCGCTGGGCGACACGTTCGGCTGGATCAACGCGCTGGGCGCTCGCTATGTCTCGGTCGTCACCCGCGACGGGCGCGAATACCTGATCCCGAACGAGGATCTGATTACCGGACAGGTGGTGAACTGGTCCCATTCCGACGAGTTCGTCCGGCTGGATCTGACCTTCGGCACCAGCTATGGCGACGATCCGCACACGGTGCGCGAGACCGCCGTGCGGACGGTGAAAACGGTCAAGCGCGTGCTGAGCGGCGGCAAGCACGAACCGGTCTGCCACATCACCGGATTCGGCGACAGCAGCGTCGACTACGTGTTGCGGTTCTGGATCCGCGACCCGACCGCCGGCCTGACCAACATCCGCGGCAATGTCTATCTGGCGCTGTGGGACGCGTTCAAGGCCGAGGGCATCTCGATCCCCTTCCCGCAGCGCGAGGTGCGCCTTCTGGGCCAGGGGCAGACCGGCGTGGTTGCGCAACAAATCGACACGGAGTGATCACGCCTGTGCGCACACGGCCCGCGATTCATTGAATTGTTGCAATCGGCTTGCTACCTTATTACTACCCCGGCGCCGGGGTTTGGCGGCGCTTTATCAAGGAGGACCATGTCCTGTCTCTGCATACTCAGGCGGGTTTGCCCGCCGACGATGGGGCCACGGTGATGGCCCAGTCTCAGCCAATCAGCGAAAAGCTGCTTGAGCGCGTTCTTTCCTCTCTTTCCGACGACAAGGCCGAAGACGTCGTTCAGATCGATCTGCGCGGAAAATCCTCGGTGGCCGACTACATGGTCATCGCGTCGGGCCGGTCGACTCGACAGGTGTCGGCGATGTCGGAAAAGCTGACGGATCGCATCAAGCAGGAATTCGGGTTCACCTCGAAGGTCGAAGGCAAGGATGCCGGCGACTGGGTACTGATCGATACGGGCGATGTGATCGTCCATATCTTCCGCCCCGAAGTGCGCGAATTCTACCAGCTGGAAAAGATGTGGCTGCCTCAGGGCGGTAGCGCCTCGGCCAACTGAGGCGCCATCCCGGCCCGTATTGAAGGGTCGGCGGCGAGAGCGACATGCGTATCAGCATTTGTGCGGTCGGGCGATTGCGCGCCGGACCGGAAAAAACCCTGCTTGACGACTATCTGACCCGTTTCGACCGGACCGGCCGCGGCCTGGGTTTGGGGCCTGCGCGCGTGATCGAGGTCGAAGACAAGAGGAACGCCGGTATGGGCGCCGAGGCCGCCTTGCTGCGCAAGGCGCTGCCCGGCGGGGCGGTGATCTGCACATTGGACGAGCGCGGAAAGGTGATGTCGTCACCCGATTTCGCGCAGAAGCTGGCCGGGTGGCGTGACATGGGCCGGCAGGATCTGGCCTTTGTCATCGGCGGCGCCGACGGGATCGACCCGGAGCTACGGACCGAAGCCGATTTCTCGATCTCTTTCGGCGCGATGGTCTGGCCGCATATGCTGGTCCGGGTGATGCTGTCGGAACAACTCTATCGTGCCGCGACGATCCTGTCGGGCGGCCCGTATCACCGGGCCTGACCGCTGTGGCCCGTCTACTGATCGTCTACCATTCGCGCACCGGCGGCAGCCGACAGATGGCCGAGGCGGCCGCACAGGCGGCCAGCGCCGAGGCCGAGGTCAGCCTGAAGCCCGCCGCGCAGGCGGGGTCCGACGATCTGTTGGCGGCCGACGGATACGTCTTTTGCGCGCCCGAGAACTTGGCGGCGCTGTCAGGCGTCATGAAGGATTTCTTCGACCGCTGCTACTACCCGGTTCTGGGCAGGATCGAGGGGCGGCCCTATGCGCAGATGATCTGCGCCGGGTCCGACGGTCAGAACGCGGCGCGGCAACTGGCGCGCATCACCACCGGTTGGCGCCTGAAAGAGGTGCAGCCGCCCCTCATTGTCTGCACCCATGCCCAGACGCCCGAGGCGATATTGGCGGAAAAGACCATCCCCGAGGATGAACTGGACAAATGCCGCGAGATCGGCGCCGCGCTTGGCGCCGGGCTGTCGCTGGGCGTGTTCTGACGATTATTCCAACATCACAAGCGTGGTGTCCGCGTTCCAGCCATCGACACTGCACCGGGCCTGCACCTGAACCTGGCTCGCGCCTTCGGGGATCGCGACTCCGCCCAGCGACCGGGTAAAGGGCTGCTCGGTCTCGTGCGGGTGATGCAGCACTCGCATCCCCAACTCGGTCCCGTCCATTGCCAGAACGCGCCAGCCATCGGCATAGTGGTCCCACCCGGTATCGGGATGGCGGATGGTCACGTCGAATCGCCAGGTCTTACCCGTGCGCGTCGCGGTGACATTTTCGACCGTCGGCGGGTCGGCGAGGGCTGGGGCGGCCAGAAACAGGCAGGGGATCAAGTGTCGCATCTCGCCAGTCTAGGGTCTGATCGGGCGGGGCGCGATCACGTCTGCGTGTCCGGCGGCAGGCTCAGCAGGATTGCTCGGGAATGCGAGGCAAACTCGCGCCGGTACAGGACTCCCAGCGTCAGAAGCGTGCCGATGATCAGCGCGATTGGGCCCAGGATCCAGGCCAGCGAAGCCAGCGCGAAATAGGTGGCGCGCAGGGCGCGGTTGAAGCTGCGCGCGGCGGTCACGCAGATCTCGGCCGCCTGCGCCGCGCGGGGATAGGCCTGCGGATCCTCGGGGTCGTTCGGCACCGCCGCCATCAGCACCGCGCAGTAGCCGAACAACCGGTGCGCCCAGACGTATTTCAGAAAGGCATTCGACAAAAACAGCAGCACGGTCAGGATCTTGACCTCCCACACCATGGCCGGCGCGCTGCCGATGGCCAGATCCTTGGCGACGCCCGACAGCCGTTCGGTATTGCCCAGAAGGGCCAAACCGCCCCCGATGGCGATCATTGTGGTCGAGGCAAAGAACGTGCTGCCCTGACGCATCGTGCCCACGACCTGGGCGTCGAACATGCGGGGCTGGCGGGTCACCATTTCGCGCATCCAGCAGCGGCGGAATTCGTCCATCATCACCGCGACCGAGCGCTTGCCGGGCGCGGGGTTCTCGATCCGCCAGCCGATCCATTGCCAGGCGATCAGCAACAACAGGATGGCGGCGTAGTCCAGAGGCGAAAACAGCAGGGCGCGTTCGGTCAATGTCATGGCGCGACAGTACGTCCGACGAAGGCAACTTGCCAGATGTAGAAATTGGTAATATTATTTTACCAAACTGGAGGACCCGCCATGGACATGCCAAAGCCCAACCTCGACGTTCTGGCCCGCAAGGCTAACGTGCTTGCCCGTCTGCGGCAGGTCCTGCCCGAAGACGCCATCATCGCGGACCCGGCCGAAACCCGCGCCTATGAGTGCGACGCCCTGACCGCCTACAAATGCGCGCCGATGATCGCGGTTCTGCCGTCCTCGACGCAGGAGGTCTCGGACATTCTGCGCATCTGCCATGACGAAGGCGTGCCGGTCGTGCCGCGCGGGGCTGGGACCTCGCTGGCCGGTGGGGCGCTGCCCACCGCCGATTGCGTGATCCTGGGCGTGGCCCGCATGAACGAGGTGCTTGAGGTCGACTATGACAACCGCTTCATCCGCGTGCAGACCGGCCGCACCAATCTAAGCGTCACCGGCGCGGTCGAGGAGCAGGATTTCTTCTATGCGCCCGATCCGTCGTCGCAGCTGGCCTGCGCCATCGCGGGCAATATCGCGATGAATTCGGGCGGGGCGCATTGCCTGAAATACGGCGTGACCACCAACAACCTGCTGGGCGTGACCATGGTGCTGATGGATGGCCGCGTGGTCGAGATCGGCGGCGCGCATCTGGATTCCGGCGGGCTGGACCTGTTGGGCGTGATCTGCGGCTCGGAAGGGCAGCTGGGGGTCGTCACCGAGGCGACGCTGCGCATCCTGCGCAAGCCCGAGGGCGCGCGCCCGGTTCTGATGGGCTTTGATGACAATGCGGTGGCGGGCGAATGCGTTTCGGACATTATCAAGTCGGGTATCCTGCCCGTGGCGATCGAGTTCATGGACCGGCTGTGCATCGAGGCCTGCGAGAACTTTGCCCATGCCGGCTATCCGAACTGCGAAGCGCTGCTGATCGTCGAGGTCGAAGGCTCGGACGCCGAGATTGACAGCCAGTTGGCCAAGATCATCGAGATCGCCAAACGCCACAACCCGGTCGAGCTGCGCGAAAGCCAGTCGGCCGAGGAAAGTGCCCGCATCTGGCTGGGCCGGAAATCGGCCTTTGGTGCGATGGGGCAGATCAATGACTATATGTGCCTGGACGGCACGATCCCGGTGTCGGCCCTGCCGGAGGTGCTGCGCCGCATCGGTGAACTGAGCAATGAGTTTGGCCTACCCGTGGGTAACGTGTTCCACGCCGGCGACGGCAACATGCACCCGCTGATCCTGTTCGATGCGAACAAGCCCGGCGATCTGGAAAAATGCGAGGCCTTCGGGGCCGAGATCCTGAAACTGTGCGTGGATGCGGGCGGCTGCCTGACCGGCGAGCATGGGGTGGGCATCGAGAAGCGCGACCTGATGCATCATCAATACGCGCCTCAGGACCTTGAGGCGCAGATGGCCGTCAAGGACGTGTTCGACCCGAAATGGCTGCTGAACCCCGCCAAGGTGTTCCCGCTGGATGCCAGCGCGGACCGACGCGTCGTGCCGATGGCGGCGGAATGAATCCCAAGACAGAACGGACCTCGCAATGAGACCTGAATCAGAGTCTGAACTGGCCGAAATCGTGACCGGCCTGAACGAACCGATACGCGTTCTCGGTGGCGGCACGCGCGGTGTGACCAGCCCCGACCGGGTGCTGGGCACCGAGGGGCTGCGCGGGATCACCCTGTACGAGCCCGGGGCGCTGACGCTTGTTGCGCAGGCCGGAACGCCGCTGGCCGAGATCGAGGCGGCATTGGAGGCCGAAGGCCAGCAACTGGCATTCGAGCCGATGGACCATCGCGGCCTGCTGGGGTCCTCGGGCGCGCCCACGATCGGCGGTGTCGTGGCCGCCAACGTCTCGGGGCCGCGCCGGATCCAGGCCGGGGCCTGCCGCGATTTCCTGTTGGGCGTGCGCTTTGTCGACGGGCGAGGGCAGATCATCAAGAATGGCGGCCGGGTGATGAAGAACGTCACCGGCTATGACCTGGTCAAGCTGATGGCCGGGTCCTGGGGCACGCTGGGCGTGCTGACCGAGGTGTCGCTGAAGGTGCTGCCCAAACCCGAGGCCAGCGCGACGCTGGCCGTACCCGCTAAGGACGCCGCGACTGCGGTTCGCATCCTGTCTGAGGCGCTGAAATCACCCTTTGAGGTCACCGGAGCAGCCTATGATCCGCAGCAGCAGCGCGCCTTGATCCGGATCGAGGGGTTTGCGGAATCGGTCTCGTATCGCACCGGGCGCCTGCAGGACCTGCTGGGCCAGTTCGGCGCGGTTGATTTGGTCGAGCCATCGGCCGAGCTGTGGCAGAGGATCCGCGATGCGGTCGATTTTGCCGACACGCCAGGCGATGTCTGGCGGATCTCGGTCAAACCCGGGGATGCGCCCGAAATCGCCGCGCGGGCCGAGGCCGGCCGGACCTTGTTCGACTGGGGCGGAGGGCTGATCTGGGCGCTGGTGCCCGCAGGCACCGACCTGCGCGCGCGCATTGGCCCGTTTTCTGGCCACGCCACGCTGGTGCGGGCCGGGGCCGATACCCTTGCCCGGCTGGGCCGGTTCCAGCCGGAACCGCAGGGTATTGCGGCTCTGACACAGGGGATTCGACAGAAATTCGACCCGCGCGGCATGTTCAACCCCGGGCTGATGGGATAGGGCGATGCAGACCACATTCACCGAAGACCAGTTGAAAGACCCCGGCACCCGTCGCGCAAACGAGATTTTGCGCAACTGCGTGCATTGCGGGTTCTGCACCGCCACCTGCCCGACCTATCAGGTGTTGGGCGACGAATTGGACAGCCCCCGCGGGCGCATCTATCTGATCAAGGACATGCTGGAAAACGAGCGTGTGCCGGATGAAAAGACCGTCAAGCATATCGACCGCTGCCTGTCCTGCCTGGCCTGCATGACGACCTGCCCGTCGGGCGTGCATTACATGCATCTGGTCGATCACGCCCGTGAATATATCGAAAACCGCTACAAGCGACCCTTCTCGGACCGGGCGTTGCGGTGGGTTCTGGCACGGATCCTGCCCTATCCGATGCGGTTCCGCTGGGCGCTGATCGGGGCCAAGCTGGGGCGGCCGTTCCGCTTTCTGATGCCCGACGCGCGCCTGAAGGCGATGCTGGACATGGCGCCGAAACACATCCCGCCGGTCAGCCGCAATGACGACCCCCAAAGCTTTGCGCCCAAGGGGCAGGTGATCAAACGCGTGGCTCTGATGACGGGCTGTGCGCAAAAAGCGCTGAACACCGACATCAACGATGCCACGATCCGCCTGCTGACCCGGCTGGGCTGCGAGGTCGTTGTGGCCGAGGGCGCCGGCTGTTGCGGGGCGTTGACCCATCACATGGGCAAGACCCGCGAAAGCCATGACACCGCCGCCGCAAATATCCGCGCATGGACGCGCGAGATGGACGGCAAGGGATTGGATGCGATCGTCATCAACACCTCGGGCTGCGGCACCACCGTCAAGGATTATGGGCACATGTTCCGCAACGACCCGCTGGCCGAGGACGCGGCGCGGGTGTCGGGCATTGCCATGGATGTCAGCGAAATCCTGATGCAGCTAGACTTGCCGCAGGGCGACGACAAGGGGCTGACGGTGGCCTATCACGCGGCCTGCTCGCTGCAACACGGGCAGCAGATCAAAACCTATCCCAAGGATCTGCTGAAAAAGGCGGGGTTCATGGTGGTCGAACCCGTCGACAGCCACCTGTGCTGTGGCAGCGCGGGCACCTACAACCTGATGCAGCCCGAGATCTCGGCCAAGCTGAAACAGCGCAAGGTGCGCACGTTGGAGGCCAAGAACCCCGATCTGATCGCGGCCGGGAACATCGGCTGCATGATGCAGATCGGGTCGGGCACCCGACTGCCCGTCGTGCATACGGTCGAGCTGTTGGATTGGGCCACGGGCGGGCCTCGGCCTCCCGCGCTGGATCGGGCCGGACAGCCTGCGGATACGGTGCCGATCCTGCGGTGAGCGGGCCTGGTGCGCCGGCGCATCAGTCGATGGAGGAATCGCCGTGGCTCGGCCCTGCCCTATTTTCGCCAAACGCGGCGCGTACCACCATGGCCCGAAACCAAATAGCCGGAGAACCGCGTGCGCAGATGGATAAGGGCGATTGCGCTGTGTGTCTTGCCGATGGCGGCCATGGCGCAGGATACCGGGCTGCAAAGCCTCGAGACCTCGGAGGCGGGGCGCGACTGGATGGCGGTCGGGCGGCTGGACATCGACGGCACCGGGTTCTGCACCGGTGCGCTGATTTCCCCGACTCTTGTCCTGACTGCGGCGCATTGCCTGTTCGACAAGGCCACGCGCCAACGTATCGACCCGTCGCGAATTGAGTTTCTGGCCGGTTGGCGGCGGGGACGGGCCTCGGCCTATCGTGCGGCGCGGCAGGCGGTAATCCACCCCGATTATGACTATGACGGCAGGGCCACCGTCACCCGTGTGCGCCATGACATCGCGCTGATCGAGCTGTGGCAGCCCATCCGCAACACCGCTGTCATTCCGTTCGAGACCGGCTATCGCCCGTCGCGCGGCGAGGACGTCGGTGTCGTGTCCTATGCGCATGACCGTGCCGAGGCCCCCTCGCTGCAGGAGGTCTGCTCGGTCATGGCGCGGCAATCCGGGGTTCTGGTGATGTCCTGCGATGTGGATTTCGGCGCCTCAGGGGCGCCGATCTTTTCCTTCTCGGGCGATCACCCACGCATCGTGTCGGTCGTTTCAGCCAAGGCCGAACTGGAAGGAAAGCGCGTGGCGCTGGGCACGGCGTTGGAAGAGTCGCTTGAGGTATTGCAGGCGGAACTGTCCGCGGGGCGGGGCTTTGGCCTGTCGGGCAGCGCGGCGGGCGCGGGCAAGAACCTGGGCGCAAGGTTCGTGCGGCCATGATCGGGGCGATTTTCAGGGCAGCGCTTTGCCTGGGTGTCCTGGCAGGCGCCGCGCTGGCCCAGGACAGCGGCAAACGCCGCCTGACCGACCGCGACGACCTGTACGGCTGGGAGGCGATCGGGCGCCTGGATATCGGAACCCGGTCGTTCTGCACCGGAACCTTGATCGCGCAGGATCTGGTGCTGACCGCAGCCCACTGCGCGATGGACCGAACCACCGGGCAGCCCTATGCGCCGGGCGAGGTCACGTTTCGCGCGGGCCTCAGCAATGGCCACGCGCTGGCCGAACGCAAGGTGGTGCAGATCGCCGCGCATCCCGACTATGACCCCAAGGCGGGCCTGTCGCCGGAAAGCGTGCGCGCCGACGTGGCCCTGATGCGGCTGGAAGAGCCCATCCCCTATGGCATCGCCAACCCCTTTGCCCTGCACAGCGGCCGGGTGGCCGGAAACGAGATCAGCATCGCATCCTATGGCCGTGGCCGGTCCGAGGCGATCACGCGCGAGCGGTCCTGCCGGATCCTCGAGCGGCGGCAGGGCCTGATCACCTTCAACTGCGACATCACCTTCGGATCGTCCGGGTCGGCCATTCTGGCCCGCAACGGGCCGCGCTGGCAGATCCTGTCGGTCGTTTCGGCCGTGGGCAACGACGGTCGAGGCAAGGTCGGCTTTGGAATGGAGTTGTCGGGGATCGTGACGGACCTGAAGGCGATCCTGCGGCGTGATGCGCCGCAGCCCAAGGCATCGATCAAGCGGCTGCAGGTCGGCTCGGGCAAATCCGACTCGGGCGCGAAATTCATCCGCCCGGGCGGGTCTTGAACCGCGCCGAACCGCTTCCCATCTCATGTCTGGCGGGCCGCCATATCGGGGCCCGTTGAACATCACCGCCCGTCCGGATGGAGGGCAAATCGTAGATCGCTCTGACATGAGGATGACGACAATGCGCAGTTTTGATTTTGCACCGTTGCATCGTGCAACCATCGGCTTTGATCAGATCGCCGATATCATGGACCGGGTTCTGACCAGCGAAGTGTCACAACCCAGCTATCCCCCCTACAACATCGAAAAGACCGATGCCGACACCTATCGCATCTCGCTGGCCGTCGCCGGTTTTGGCGAAGATGACCTATCGGTCGAAGTGAAGGAAAACGCGTTGGTCGTGGCCGGCAAGAAGGCCGCTGACGACAAGGAGCGTACCTATCTGCACCGTGGCATCGCCACCCGTGCCTTCGAACGCCGTTTCGCCTTGGCCGATCATGTCCGCGTAACCGGCGCCAGCCTAGAAAACGGTATGCTGCATATCGACCTGAAACGCGAGGTGCCGGAGGCGCTGAAGCCGCGCCGGATCGCGATCACCTCGGCCAAGGCCATCGAAAAGGACGTGGTCGACGCCAAGCCCGTGAACTGAGGCGGCAACCGACCGATCCGATAATCGCTTCCTCCCTCGATTATCGCCAGCCCCGCGTTCCTTCGGAGCGTGGGGTTTTTCGATTGTCGGAAGAAAAAGGGCGCCTCCGGGCGCCCTTCGTGTCATGGCCGGTTCGGTCAGACCGCCATGCAGATGTATTTCATCTCGAGATATTCGTCGATGCCGTGATGGCTGCCTTCACGGCCCAGGCCGGATTGCTTGACGCCGCCGAACGGCCCCAGTTCCGAGCTGATGATACCGGTGTTGATGCCGACGATGCCGTATTCCAGCGCCTCGGCCACCTTGTACACGCGGCTCAGATCCTTGGCGTAGAAATACGAGGCGAGGCCGAAGATCGTGTCATTGGCCATCGCGATCACCTCGTCCTCGTCCTCGAATTTGAACAGGGGCGCCAGCGGGCCAAAGGTCTCTTCCTGCGCGACCTTCATGTCCTGGGTCACGTTGGTGATGATCGTGGGCTGAAAGAAGGTGCCGCCCAGATCGTGCGGCAGGCCACCGGTCAGGATCGCGCCGCCATTGGCCTTGGCGTCGGCGATGTGCTCCTGCACCTTTGCCACCGCCTCGTCGCTGATCAGCGGACCGGTCGTTGTTCCTTCGGACAGGCCGTCGCCGATTTTCAATGCCTCAACCGCGGCCTTGAGCTTGGCGGCAAAGGCGTCATAGACACCGGCCTGCACATAGATGCGGTTGGCGCAGACGCAGGTCTGGCCGTTGTTGCGGAACTTGCATAGCATCGCGCCTTCGACGGCGGCATCCAGATCGGCGTCGTCGAACACGATGAACGGTGCGTTGCCGCCCAGTTCCATCGAGCATTTCATGACCTGGTCCGCGGCCTGGCGCAGCAGGATCCGGCCCACCTCGGTCGAGCCGGTAAAGGTCAGCTTGCGCACACCGGGGTTCTCGCAGAACTCCTTGCCGATCTCGCTGGCCTGCGTCGAGGGGACCACGTTGAACACGCCCGCCGGAATGCCGGCCTGTTCGGCCAGCAGCGCCAGCACCAGCGCCGACAGGGGCGTTTCGGTGGCCGGGCGCGCGACAAAGGCGCAGCCGGCGGCCAGTGCCGGGCCTGCCTTGCGCGTGATCATCGCGTTGGGGAAGTTCCACGGCGTGATCGAGGCCGCCACCCCGATCGGCTGTTTCAGCACCATGATCCGTTTGTCGCGCTGATGGCCGGGGATGGTCTCGCCATAGACCCGCTTGGCCTCTTCGCCGAAGAATTCGATGAAAGAAGCGCCATAGGCGATCTCGCCCACCGCCTCGGCCAGAGGTTTGCCCTGTTCGGCGGTCAGGATCTTGCCAAGGTCCTCGGCGTTTTCCATCATCAGGTCGAACCACCGGCGCAGGATCGCGGCGCGTTCCTTGCCGGTCAGCTTGGCCCATTCCTTCTGTGCCGCCTCGGCCTGGGCGATTGCGCCAGCCACCTGGGCGCGGCTGACATCCGCGACTTCGGCGATCACGTCGCCGCGGGCCGGGTTGGTGACAACAAAGGTGCCGTTGTCACCATCGACCCATTGACCGCCGATATAGGCCTTGGTGACCAAAAGGTCGGGGTTCTTCAACAGCGATTTCAGGTCGGTCGTGGTGTCCAGCATGGGGCGGTCTCCGGCGCAGGGATAGGGTTTGCGCATACCCAAACAGGTGGCGCTGGTCATGTCTAGCGCCACCGGCACGAGTCGATCAATCCAGATTTGATCAAAAATACGAATTCAGTGCGGCGTACGGAACCGCGAAATGCGGTGGACAATGCCGGATCGGGTGCTGCACAGTTCGTTCGGGAGCCGAGGGGACAGGCGGCCTGGTGTCGGCACGGGTTGCGGGCGGGAAAGTGTGAAATGATCGGAGCTTTGCGCCTGTTTGTCGGTCTGCTCGTGGTACAGACGATTGCTTATACGGTGCTGTCGCTGTATGCGCGACGGGCCCGTCGACGCAAGCTTGAGGAAAGGTGGGACGAAAAGGGAAAGACGGGCGGCAAGGAGGCTTTCGTCGAACGTGGACTGAGGGCCTATGACAGGTCTTTCCGCCGCAAATTGATCCTCGGCGTCTATATTGTACCCTGGGTCGCCATCGCTTCCGTAATCTATGTCGTGAACTACTTGTGAGGTCTTGGGAATGGTTTATGCCAAATGGGCAATCATCGTGGTTTTTTGGGCCACTGTCGGCGCCATTCTTCACTATGCCCTGCCGCAGCATGACATCGTGCGCATCGTGAACACCTATGAAGAGCGGCAGGATCTGAACGATTGGACACGCATGTTCTGGTCCGAGCCAGAGGATCAATCTACCAACCTCTCGAGCAGGGATGTCCAGTTCATTCAGGCCGTGCGGGCGAACGGCAGGCCGATCGTCTACCGAAATGAGGACACCGGGTGGGGGTGGCCGCCCTATTTCAAGTTCGATACCGCGAACCTGTATACCGAAGCCAATGATGCGATTTCTTCAAAGGACGATCCGGAATGGGTCGTCGTGACCCACTACGGATGGCGGAACGAGTTTCTTACGATCTTTCCGAATGCCATCTCGATCAAAGATGTCGAAGGCCCCGACGTGCGGATCATCCCCTGGTTCAACATTGTCTTCCTGACAGTCTTCTTTGGCCTCGTTTGGGCAATCTGGGTACGCTGGCGGCGGTTCCGCGAAGCGCGGATAGACCCTTTTCTTGAGCAAGCCGAGGATGGGCTTTACGCCGTGGGCGACGCGATCGAGGAACGGCGTTCCGGCCTGCGTCGCTGGTGGGAGGGGCGGAAATCGAAATAGGGTTCGATCAGTCCAGCGGTGTCGGCGCGACAGGAAAACCGGCAGAGTTCATCTGACAACGAATTCGGCATGGAGCGCGCCCGCGGCCTTGATCGTTTTCAGAATGTCGATCATGTCGCGCGGTGAAACGCCCAGCGCGTTCAGACCCGCGACCACCTCTGATAAAGTGGTCGCCTCGGGAATCTCGGCCAAGCTAGTGCCTTCCTCTTCCTCAAGCCCGGCAACGGTGCGCGGAACCACGACCGTCCGACCCTCGGCGAAGGGGTTGGGTTGAACGACAATCGGGGCTTCCTCGACCCGCAAGGTCAGGTTGCCCTGCGAGACGGCAACACGTGAAATGCGGACATCCTGCCCCATGACGATGGTTCCCGAACGCTGGTCCACGACGACCCGGGCCTTGGACTCGGGCTCGATCAGGATGTTTTCGATCTGACCGATCGCATGGGCGGTCGATGCGGCGCGGGTTTCGGCGATGCTCAGCTCGACGGTGCCGGAATCGCGCATGATCGCGACCGGGCGGTTGAACTCGCGGTTGATCGCCGCCTCGATGCGGCCGGCCGTCGTGAAGTCCGGCTCGCGAAGAGCAAGGCGTAGTTGCGTCAGGCCCGAGAGCTGGAAGTCGATTTCGCGTTCGACCCGGGCACCCGAGGGTATCACACCCGACGTCGGCACTCCCCGGGTGACGGATGCGGCCTCGCCCTCGGCCACAGCCCCACCGGCCAGCACCGTCCCCTGGGCCACCGCGTAGATCTGTCCGTCGGCGGCGTTCAGCGGGGTCATCACAAGGGTCCCGCCCAGAAGGCTTTTGGAATCGCCAATGGCCGAAACCGTGACATCGATTTGGCTTCCGACTCTCGAAAACGGGGGCAGTGTCGCGGTCACCAGAACCGCGGCCACGTTCTTTGGCCGAAAATCCTCGCCATTCACGTTGACGCCCAACCGTTCGAGAATGTTCGACATGATCTCTTCGGTGAACGGGGAATTGCGCAAACCGTCCCCGGTGCCGTTCAGCCCGACGACCAGGCCGTACCCCACCAGATCGTTGCCGCGCACTCCATCGAAATCGACCAGATCCTTGAGGCGCACGGCACCCGAGAATGCAACGGAAGGAAGCAGCATCAAAACAAAAGCCAGGAGTCTCATCTCAGGAAGTTCACCAGTGAAAGGTTTGAATTGCGGACGGTGACCGAATAGAGGCTCTCGAGCTGGAACTGGACGGTCTGCAACTTGGCGGCAGTTTCGTAAGGGTCCGCCGCCACGATTTCGTTTCTGGCGTACTCGAAACTGGTCTTGGCGGCCGAGTTGCGCGTCGCGGCTTGTTCGATCCGGGCCTCGACCGCGCCGACCTGGGCACGCATCGTCGTCGTATCGTCTTTTGCGTTGGCCAGATCGACCCCAAGTTCAGTGAACAAGGCGGTCTGCAGGGTCGGTGGCCAACCCAGGCTGGGATCCGAGGCCAACGCTGCCACCGCAACATCGCGCAAGGCATCGCGCATGGCTGGATCGTTTGCCGTAAACGGCAATTCGACCCTCTCGGTTTCCGAGACCTGCATCGGCGCCAATGTCGCATTCGACCCGCGGTACATGACCGCTTCGAAGCCGACTGGATCGTTGAACCAGGTCTGGGCGGCCTGGCGAATGTCGGCCAGAGTTGTCAAGCCGGCCAGTTGCGTGCGCAGCGCGCTCAGAAGGGTTTCGGCTGATTCCAGCGGCGTGGCGTCCGTGGCGATGCCGGCGAACAGGCTGCGCCCCCCGGCCCGCGTATTTAGCGCCGAGATCATGCTGTCCAGCTCATTGCGCGCCTGATCCGCGGCTTGGGCATGCGTCACGGCTTGGTTCGACGTGCCGAACGCCAGAAGAGACCTGGATACTTCGCCCAGCGAATCGCTGAATGTCGATAGGCTTAGCTGCATTGCGTCCGAGAACAGGCGGGCCTCGGAGGTGGCAACCGAGAAAGCACCCAGCTGCGCGATTTTCCGGTCTAGATCCAAAAGGTGAGAATAGTCTCCGCCGACCCGGCCGGAAATATCCGCCGCCTGGCCGGTAGACATTTCATAAGACAGCGTTTCAATCTGCGACTTGATCTCGGTGCTGCGGGTCCTAAGGGTCAGGCCGCGCGCCAGATCGCCGATGGCATTCAATGTCATGTTCACATCCTCAGCAGCATTTCCATCAGTTCATCGACGACCGAGATGATCCGGGCGTTGGCGGCATAGGCCTGTTCGATCTGCATCATCCGCTGCAACTCGGCGTCGCTGTCCACGCCTTGTTCCGCGACCAACTGTTCCATCTGCTGGTGTAAGCTGGCCGCATAGGTCTGACGGGACTGGGCCGTTTGCGCATTCGTGCCGGCCTTGGACAGCAGCGCCTCGGACAGTTCGGCCGCGCGCAGATTGCCGGTGCCGAAATCCGGCATGGAGACCGGGCGCGCCTGGTTCAGCGCTGCGCTGAAGGCCTGCAGTTGCGTGGCGTCGCCGGGATCGTTCGGGGCGGCGGCACCCAGACCCGCGCGCAGCTTCCAACTGTTCCCCCCTGCATCTGGATCGACCGCGGCGTTCAATTCAAGGCGCGAGGCCAATCCTGCGGGCGCGGTTGCGGAGTACCGGGCCCCGTCGTCAGTAAACAGGCCAGGATCGGTTGCTAGGGCCGTCGGGTCCAGGCCTGGCGTTTCGAAGCGTTCAATCAAGTCCTGAGCAACGGCGTCGAGTTGGGCCTGCGCTTCGATCGAAAGCTCGTCCCGGATCTGGAACTGAGCCATCAGGGCGCCGCCCCGAATCTGCGCGGTTTCGCCGCTGGTGCGGACCGGTTGCCCGTTCATCTCAAGGCCGGACAACAGCCCGTTGCCGATCGTCATGTGCGGTTTGGTGTCGCCCGTCATCGTGAACGTGAACTCGGCTGCGCGCCCTTCCAGAAGGATCAGGCCACCGTCCGAGTACAAGGACACGCGGTTGTTGTCCCGTGCCACCAAGTTCACGGGAATCAGCTCGTTGACCTGGTCGATCAGAACCTGCCGTCGGTCCAGAAGGCCATTGATGTCGCCGCCGGCGTTCTGAACGGCCGGAATACGGGCATTCAGGTCTTCGATGTCCTTCAGAGTGGCGTTCAGCGTATCGGCATAGCTTCCGATCTTGCGGTCTGCATCGGATCGCATGTCCCGCAGCCCCTCTGACGCAGCGTTCAGAGCCCGGGCCAGATCGTCGCCGGCGCGCGCGACCTGATCCAACCGCACGGCCGAGCCGGGATTGCTGGCCGCAGTGATCAGGCTGTTTTCGAAGCCGACCAGCCGCGCCGATACCGAGGCCGCGTCGCCGGGTTTGCCGACCAGCGTTTCAAAAGCAGCGTGAAAATCGGCGATGGCCGAATTCAGTGCCAGATCGGCATCCGCTGCCCTAAGATTGGCGGCCAGAACCGGGTCGTGGTGCCGGGTGACACCGACAACCCGCACCCCGTTTCCCGAGATTTGACTTGTGGCCAATTCCAGCGTTCGCTTGGCATAGCCGGGGGTCAGCGCGTTGGCGATATTGCCGGATACGACGGCGGCGCCACGGCTGGCCGCGCTCAGCCCGCCCAGGGCGTTGTTCAATGCCGTTGACATGCTCATGGGACCGCTCCTTTCAGGTGCTCAGGTCAGGCTCAGCGTTTGATGTTCGTGGTTTCCTGAAGCATCTCGTCCACGGTCTGGATCACCTTGGCGCTGGACGAATAGGCGCGTTGCGTCTGGATCATCGATGTCAGTTCGGTGGCGACATCGGTTGTCGATTCTTCACGGGCAAAGGAAATCAGTTCACCGGTCGGGCCCTCGCCCGCGTTCCAAAGGAAATAGGTGCCGCTTTCGCGCGAGGGGGCATAGGTCTGGCTGTCCAGCGCGGTCAGGCCGTTGGGGTTTGGAACATCCGCCAGCGGGATCTGGTACATCCGCCGCGTCACTCCTGTATCGTACAGCGCATAGACATAACCATTTTCGTCAACCTGCACGCTCGACATCGTGCCGACGGCGGAACCGTCGCGCGTGATCGAGACCGGGGCGAAGGTGTCGGACAATTGCGTGATGCCGTCAGGGTCGCCGATCAGCCCGACATTGACCTCCATCGGCCCGCCCGCGACGTTGACCACGAAGCTTCCGGTCGCGGGGTCATAGGCCCCACCCGAAACCGCCGTGACGCTGGCCAGGGTTCCGCCTGCGGTGCGGCTGTCGGTGAAGGTCAGAACGTATTCTCCGATGATCGCCCCGCCCGAAGCCGAATCCCGCAGGGTCATCGTCCATAGGTTGCTGGAGCCAGTGGTCGGGACGGTCGGCACAAGCTCGATATCCACGGTCTCGGGCTTGCCGAGGTTGTCGAAATATTCGACCGACAGGGGCTGTGGATCGCCGGGCGCACCAGCATCGGTGGCCGTTGCCGGCAGGTTCATGCGCAGGTTCATTTCGGTCGTTGGCGAGCCCGACAGCTGATTGACGCTCAGTTGCACCGGCTCCAGCGCGGCGGGCGTGTCGCGTGAGACGTTGGGGATCGAACCGTCGGGATTGGCCCGCCAGCCCAGCAGTACCAGCCCCGATTCGGTAACAAGGTAACCTTCGGCATTGGTCCGGAACGAGCCGGTCGTGGTCAGCAGCATCTCGTTTGACGATGTGCCGATCTGAGAGCTGGACCGAACCGGCAGCATGCCGCGGCCTCGCACGGCCAGATCGGTGGAATTGTTGGTGGTCACGAGCGACCCGCGCTGGTCGATCAGGCGCTGGCTGGTCGTGCGCACGCCGCCGGCGGAATAGCTGCCGCCCTGTCCGGACGTGACCATGGAATGAAAATCCGTTTCAACCCGCTTGTATCCGTAGGTCGAGGAGTTGGCGATGTTGTCCGAAATGGTCGCAAGCCGGTTGGCATTGGCCTTCAATGCGGCCACGCCGGCATTCAGCGAAGAAGAAATTGTCATCGGCACGCCCTTTTGTTGCGTCTAATCTTTCCGCAACAGCTAACGCGCCGGGCCTTAACAGCGCGCTAACAGGTAAAATGCCACGCATCATTTCCGGTCATGGGTCGCGCAGGAACACGATCTCGATCCGGTCGTTTCGCGGGGCCATCGGGTTTTCGACGGCCAGTTCCCGGTCGGCATGGCCGGTCACGCGGTCCAGCCTGCGGGCATCGACACCATCGTCCTGCAGCAATTTGCGGACCGCCTGCGCGCGGGACGTGGAAAGATCCCACGCAGGATCCTGGGCCAGAACCACAGGAGCAGATCGGACATGGCCGTCCACCGCAATCGCGTTGGTCACAAGATCCGAGGACCGCGCGACCAGCAGGATCAACGTGCGCATCATCTGCGTCGGCGTGTCGGTACCCGGTTCGAACAGCGGTTCGGACTCGGTCGCGAAAAGTTCGACGACCAGGCCTTCATCGGTGACCCGCGTCACGATGTGTTTGAGAGCTTTCTTCGAGACCAGGCTCTCACCGGCCCGGCCCAACAACTGCGCTTCGAGCGTCGAAAAATCCTCGAAGGCGCCGCGCCCGTCGCCAAGGGAATCGACCCCGGTCGATCCGCGGGCCCGTTTCGCTTCGGTCGGATTCTTGTTCGTTGCGCCGGAGCCATCCATCACCATGGTTTTCTCCGAAAACATGTTCTCGCCCCCGAAGGCGCCGTCGCCACCGCCCGACACCGGGTGCACCGGAATCGTCGGTGAGAAATAGTCCGCCAGTCCCTTGCGTTGTTTTTCGGTCGTTGCGTTCAGCAGCCACATCAACATGAAGAAGGCCATCATCGCCGTGACAAAGTCGGCATACGCGACTTTCCAGGCACCGCCATGGTGGCCATCGCCACCTGATGCGCGCTTCTTCTTGATGATGATCGGCGGCGCATTCGTTTGCGCACCCATCTCCACCACCCTTTTTCACCCGGTGTTCAGAACTATCGGAAAGGGCTTAAGGTCCGCTTAACACTTAAAATTCTAAGAAACGATCTCAGTGTTAGAGCGCAGTTCCGGCCTTGGCGCGGTGCAGGATGACGGCCAGGCGGTCAAAGCTGTTTCGGATCCCGTCGGGGTCCGGCTTGGCGAAGAATCCATCCAGCTCGTCATGGGCGCGCACCGCCTGATCCAGCAGGGGATCGGTGCCCGGCGTGTACAGCCCGGCCTTGATCATAACCTCGGACTGTTCATAGCTGCCCACCAGGCTGCGGGTCTCGGCGATCATCCGGTTCTCCTCGTCCGTTGCGGCGTTCGGCAGTGACCGCGACACCGAGCGGCTGAGATCTATGGCCGGGAAACGTCCACGTTCCGCGATTTCGCGGCTCAGGACGATGTGGCCGTCGAGAACCCCGCGCAGGATGTCGGCCACCGGCTCGTCCATGTCTGACCCGGCCACCAGCACGCTGAAAACGGCGGTGATGTCCCCCTGTTGCGCGGTGCCGGGGCCGGCCCGTTCGCACAGGCCAGCGATCAGGGGTGTGGTCGAGGGCGGGAAACCGCGCAACGATGGCGCCTCGCCCATGGCGGCGGCGATCTCGCGGTGGGCTTCGGCAAAACGGGTGACGGAATCCGCCAGAAACAGAACGTTCAACCCCTGATCGCGCAGATATTCGGCAACGGTCATGGCCGACCAGGCGCAGCGGCGCCGGGCCAGGGCCGACTGGTCCGATGTCGCGGCCACGACGACCGATCTCTTCAGCCCGTCCGCCCCAAGGGCCTCCTCGACGAACGCGTTGACCTCGCGACCTCGCTCGCCGACTAGGGCCACGACCACCGCGTCGGCCTGCATCGATCTGGCCAGGGTGGCAAGCAAAGTCGATTTGCCGACACCGGATCCCGCGAACAAGCCGATGCGCTGCCCGCGTACGATGGGCAGAACCGTGTTCAGAACGGCCAGCCCGGATGCCATGCGTTCACCCAGCGGCTTGCGATCGACCGCCGGCGGGGGCGCGGCCATGATGTCGCGTGGGGTCGTGCCCGGCAGCAGCGGTTTGCCGTCCAGCGGCTGCCCGAACGGGTCCACGACCCGGCCCAGCCAGTGCATACCGGGGGCAAAGACCGGGGTCGGCTCGAGAAACACGCGATCGCCCAGGCGGACGCCATCGGGCGCGCCGGCGGGGAGCATGTGAACGACGCCGCTTTCGACCCGCAGCACTTCACCCGCCAGATCCGGACCGGATTGCCGCTGCAAGGTGAGGTGGTCACCGATTCGGGCCGCGTTCTCCAGACCCTCGATTTCGATCACCCCGCGGGTGACACCGTTGACGAGGCCCATGCGCCGCGCCGGTGAAAGCCGGTCGAACAGGGGCTTCAGGATCGACGGATCGAGGTCTGACATCGTGTTGGCTCCAACTGGTTTCTGAAAACGGTTTCTAAAGGAATCGGGGTTAAGCCTTGATTGAAATTGATCGAGGGAGAAGCCCCGATGTTCTCGGACCTGAACGTCTTTAAAGTTGCGTACGCCATGGCAACCCATGCCGGTCAGCGGCAGGCCGTGGTCTCGCGCAACATGGCCAACGCGGATACGCCCGGCTATCGGGCCCGCGATATCGAGCCGTTTTCCAAAGCATTCGAAAACACGTCATCCACGCCGGCCATGGTCGCCACACGGCCTGGCCACCTGAACGGCGTGGGTATGGATGGCAGGCTGTGGGCCGAACAGGTCCGCGCGGGGGCCGTCGACCCCAACGGCAACGGCGTCTCGCTTGAGGAGGAGATGCTGAAGGCCGTCGAGGTCAAGCGCCAGCATGACCGGGCTCTGGCCATCTACAAATCGTCGATCGGCATCCTGCGCACCAGCCTGGGCAAAGCATGAGGAGCGGGACATGAGTGATTTTTCGGATTCCCTCAAAGTGACGGCCAGCGCATTGCGGGCCCAGTCGGCGCGGCTGCGGCATGTGTCCGAGAACATCTCGAACGCGGACACGCCGGGCTATCGTCGCAAGACCGTCTCGTTCGAGGCGGTGAACGACGAAGGTGTCGATCTGGTCCGAACCGGGCGCGTCCAGCTGGACCAGAAAGCGCTGTCGCAGATCTATGACCCCAGCCACCCGCTGGCGGATGCAAGCGGCCACTATCAGGGGTCGAACGTGGATCTGATGATCGAGATCGCTGACGCGCGCGAAGCGCAGCGCAGTTACGAGGCCAACCTGAAGATGTTCGATCAGGCGCGACAGATGTCATCCAGCCTGATGGAATTGCTGAGAAAATAAGGGACGACCAGAATGGATATCCGAACGATCAACGCCGCACAGAACTATGCTCACGCCCGTCCGGCCACACAGGCCGACCCGGAGCGGTCCGGCGCCGCACAAGGGTTGCGGGCCACCTTCCAGGATTTTGCCGCGACGCTGAAACACAGCGAAAGCGTGGCGAAGGACGCGATGGTCGGCCAGGCGGATCCACATGCGCTGGTGCAGGCTTTGGCCCAGACCGAACTTGCCGTGGAAACGGCGGTCGTCGTGCGCAACAAGGTGGTCGAGGCCTACCAGGAAATTCTTCGGATGCCGGTCTGAGCCATGCTGAGCGAAGGTTTGTTCTATGACATCGTGCGCCAGGCCTTGTGGATCGCGGTGATCACCTCGGTTCCGATCCTGACGGTGGCGCTGGTCACCGGCCTGGCGGTTGGCCTGTTCCAGGCGCTGACCTCGATCCAGGAAATGACACTGACCTTCGTTCCGAAACTGGTGGCCATCGTGATCGTCTTCTGGATCTCGATGGGGTTCATGACCCAGACGCTGGTCACCTTCTTCACGTCGACACTGGTTCCGCTGATTGCAGGAGGCCGCTGATGGATACCGCCTATGTTACTTTGTCCCGGCAGTCGGGGCTGATGAGCGAAATGCGCATCGTGGCGAACAACGTCGCCAACGCCAATACCACCGGCTATCGCCAGCAAGGGCTGGTGTTCTCCGAGTTCGTTCGGGATATGTCGGGCGGCCCGTCGCTGTCCATGAGTCGCGCGCAGGTGCGCAACACTTCGTTCCAGCAGGGGATTCTGACGGAAACTGGCGGTCAGTTCGACTTTGCCATCGAGGGTGACGGTTTCTTCCTGATCGAAACCCCGTACGGCAACCGTCTGACCCGCGCGGGCAGCTTTGCGCCCGACGCCAACGGAGATCTGGTCACCCCCGACGGGTATCGAGTTCTGGACAGCAACGGGGCGCCTGTCTTCATTCCGCCCGACGCAGCGACGATCGATGTCGGGGGCGATGGAACGCTCAGCGTCGATGGGCAGCTGTTGGGCCAGATCGGGGTCTACCGCCCCACGGACGGGACGCGGCTGGTGCGCGAAGCCAGTACACTGTTTCGGCCTGAAGGCGAAGTCGAGCCGGTGGAGGAACCAGTGGTGCTGAACCGGTTTCTCGAAGGGTCGAATGTCAATGCAATCGATCAGGTCACCAAGCTCATCGAGATTCAGCGTGCCTACGAACTGGGCCAGAGTTTTCTCGAGGCCGAGGACGACCGAGTCCGCGGCGCACTTAAAACCTTGATGCGCTGATCTCAAGCAGCAGGAGAATGTGAAATGCAAGCTCTCAAGATTGCCGCGACCGGAATGTCGGCCCAGCAGATGCGGGTTGAGACGATCTCGAACAACCTGGCGAACATGAACACCACCGGCTACAACGCGCGGCGCGCCGAGTTCGCGGATCTGCACTATCAACAGATGGCGCGGGCCGGAACGGTCAACGCCTCGGACGGAACTGTTTTGCCGACGGGAATCCAATTGGGTTTGGGGGTTCGTCCGGCGGCGGTCACCGTGCAACTGGCCCAGGGTGCGCTCTCGGCGACGGGCAGCGATTTGGACATCGCTATCGAAGGGCGTGGATATCTGGAAGTGACGCTGCCCAACGGGCAATCGGCCTACACCCGCGATGGCAGCCTCAAGCGTTCGGCCGAAGGGTTGATCGTCACGTCGGACGGGTTCGCCGTCGCACCGGAAATCACCATTCCGGACGATGCCCGGTCAATCTCGATCAACGCCGCCGGCGAGGTCTATGCCTATTTCGACGACACCGCCGAAGGGCAGTTATTGGGCGAGTTCACGCTGGCGAGTTTTTCGAATGCCAAAGGGCTCGAAGCGATCGGCAGCAACCTGTTCAAGGAAACCGAAGCCTCGGGTGCGCCGATCGTGGGAACACCGGGCGAAGATGGTCTGGGTACGCTTCGGCAGGGCTATCTGGAAGACAGTTCGGTGGATGCGGTGCGCGAAGTGACCGAACTGATCGAAGCACAGCGTGGATACGAAATGAACGCCAAGGTGATCTCGGCCGTCGATCAGATGATGGGCGCGACGACGCAGGTGCGCTGATGAAGGTGGTGCTTCTTTCCCTGGGTTTGCTCAGCCCGCTTTCCGCGTTCGCCGATATCGTCGTGCCGACCCGAACGATCCGGCCCAAGGAAATCATCGCGGAAACGGATCTGCAGACCAAGCCGGGCGATGTGGCCGGTGCAGCCCGGTCTTTGGAGCAGTTGGTCGGGAAAGAGGCAAGAACAGCGCTCTATCCGGGTCGTCCGATTCTCCCATCTGACGTTGGCCCGCCGGCAATCGTGGACCGAAATGACCTGGTGACGCTGAAGTTTTCCCGGAACGGCCTGACCATTGCCGCGGAGGGCCGAGCTCTGGGTCGGGGGGCCGCCGGCGAGCGGATCAGGGTCATGAACCTGTCATCCCGCACGACGGTGTCGGGCGAAATCCAGCCGGATGGCCAAATCGAGGTGAACTGATCATGAAAGTCTCAACACTGCTTCTTGCCATCCTGGCATTGGCCGCCTGCGGGCGTCTGGACCATCTGGGCAAGCCGCCAAGCCTGTCGCCCAACACGGAATCGCCTGAACATGTCGCCATGCTGTGGCCCGGCCTGCCTCTGCACACGCAACCGCAGCGCGCGGTCGATCGTGCGTCGCTATGGAGCGGTGGTCAGCAATCATTGCTGGGTGACCAACGTGCGATGAAAAAGGGCGATATCCTCACGGTTGTGATCGAATTGGACGAAAAAGCAGAAATTTCGAATGACACTAGCCGCTCGCGCAGCGGGTCGGACGAGCTGAAGATACCGGGCCTGTTCGGCCTGCCGCAGCGGGCGGCCGGTCACTTGCCCGAGGGCGCATCCCTGGATGAGGCCGTTTCCATCGACTCGGCATCCTCAAGCAAGGGGAAGGGATCGGTCAAGCGAAAGGAAAAGCTGACGCTGCGCGTGGCTGCAACCGTCGTGGATGTGCTGCCCAACGGCGTTCTGTCGATCTCCGGGTCACAGGAGTTGCGGGTGAACTTCGAACTGCGGGAACTTCTGGTTTCGGGCTATGTGCGACCGCAGGATATCTCGCGCCAGAACGAGATCACCTACGACAAGATCGCCTCGGCCCGCGTGTCCTACGGTGGCCGCGGCCAGATCACCGATGTCCAGCAGCCCAGGTACGGGCAGCAGGTTCTGGACGTCCTGTTGCCGTTTTGAAAGTGACGCGAGATGAAAAAACTGGTGCCCATCGTGTTTTTGGTCGTGGGGCTGGGCGCGGGCGCCGCAGCCGGCCTTTTCCTTGCGCCGAACAAGTCGGCTGAAGCCCAGGGAAATGGAGAGAGCGCAAAGAAGGACCCCCCCCAAGCCGAAGAGGAAATACCACAGACCCAAACTGCGCTGGCGGGTTCCCGTGATGACAATGCGCACGGGAAGAAAGGCGAGGAAGCGAGCTATGAGTACCTCAAGCTGACGAAGCAGTTCGTTGTGCCGTTGGTGGAGGATGACAGGATTTCCGCCCTGGTCACTGTGTCGCTCAGCCTCGAAGCCCAGCCCGGCAACGAAGACACGTTCTACAGGCTCGAACCGAAGTTACGTGACGCGTTCCTTCAGGTGTTGTTCGACCATGCGAACATGGGGGGGTTTGACGGGGCGTTCACCCATTCGGACAACATGGAAACCTTGCGCCGATCTCTTTTGGAGGCCGCCAGGAAAGACCTTGGGGATGAAGTCAACCGCGTGTTGATCGTCAGCATGAGCCGTCAGGATACCTGACGGCTCCTCTCCAGTCGTGGCGGTGTCGCCTCAATCGGTTTTTCGCAGGTGTGCGCGCCGCAGCGCGGTCGCTTGCCGTTCCACGAGATTTTCCAATGCTTGTTTCCGCCCGAAGGCCTGGCGCAACCCGTCCATCATCGCAAGCTTCTGCGACCGGATCCGAGCCAGCTCGGCGTTCAGTTGCCTGCGTGTTGATGCCTCCCAGCCGTACCAAATGACGTCGGCGCCGGCCATTCTGTAGCCCGTCGCGTCGGCGGCCGTCGAACGGACCTGTGCCAGCTGTGCGTCCAGTTGCGAGATCCGGTTTCGAACACGGGCCTCCTGTTCCAGGATCGGGCGCAGCTTTTGATGTTCTTTTTCAAAGGCGGCGGCGGTCACCGCAACAAGGTTCGAGAGCTTGTCTGCCTTCATCAGATACCTTTTCTGGCGCGTTTGCGCATGGCTTCGGCAAAGCGGATGGCCGCGGCGACGGGGCGATAGTAGTTTTCCGGGATTTCCTGACCGATTTCGACCGTCGCATGCAGCGCGCGCGCCGTCGGCGGGTCGGAATGGATGGGAACGCCGGCCTCGATCGCGGTTTTTCGGATCGTCGCCGCAACTTCATCGACCCCCTTGGCCACGCAGGCGGGCGCCGTTCCGGGCGCGCGCGACCATTTCAGTGCAACGGCATAATGCGTAGGGTTGACGATGACCACGTCGGCCTTTGGTACGTCCGCCATCATTTGCGTGGTCGCGATTTCCTGTGCGCGCTGTCTGCGATGCTGCTTCAGGTGGGGGTCGCCTTCGGACTCTTTGGTTTCGTCCTGCAGCTCCTTTCGCGACATCCGGTTCTTTCGCATGTGTTCGCCGTATTGCCAAAGATAATCGATGGCGCCGATCGCGAGCGTCACGGCAACCACGATGAAGAGAAAGCGCAGCAGCAGGTTCATCAGCAAAATGATCGACGCCTTGGGCGGCGCCGCCGCGGCCGACAGGATCTGGGACAGGTTTGCGTGCAGAAATAATGCCAGGCAGACGCTGTAGATGACCAGCTTTGCAAAGCTTTTGGCAAACTCGAACAAACCTCCGCGGCCGAACTTGTTTTTTGCGTTTGACGGGATGGAAACGCGTGACAGTTTCGGCCTCAGTTTGCTGGGGGCAAAGACCAGCGCCCTTTGCGCCAGAAGATTCAGAAGTACCATGATGGCAGGCACGGCCAGCAGCGCACCGGCCGAGCTTGCAACGACCGCCATCAATCCTCCCACCGGCCCGCTGGACGATCCGGTGACCAGCAGCGGGCCGAGGGCGAAAGACTGGTCGATCAAGACCACGAAGGCCGAGCCCAAGTGCTCTGCAGAGTAGTGGCCGACAACGATCAGTGCGATCGTCAGCCCGGCATAGGCCGCCACGGCGGACAGGTCATTGGACTTGACCACCTCGCCTTTTTCGCGTGCCTTCCGAAGCTTCTGCGGTGTGGCTTCGAACGACTTGTCGCTGTCGTCGTCCTGGCTGCTCATGGGCTGGCTCCGACCGGGTCGTTGAGAAACGCGAACATAGCGTCGCTCCAGGTGGACAGGATGATGGGCGTTCCGGCAAACAGAAGAAACAGGCCGGCGAAGGTAATCGCGGGCGCTCCCACGAAGGCAACCATCAACTGGGGCATGGCCCGGTTGATGACACCCAGGGCCAGGTTGTAGATCAGCGAGGCGATGACGAATGGGGCTGCCAGCCCGAAGGCCAGGGAAAAGCTGCGGGAAATCTGGGCCACGCCCCATTGCGACAGATCTGATGCTGCGGGTGCGCTGCCGATCGGAAACAGCGCGTAGCTGTAGATCAGGAATTGCGCCGCGCGGATGTGGAGGCCCATCACCGTCGCCAATGCCAGCCCCGCCAGTGTCATCAGATACCCCATGGCGGGCACCGGATCGGCCGCAGCGCCCCCCAGGATCTGGGAAAGCGAGGTTGCCTGGGCCGCGATCGAACCGGCGGTTTGCAGCGCCAGCACGAACAACCGCAGACCAAAACCTAGAAACAGCCCGATCAGGGTCTCCGTCAGGATTGCCTTCACCAGCGGTAGCAGGCCTGCAGAAACTTCCGGCCCCGGTACCGCCGGAGCGATCAGCAGGGTGAAGGCGATGGCCGCGCCCAGTTTGACTCGGGTGGGAATGCTGCGCTCGCCGAAGGCGGGCAGCAGAGACACAAAGGCCGAAACGCGCAGAAACACGACGAAAGCCAGCCAAAGCCCGGCTCCCAACTGGTCGAGCAGCACCGGAGGCAGGGCGATCATGCCGGCACCGTCCCGACCAATGCTGGCCGCGCCTCGAGCCCGATTTCCTCGAACGACAGAACCGGGTTCGACACACCGCGCGCCTGCAGGATCGTACGCAACAATCTGCGGCGGCGGGTGGATGTGACCAAGGCCGGATGCAACCCCTGATCCGCAGTTCTGGCCAAGGCCTGCACGGCTCCGTCCGCAAGTTTGTTGAACAGGTTGGGCGGCAGCGCCACATCCAATCCGGCGCCAGGCGCGTCGATCTGGTAGGTCGCGAAGGTCTCTTCCCATTCCGGTGCCAGTTGGATCAGCGGTATCGAGCCGTCTGTGCGCTTTAGTTCGGCCACCAGTTGGAAGCCCAGCCGTTTGCGCACAATTTCGCAGATGGCTTCGGGCTGGGTCGTGGTCATCCGCGCCTCGGCCACGCTTTCGAGTATCAGCGCCATGTTGCGGATCGAGACCCGCTCGTCCAGCAGCAACCGCAGCACCGCATGCAGCGTGTCGATCGGAACCTTGTCGGGGATCAGTTCGTCCAGCAGTTTGCGGTTGGCCTCAGCCCGTGCGGGATCACTGAGGCGGGTCATCTCGGACAGCAGGCGGCGCAAGGATTTGAGCGTCAGCAGGCGCGAGAAATTCTGTTTGATGATCTCCAGAAGATGTGTGGCCAGGATCTCCGGTGGGGTCACGATGGTGGCACCGCTCAGGGCGGCGGCCTCCTGGTCCTTGGGCAGGATCCACCGGGCCGGGGCACCATAGACCGGTTCGGTCACATCATTGCCGTCGGGCAGAAGATCAGCGCCTTCCTGCACAAGCGCCAGGATCAGGTCGGGGTGCAGCACGCCGCGGGCCTGTTCGACCCCCTGCACCTTGATCACATAGGTGCCCATCGGCAGATCGGCGCGGTCGGTCAGGCGGATCTCGGGCAGGATCAAGCCGAAGCTCGAGGCGACATAGGTCCGCATGTTGGCGATCCGCGCATCCAGCCCGGTTCCGGGGTTCAGAACCATGCTGACCAGATCGGGCGCGAACTCCAGATGCACATCGTCCAGGTCCAGAACATCGCCGATCGCCTGCGCGGACGGCGCCTGGGCTTCGGGAGCCGGCGATCGCGCGGCCAAGGCCTCGGCCTTCTGTTTCTTGTGAACGTGATAGGCGGCATAGCCTAGGACCGCCCCGCCCAGAATGAAGGGCAGGAAGGGCAGGCCCGGCACCAGCGCGAACAGCGCCATCAGCACCGCAACCGTGCCCAGCGCCGCCGGATGCCGGCCCAGTTGCGAGAACAACGCGTTGTCGGTCGCGCCCTGCGTGCCGCCGCGCGCCAGCAACAGGGCCGATGCGATCGAGATGATCACGGCTGGAATCTGCGACACCAACCCGTCGCCCACGGTCAGGATGGCATAGGTTTCGAATGCCGAGGCAAGCGGCATGCCATGCACGATCACCCCCATGATCAGCCCCATCACGAGGTTCAGAAGAGTGATCAGCAGCCCGGCGACCGCATCGCCCTTGACGAATTTCGACGCCCCGTCCAGCGAGCCGAAAAACGTGGTTTCCTGCTGTTCAAGCTCGCGCCGTTCCTTGGCTTGCTGGTGGTCGATCGCACCGGCCGACATGTCGGCGTCGATGGCCAGTTGCTTGCCCGGCATCCCGTCCAGCGCAAACCTTGCACCGACCTCGGCCATGCGCGCGGCGCCCTTGGTGATGACCATGAAATTCACGATCAGCAGCACACCGAACACGACGAGACCCAGGAAGATGCTGCCACTCATCACGAATTGGGCAAAGCCTTCGATCACGTCGCCGGCGGCGTTGGGGCCGGTGTGGCCCTGCCCGATGATCAGCTTGGTCGAGGACACGTTCAGCGACAGCCGCAGCATCAGCGAGGCCAGCAGGATCGTCGGGAAGGACGAAAAATCCAGCGGGCGCTCGATGAACAGGGTCAGGGTGAAGATCAAAATCGCCAGTGCGAACGAGGCCGCCAGCCCGATGTCGAGCACCCAGGACGGCATTGGCAAAATCATCATCACGATCACGGTCATCAGCGCCAGCGCCAGAAGAACCGTGGGTGAAAACAAGGTCCTTGGGTCAAGTTTCGGCACGCGTCACTCCTGATCGAACGTAATGAAGGCCACTGCGGTCCTGGATACCGGAACCAGTGATCCCAGGGCGGGGCGGTCGACCTTGGTGGGGGAGGGGCCGAGCGGGATCAACGGCAGCGCGGAGCGGTGGAACGGGTCGACGGCCTGACGGGCGACCGGTTCGGGCGCGTCGGACAGCCCGGCCAGAACCGTCTGGAACCGGGTGAAATATCTGCGGGCATGCTCGGGCGTGCGCGAGTGATAGGCGCCAACAGCACCCGACCAGTCGCCATGTTCGGCGTGAAGCCGTTTCAGGAACTGCGCCGCATAGGCAGCATTTTGATCGGGGTCGAACATCGCGTCGATCGACCGGAACGCCTTGCCGTGCCAGCGGTAGTTGATCTGGAAACAGCCGACGTCAAATCTGCGGGCGCCCGATTTGAACACCTCGAACACATAGGCCTTAGCCTCGGCCTCGGACCCGAACCAGTATCCCTTGCCTTCCAGGTTCACGGTCCAGGGCCAGGGGTGCAGGCTGCCATCGACGCGGCGCCCGGTTTCCACCCGTGTGATGGCCTGCATGACATCCAGCGGGACACCCTCGGCCCGGGCGGCACGCCGGGCCGCTTGGTCGCAGATGTCGGCGGTGCGCATGTCCGGTACGGCGAAGGCCACCGTGGCGACCATGGCCTGCACCCACAGCGAGAGGAAAACGATCTTGAGTTCTGGCATTCTGCCGGTCCGGGATTCTTCTGACCGGGCCAAGCTAGCTAGCTTTCGGTTTACAGAGGGTTAGCGCCGATCAGCTCCGGTCGATCCTGCGACCGAACACGACGCTGGTATTGGTGCGCAGCACGCCGGGGATCTTGGCCAGCTCGTCCACCAAGATGTCGAGATCCTCGATCCGGGGGGCTTCGGCCGACAGAAGCAGGTCGAATTCGCCGTTGATCGACAGGCACAGCTTGACCTCGGGATAGGCTTCCAGCCGCTTGATGATGCGCGATGTCTCTTTCTGCTGCACCTCGAGCAGCACCACGACCTGCACCCTGGGCGTGTCGTCGGTCCGGCCCAGCAGGACCGAGTAGCCCGCGATCACGCCTGTTTCCTCCATGCGACGGATACGTTCGTGCACGGTGGTCCGGGCCACGCCCAGACGCGCCGCGATCTGCGTGGTCGAGGCGCGCGCGTTGTGCTGTAGGGCGGCGATGATGCGGCGGTCAAGCTGGTCCATGGGGCTTTCGGCTGTCGGTCGAGTGGTTCGGGTCTACGGCAATAGGGCGGTCGCCCTCAAGGTTTGTGCGGATATCGGGGGTGCAGGTCGTCGATGATAATTGGGTGCGCATGCGGATCGGGCCCGAACAGATGCGGGTGATCGGCCGGCAGGTCCGGGTGGTCATGCGCGATGGACCGCGGCTGGAATGCGGGCCAGGTCCAGGCGGCCAGCATCAGGCCGCCCAAGGCCATAACGGTCAGCGCGGCCATCGCCACTGTCGCCCCATGTTGCGTCATCAGCCAGCCCGACAGCGGATACAGAACCAGCCAGCAGGCATGTGACAGGGTGAACTGGGCGGCGAACACGGCCCCGCGGTCCTCGGGATGGGCGGATCGGGTCAGCAACCGCCCGGATGGGGTCAGCGTGCAGGAATAGCCGAAACCCACAAGCGCCCAAAGCGTGGTCAGCATCGCCAGCGACATCGGCACCACCGCGGACAGCAGCGCAGCGGTAGCCATGGTCGCGGTCGCCAGCGTTGCGCCGGCCAGCATCACGCGGCGATCCGGCAGACGCTCCAGCAGCGCCGGGAGCACGAAAGCCGCCAGCATCGACCCGCCGCCAAACCCGGCCAGGGCGATCGCCACGGCGCTGTCCTGCAGGCTCAGGTCGCTGCGCACGATCACCACGGTATTGACCAGAACCATCGCGCTGAGGGCGGCGACGGTCCAGCTCAGCGCCAAAAGGCCACGCAGGCGCGGTGTCCGCAGATAGATGCGAATACCGCGTGTTGTTCGGTCAAAGACCCCACGTGGCTGACGGGGCGTGGGCGAGGGCAGGACCACCGAGACCACCAGCAAGGCCGAGGCCGCAAAGCCCAGCGCCGTTCCCCAGAACAGGCTGTCGAAGCTGACGACCAGCAGCAGCAGCGCTGCCAGCATCGGGCTGACAAGGTTCTCCAGATCATAGGCCAGTCGCGACAGCGACAGGGCCTTGGTGTAATCCTGCTCGTCGGTCAGAACATCGGGTATCGTGGCCTGGAACGCGGGCGTGAACCCGGCCGAGGCCGATTGCAGCACGAAGATCAACACATAGACCTGCCAGACCTCGGTCACGAGAGGCAGGCACAGCGCGACCGCGGCCCGCACCATGTCCAGCGTCACCAGCATGCGGCGGCGGTCCAGCCTTTCGGCAAAAGCCGCGGCGATGGGTGCAATCGTGACATAGGCGATCATCTTGATGGTCAGGGCCGTGCCCAGCACCATCGCGGCGGACTCGCCGGCCAGATCATAGGCCAGCAACCCCAGCGCCACGGTCGCCAGCCCGGTGCCCAGCAGCGCCACCACCTGCGCGGCCAGAAGGTGACGGTACGTCCGGTTCCGCAGAATGTTCAGCACCGCGCAAACCCTGAAACGGCCCGGCGCGCGTCGTGGGGGCCACCGTCGCTCGGGCGGGCGGTAGTTTGTTCAGACGAGGCACAGGACGGTTGAGTCATGACCCGACCCTATGCGCCGGACGTAGATGCCTCAACCGCAATGACACCCGAGTACCGCCATGGGGCGGATGGCGTTGAGTTTGCGGGTCAAACACCCTATTTCGGTGACACCACCGTGCAAAGGAAACATTCGTGGCGAACTACCTTTACAAGAACGACCTGCCCGACGGGCTGGACCTGGGCCCCGTCGTGGCCATCGATTGCGAAACCATGGGCCTGAACCCGCATCGCGACCGTCTGTGCGTGATCCAGATGTCGGGCGGCGACGGCCACAGCCACATCGTGCAGGTGGAAAAGGGTCAGACCGAGGCCCCGAACCTGTGCGCCATGCTGGAAAACCCCGAGGTGCTGAAACTGTTCCACTTCGGCCGCTTTGACATCGCCGCGCTGTACCACGCTTTCGGCGCGCTGGCGGCGCCGGTCTATTGCACCAAGATCGCCAGCCGCCTGGTGCGCACCTATACCGACCGGCACGGGTTGAAGAACCTGTGCCAAGAGCTGCTGGGCATCGACATTTCGAAACAACAGCAGATGAGCGACTGGGGTGCCGAGACCCTGACCGGGGCGCAGCTGGACTATGCCGCTTCGGACGTTCTGTACCTGCACCAGCTGCGCGCGGCGCTGGATGCGCGGCTCGAACGCGAGGGCCGGACCGAGATGGCGCAGGCCTGTTTCGACTTCCTGCCGATGCGCGCCAGGCTGGATCTGGCGGGCTGGCCCGAAACCGACATTTTTGCGCACTCATGACCGATACCGACTCCTTTTTGAAAACCGCCCGGCAGGTCGTCACCGACGAGGCCCGCGCGCTCGAGGTTCTGGCCGAAGGGCTGGATGACCGTTTCGCCGACGCGGTGCGGCTGATCCTGCAGGCCAAGGGCCGGCTGATCGTCAGCGGCATCGGCAAGTCGGGTCATATCGGGCACAAGATCGCGGCCACGTTGGCCAGCACCGGCACGCCCGCCTATTTCGTGCATCCGGCCGAGGCCAGCCACGGCGACTTGGGCATGGTGTCGAAGGATGACGTGGTGCTGGCGATATCGAATTCCGGCGAGGCGCCCGAGCTGGCCAACCTGCTGGCCTTTACCCGGCGGTTCGGGATTCCGCTGATCGGCCTGTCCAGCCGGCTGGACAGTACGCTGATGAAGCAGGCTGACGTGCATCTGCTGATCCCCGCGCTGGGCGAGGCTTGCGGATACGGCATGGTGCCCTCGATCTCGACCACGCTGACACTGGCTATGGGCGATGCGCTGGCGATCGCGTTGATGAAATACCGCGATTTCAAGCCCGAGGATTTCCGCGCCTTCCATCCCGGTGGCAAGCTGGGTGCGCAGCTGAGCGCGGTGCGCGACCTGATGCATAGCGGCGACGCACTGCCGCTGGTGTCGGCCGACACCCCGATGAGCGACGCGCTGATCGAGATCAGCCAGAAGGGCTTTGGCGTGGTCGGCGTGACCGATGCAGAGGGCACCCTGGTCGGCATCATCACCGACGGCGACCTGCGCCGGCATATGGACGGGTTGCTGAACAACACGGCGGCCCAAGTCATGACTGCCAACCCCACGACCATCGCGCCCGACGCGCTGGCCGAAGAGGCGGTGGCGATCATGAACGCGCGCAAGATCACCTCGTTGTTTGTAGTGGACCCGGAGCAGCCGCGCCGGGCGCAGGGGCTGTTGCACATCCACGACTGCCTGCGCGTCGGGCTGGGTTGAGTGAGGGCCGGGATGGATCGCTATTCGCGCATGGTGCAGTTCCTCAAGGTTCTGCTGCCGCTGGCGGCCATCCTGCTGCTGTCGATGGTGTTTCTGCTGTCGCGCAGCATCGAGACAAAGGTGGCGGTTCCGTTTTCGCAGCAGGATATCGACGAACGCCTGAACAATCAGCTTGTGACGCAGCCAATTTATCGCGGCGTCACCCGCAAGGGCGAGGATATTCAGGTGGAAGCTGTCCGCGCCAGCCGCGGGACCGCGGACGAGGCGCCCACGGCGGCCGAGTTCAAGGGGCAGCTTGGCCTGAACGGCGGCCGCGTCATCACCCTTGATTCCAACACCGGCCTGATCCGCCCCGACAAGGGCACGGCGACCTTCTCCGACGAAGTGGTCATCACCACGACCGATGGTATCCGGGTCACGACCGATCTTCTGAACACCTCGCTAGACGAGATTCGAGGCGATACCCCAGGGCAGGTTGCAGGGACCGGGCCGATCGGCAACTTCACGGCCGGGCGGATGACCTTCGGTGCCGAAAATTCCGACGGCCCCGTCCATATTGTTTTTACAGACGGCGTGAAGCTGATATACGAGCCGAAAAAGACCGAAAGATAACCCGTGTTTGATTTTCGAATAGTTCCTTTGTGTGCCGCATTGGCCTTTGGGGCGGCCCCGGCGGGCGCCCAGGAAGCCCAAGTGGCGTTCGGGGCAGCCGCAGCAGACCCCAGCCTGCCGGTCGAGGTCACGTCGGAGACGCTCAAGGTCAACCAGGAGGACGGGTCGGCCGAGTTTCTGGGCAATGTCGTCGTCGTGCAGGGCCAGATGCGCCTGTCGGCCGATCGGGTTCTGGTGATCTACAACGAGGACCGCTCGGGGATCGAGCGCCTCGAGGCGTCCGACAACGTTCTGCTGGTCAGCCCACCGGATGCGGCCGAGGGGGATTGGGCGGAATACACGATCGACAGCGGGGTTGTCGTCATGACAGGCAACGTTCTGCTCAGCCAGGGGCCCAGCACGATCAGCGGCGATCGGATGGTCGCGAATCTGGCGGACGGAACCGCGACCATGACCGGCCGGGTCAAGACAATCCTCAAGTCGGGCGGTGATTGATGGCGGGGCCGAAACTGTCCGTTGCTGAAGGGGCGTCCGGGCTGAAGATCGACAAGCTGCGGAAATCCTATCGCAAGAAGACGGTGATCCGGGATGTGTCGATGACGCTGGACCGGTCCGAAGTCGTGGCGCTGCTGGGGCCGAATGGCTCGGGCAAGACCACGACCTTCTATTCCGTGGCCGGGCTGGTCTTCCCCGAGGCTGGCTCGGTGACGCTGGACGGTCAGAACGTCACAACGTTGCCGATGTATCGGCGGGCGCGGATGGGAATCGGCTATCTGCCGCAGGAGATGTCGATCTTCCGCGGTCTCAGCGTCGAGGACAACATCGCCGCGGTTCTGGATATCTCGGTCAAACATGCGCATCGGCGTAAGGAGCGGCTGGAGGAACTGCTGTCGGATTTTTCGATCGAGCACCTTCGGCGGGCGCCGGCGCTGGCCTTGTCGGGCGGCGAGCGGCGGCGGGTCGAAATCGCCCGCTGCCTGGCGGCCGATCCGAAATATCTGCTGCTGGATGAACCGTTTGCGGGGGTGGACCCAATAAGCGTAGGGGACATCCGCCATCTTGTGGCCGATCTGAAAAAGCGGGGAATCGGCGTGCTGATCACCGACCACAACGTACGCGAAACCCTGGAAATCGTGGATCGCGCCTATATCCTGCATGACGGGCAGGTTTTGATGTCGGGCACCCCGGACGAGGTCGTCGAGAACGAGAACGTGCGCCGCGTCTATTTGGGCGAAAACTTCAGAATTTCATAAACTTGTCGGATGACGGAGGGATTCCGCGACAGTTTTCTCGAATCTGTGCTCGTGTTTTGATTGACTCTGCTGCCGCCTGTTGGCTGAATTGGGGTATGGCGCTTGCGTGGATTCAGTCTGGATCTCGATCCCCCTTCGTTGAAGGGCGCGATGATCGGCAACCCCGTACAGCGTCTCGACCCCCCACCCCATAACAACAAGCCTGCCGCATGATGCGGCGCAAACAGGGGTGTGAATTGTGAAGGAGATCACATGCGTTACCAAATCAGCGGCAAACAGATCGACATCGGTGCGGCCCTGCAGACCCACGTGCAGACCGAACTGGGCGAGGTTGTGGGCAAATATGCCCAGCGCGCAACGGACGCCAACGTCGTCTTTTCCCGTTCAGCGCATGAATATGTGTGTGAAACCACCGTGCATCTGTCCACCGGCCTGACGGCTCAGGCCAAGGCCCATGCCACCGAGATCTACGCGGCATTCGAGGCGTGCTGTGACAAGATGGAGAAGCAGTTGCGCCGCTACAAGCGCCGCCTGAAGGACCACCACCGCGAGCGGTCCGAGCCGGTTGAACTCTTCGGGGCGTCGTCCTATATCCTCGCCTCGAACGATTCGGAGCCGGAGCAGGAACCCGACTCCTTGCAGCCAATCATCGTTGCCGAGATGGAAACCAAGATCCCATCGCTCAGCGTTGGTGAGGCTGTCATGCAGATGGAACTCGCGGGCGCGCCGGTGCTGGTGTTCCGGAACGAAAACAAGGACGGATTGAATGTCGTATATCGTCGCGACGATGGAAACATCGGCTGGATCGATCCGTAACAGGCAAGGATGAAGGCACTGCCTCCGCACCGGCGGGGGCATTGTCGTGGAGCAAGATAATGGAGCTTTCGAGCATATTGAAGCCCGAAGCGGTGCGCGTGTTGTCCGCCGCATCCAGCAAGAAGCGACTGTTTCAGGAAATCGGGGAAGTCGCCGCCAGCGCTTTGGGGCTGGATGCTCAGACCGTGGTCGATAATCTGCTCGAGCGTGAGAGCCTCGGCCCGACCGGTGTCGGACACGGAGTGGCGCTGCCGCATGCCCGTCTGTCGGGCCTGGACGCCGTGGCGGGCGTGTTCGTGATGCTGGAAAAGCCGATCGACTTCGGTTCAGTCGACCGGCAGCCTGTGGATCTGGCCTTTGCCCTGTTTGCCCCCGAGGATGCCGGTGTCGAGCACCTCAAGGCGCTGGCCTTGGTTTCACGGACGCTGCGTGACACATCTGTCTGCAGCAAGCTGCGGGCCAATCCTGATCCGGTCAAGCTGTATGCGATTTTGACCACTGCGCAATCGGTGCAGGCGGCCTGATCCCGCTGACGTGGCGATGTGGCCCTCGTGGGCTGGCCGCGCGGCGAGGTCAGCCGCCGGTGCCCATTTCCAGAACCCACCAGAGCTTTCCGCCCTTTTCCTGGTGCCAGGCAAAGCCCATCTGCGTTGCCTTCGGATCCATTATGACCGACCGCGGGCCGGGCTCCTGCATCCAGGCGGCCAGGGTCTCGGTTTCGGTCTCGTAGGTCTCCGAGATGGCCTCGCCGCGAAACGTCCCAAGATAGCCGACGCGCACCGCGCGGTCCAGCGGCGAGGACCCGTCGGACCCAAAGTGCCAAGGGCGATTCTGGCGCGCCATGTCCTTGGCGTGGGTTGCGGCGGCCGCGTTCAGCTGAGCATTCAGTTGAACGGGCTGCAGGCCAGAGGCCTGGCGCAGCGCGTTGACGGAATCAAGCATGCGGAACTGCAGCTTCTCGGGGTTGCCGCGGATCTTGTAGGCCTTGGGCAGCGGTCGTCCGTCCGCCCCTAGCGACGAAGTGCCCGAAGTTTCAGTACATGCCGCAAGCGCGACAAGGCAGATCAGCAGCAAGGAAAAGATACGCGTCATCATAGGCCCAGTTCGTTGTTCCGAAAAGGGATAGCCTGCGCGCGCGCATTGCGCAAAGGCCCAATTGCCGATGTTCGCGTATTTCTGCCGGTTTGATTTGCGACTGAAGCATTCTGGCAATAAACTGCCTGCGAATTTCAATACTGATTATCAAAGGACCTTTTGGCATGGCCAAGAAAAACATTCACCTGACTTCGCGCCGCGGGTTCCTGGCCGGGGGCACGTCCCTGTTGGCCAGCCCGGCGATCGCGCAGTTCATCCCCGGCGATCCACTGCGCCCCGCGCCCGAACCCGAACCGCCGGTCCGGCGCAATGTTTCCGGGTTTCGCGCCATGGAGTGGCAGCCCTATTTCTCGAACATCCGAAACGGGGCGATTCTGGTCGATACGGTTTCGCGCGCGTTGCACTACTGGTCCGAGGATCAGACGGTGTACAAGCTGTACCCGTCCTCCGTTCCGCTGACCGAGGAACTGACCCGCCGTGGCCGTACCAGCGTCATCCGCAAGGTTGTGGGGCCCAGTTGGTCGCCGACGCCTTCGATGAAGAAGAGAAACCCGGAATGGCCCGACTATATCCCGCCGGGACCCGACAACCCGCTGGGAACGCATGCTTTGTATCTGAGCTGGAAATATTACCGCATCCACGGCACCCACGACACGCGCAAGATCGGGCGGCGGTCGTCGAACGGGTGCATCGGCCTGTTCAACGAACATATCGCCGAATTGTACGCTTTGACCAAGGTCGGCACGCAAGTGTTGCTAATTTGACGACATTTTCGCGCGCCAAGCCGCCGGTGGCACAAGTTGCAATTGCATTCTCGACGCTTTGCTGCTTAGAAAAAACCACGAGGTAAGTCATAGGTGCGGGGCTCCAGTATCCCGGGGCCACGCAAACTTTGGAGGTTAACATGAAGAAACTCGTTCTCGCTGCTGCTCTGACCGCTGCCGCTTCGACCGCATATGCCGGCAACCTGGAAGAGCCGGTTGTGGAAGCACCGGTTGTTGTCGAAGAAACCCAGGGCTCGTCGCAGGGCATCATCCTGCCGCTGATCCTGCTGGTCGTCGTCGCAGCAGCTGTTGCCGCAAGCTAAGTCCAGCGGACAACGACAAAAAAGAAAGGCGGTGGATTTCCACCGCCTTTTTTCATGCGTTTTCCGAGGCCGGTTCAGTCCAGCCAGCCTTTCAGGTTGTCCGCGATCACTTTTCCCAAGGCCGCGATATGCGCGTCCTCGTCGTTCAGGCAGGGGATATAGGTGAAGGTCTCGCCGCCTGCCTCTTCAAAGCTCTCGCGGATCTCCTCGTTGATTTCTTCCAGCGTTTCGATGCAGTCCGACGAAAACGCCGGGGCAATGACGGCGATGTTCTTTTTGCCCTGCCGGGCCAGTTCCGCGACGTGGTCGACGGTGTAGGGCTTCAGCCATTCCTCGGGTCCGAATCGTGACTGGAAGGTGGTCACCAGTTGATCATCCGCCCAGCCTAGCCGCTCTTTCAGCAGTCGTGATGTCTTGGCACACTGGCAGTGGTACGGATCACCCTGCATCAGATAGCGTTCCGGCATGCCGTGATAGGAACACACCAGAACGTCCGGCTTGGTCTCCATGGCCGCATAGGCGCGCTCGACCGACTGCGCCAGGGCGTCGATATAGGCCGGCTCGTCGAAATAGGCCGGCACCGTGCGGCTGGCGGGCTGCCAGGCCTCCTCCATCAGCGCGCGAAAGAACTGGTCGTTCGCGGTGGCGGTCGTGGCGCCCGCATATTGCGGATAGAGCGGGAAGAACAGGATGCGGTCGCAGCCCTCGGCCACCATCTGGCGGACCTTAGACTTGGTCGAGGGGTTTCCATAGCGCATGCAGAAATCCACCATGACCTTGTCACCATAGCGGTCCTGCATCGCCGCGCGCAGCTTGGCGGTCTGGTCCTTGGTGATGGTCATCAGCGGGCTTTCGCCCTTGTCGTGGTTCCAGATCGATTTGTACGCCGCGCCCGAGCTGAAAGGACGTTTGGTCAGGATGATCGCCTGCAGAATCGGCTGCCATTTCCAGGCCGGATAGTCGATCACCCGACGGTCGGACAGGAACTCGTTCAGATAGCGGCGCATCGGCCAATAGCTGTAATCGTCCGGCGTGCCGAGATTGGCCAGCAGGATGCCGACACGGCCCATCTTGATCTTGGGGTGATCTGCGGGCGCGTGCGCGGGGCGGATGGCATCGAACATGGTGGCTTTCCTGAGTTTTTCCGTAAGTGCCTGAATTAATCGGATCGACCGCGGGGTCAATCGGACAGTTTGCCTTCTTTCGTGCCTAAGGCTTGGGCGAGGCTGACCTGGGCCGAACCGGGCCGCAGCGGCTTGGGCTGGCTGGCATCCGGTGCCCAGCCGGTTAGGCAGACCAGCTCGAAAGTTGCCGTCAGGCGCCCGTCGGGGGCGGTGAAGCTTTCGGCATAGATCTGCTGTGCGCGTTGAAACACGGTCCGGCGCGTGGGGTATTTCAACCGTTCGGTCATCGCGTTGGCCTCGCCCATGGCGCGCAGGTCGGCCATCAGGTGCCACAGGTCGCGGTAGGTCGCCGTTAGCGGCACCCGGTCGGCCACGGGCAGGGCCAGCCCGGCGCGTTGCAGCAGGGCACCAAGGTCGCGCAGTTCTGCCATCGGCGCGACACGGGGGCTGAGCCCGCCGGTCACCTCAATCTCGGCCTGACCCAGCGCTGCCCGCAATTCGTGCAGCGTCTCGCCGCCCAGACAGACCACCAGCAACAGCCCGTCCGGTTTCAGGGCGCGGGCGCATTGGATCAGCTGTCCGACCGGGTCATTGGCCCAATGCAAAGCCATGGCGTGGATCACCAGATCATGCGCGCCCGAGGACAGGTCCAGCACCTCGTCATCAGGCACGATGCGCGCGCCGTTCAGAACGCCTGCCCATGCCTGGGCAAAAGGGGTTACGATCGCGGGCGCCGTAAAGGTTTTATTAACCACGGCAAGGCGATCCTGCACCTCGTCGACGGCGGCGCGGTGCAGGAACAGGGCGTCGTCCCGGGCTCTGGCGCGATGCGCGGCCAGGGCGGATCGGTCAAACAATGAGGGTGTCTTGGCTGCGGATGGGTCCATAGGGCGCAATTATCGCATATGGCAGCGGATTCAAACCGCGATCGAGGTCGTGTACCCACCGCGCTGCATCGGTTGCGGCGAGATGACCGGGTCGGATTTCGGGTTGTGTGGGCCATGCTGGCGCGAGACGCCGTTCATCGGGGGGATGGTCTGTGCCAGCTGCGGCGTCCCGTTGCCGGGCGAGGACGACGGCCTCCGGGTCGAGTGTGATGACTGCATGCGCCAGCCGCCGCCCTGGTCCGAGGGGCGCGCCGCGCTGCTTTACGCTAGCAAGGCGCGGGCGCTGGTTTTGGCACTGAAACATGGCGACCGAACGGAACTCGCCAGACCCGCGGCGCAATGGATGGCGGGGGCCGGGCGGGCCTTGGTCCGGCCGGGCATGCTGATTGCGCCGGTACCACTGCACTGGTCGCGCCTGTTGAAGCGTCGGTACAACCAGTCGGCGCTGCTGGCGCAGCATCTGGGCAAGGTGGTCGGGCTGCCGGTTTGCCCCGACCTGCTGCTGCGCAGCCGGCGCACCCCGGCGCTGGAAGGGAAAACGGCCGCCGAGCGGGCCGAAACGCTGCGCGATGCGATCACCGTGCATCCGAGGCGGGCGGACCGCCTGAAGGGGCGCCACGTGCTGCTGGTCGATGACGTGATGACATCGGGCGCGACCTTGGCGGCCTGCGCCCGCGCCTGCCGGGTGGCCGGGGCGGATGATATTTCCGTGTTGGTACTGGCGCGCGTTGCCAAGGATGCCTAATTCCCCCTAGATTGCGCGAAATCCAAGGGAACGGACCATGAAACCGGTTGTCATCTATACATCGCCGCTGTGCGGCTTTTGCCACGCGGCCAAACGGCTGTTGAATCAGAAAGGCGTCGCCTATGAGGAGATCGACGTTCTGATGAACCCCAAACGCAAGCCCGAGATGATCCAGCGGGCGGGCGGACGGCGCACGGTGCCGCAGATCTTCATTGGTGACACCCATGTCGGTGGCTGCGACGACCTGTACGAACTCGAACAGGCCGGCAAGCTGGACCCGCTGTTGGCCGCCTGATGAAAACCGCCCTGCTGCAGATCACCTCGTCGGACGACCCGGCCGCGAACCTGGACATGGTGCGTGCCATGATGGCCGAGGCCGCGGACCGGGGCGCGCGGTTCATCCTGACGCCCGAGGTCACCAACTGCGTCTCGACCAGCGCAACGCGCCAGCGCGAGGTGCTGCAGCACGAAGAAGACGACATCACCCTGGCGGGCCTGCGCGAACAGGCGGCGGAATTGGGCGTATGGCTGCTGATCGGATCGCTGGGGCTGAAGACACATGACGCCGACGGGCGGTTCGCCAACCGGTCCTTCATGATCGACCCGCAGGGCGGGATCGTGGCGCGCTATGACAAGATCCACATGTTCGACGTGCAGGTCACCGAGACTGAGACCTTTCGCGAATCGGCCAGCTATCGCCCCGGGTCGCGGGCGGAGATCGCCGAGACCGCCTTCGGCAAGGTCGGTATGACCATCTGCTATGACATCCGGTTCCCGCATCTGCACGCCGCGCTGGCACAGGGCGGGGCCACGATCCTGACGGTTCCGGCGGCGTTCTCTCCGGTGACCGGCGCGGCCCATTGGGAACCGCTGCTGCGCGCCCGCGCCATCGAGACCGGCTGTTGGGTCATTGCCCCCGCGCAGACCGGAGAACACCCCAAAACCCGGGGCAAAACGCGCCATACCCACGGGCATAGCATGGTCGTATCGCCCTGGGGCGAGGTGCTGATCGACGCAGGCACTCAGACCGGCATTCACTTTTTTGATCTGGATGATAGGTCTGTTACAGAGGCACGGCGGCGCGTGCCGTCCCTGACACATGTTCGCCCGTTCGACGGGCCCTGATCCAGAGCCGGGTAATGACTGACGAAACCAACGCCCTGGCGGTCGCGCTGTTCAGCGAGATCCTGACTGCGGACCAATTGCTGCGGAACCGGCTGAGCCGGGTTCTGCCCAAGGGAATGGAAATCTCGCATTTCTCGGTGCTGAACCACCTGGTGTTCGTGGGGGGCGAGCGGACGCCTGCCCAACTGGCCCGCACATTCCATGTGACCCGCGGGGCGATGACCAACACCTTGGCCAAACTGGAATGGGCCGGATACATCCACATCCGCCCCGATTGGGACGATGCCCGCCGCAAGATGGTGGCGATCAGCCCCGCAGGCCGACGGGCGCGCGATCAGGCGATCTCGGCCATCGCACCTCTGATCAACCGGGTTGTGGGCGAGCTGGGCCTTGAGCGTGTGCGCGCGACCCTGCCGGTTCTGCGCGACCTGCGCATGAAACTGGAAGAGGAATAGTCTTCAGCCCGGCTTCACGCTGGCGGTGACGTAGTTCACGCTCAGATCCCGGTCCGAGATCGACCAGCTCCAGGTGATCGGGTTGAACACGAACCCCTTGCGGTCCACCGGGTCCAGACCAGCCTGGCGCAGCAGATCGAACAGCTCGTCCGGGGTGATGAACTTGGACCATTCATGCGTGCCGCGCGGCAGCCAGCGCATGACGACCTCGGCCCCGAAAATCGCCATCGCATAGGATTTCGGGTTGCGGTTGATGGTGGAACAGATTTCGAGCCCGCCGGGTTTCAGCAGCTGTTGCGTGGCGGTCAGATAGGCCAGCGGATCGGCCACATGCTCGACCACCTCCATGTTCAGGACCACGTCGAACTGTTCGCCCGCGTCGGCCAATGCCTCGGCGGTGGTGTGGCGATAGTCGATCTGCAGGCCGGATTGTTCGGCATGGATTCGGGCCACGGGCAGGTTGCGCTCGGCCGCGTCGGCGCCTACGACATCGGCGCCCAGCCGCGCCATCGGCTCGCTCAGCAGCCCGCCGCCGCAGCCGATATCCAGCAAGCGCAGGCCCTCGAACGGTTTCGCTGCCGTCAGGTCCCGGTCGAATTCGCCCGCGATCTGCTGTGTGATATAGTCCAGGCGGCACGGATTCAGCATGTGCAGAGGTTTGAATTTCCCGTGCGGGTCCCACCATTCGGCGGCCATGGCCTCGAATTTTGCGATCTCGGACGGGTCAACCGTGTTCGGATGCGCTTGCATTCCTGTCTCCGTGTGCTCTTTTACGCTGTAGGACTATATAGGGCCATAATGGACAAGTACCCGGACCAAAAGCGCGCAGTGCAATATCTTTACCCGCCGGTCGATCCGTTCGACCAGCGCATGGTGGATATGGGCGACGGGCACCGCATATATGTGGAACAATGCGGCAATCCCGACGGGATTCCCGTGGTGGTTCTGCATGGCGGCCCCGGCGGCGGCTGCAGCCCGGCCATGCGGCGCTATTTCGACCCCGAGGTCTACCGGGTGATTCTGTTCGACCAGCGCGGCTGCGGCCGGTCGCGGCCCACGGCCTCGGTCGAGAACAACACAACCTGGCACCTGGTGGCCGATATCGAGCGTCTGCGGAAACTGTTCGAGATCGACGACTGGATCGTATTCGGCGGCAGCTGGGGCGCCACGCTGGCGCTGATCTATGCCCAGACCCATCCCGACCGGGTGACCCGCCTGGTTCTGCGCGGCGTGTTTCTGGCCACGCAGGCGGAGCTCGACTGGTTCTATGGCGGCGGGGCCGGCAAGTTCTGGCCCGAGCAATGGGCGCGCTTCACCTCGCTGCTGCGCGACTCGGAACTGTCCGACACCATCGGCGCCTACAACAAGCGGCTGTTTTCGGGCGATCGGGCGACCGAGATCCTGTACGCCCGCGCCTGGTCGCATTGGGAAAACGCGCTGGCCTCGATCCACACGAACGGGGCCGTCGGTGAAAGCCCCGGCGAATATGCCCGCACCTTCGCGCGGCTCGAGAATCACTATTTCATCAACAAGGCGTTTCTGGAACATGACGGTCAGATTTTGGATCAGATGGACCGGATCGCGCATATTCCCGGCCATATCGTGCAGGGCCGTTACGATATGATCTGCCCCCCGCAAGCGGCCTGGAGCCTGGCCGAGAAATGGCCCGAGGCAGAGCTGAAGATGGTGCGGCAGGCTGGTCACGCCCTGTCGGAACCCGGGATCAGCGCCGAACTGGTGCGCATCATGGACCGAGCCGCGCAGGAGGTGGCATGACCCGCATCGACCGCCGTGCTCTGTTCACCTCGGGTGCCGCCGCAGCCCTGCTGGCCGCGACGGGGGCCTCGCTGGCGGATACGCCGAAATCGGGCGGCGTGCTGCGCATCGCCGTGCCGCGTGACGACAGCCTGGACCGGCTGGCCCGGGGTGCGGTGTTCGACACCCTGACCGAGATCGCGCCGGACGGCACTCTGCGCGGCGAGTTGGCAACCGCTTGGCAGACCGATTCCGAGGCCCGGGTCTGGACGTTCGACCTGCGTGCGGATGCGGTGTTTCACGACGGTGCGGCACTGACGGCCGAGGATGTTCTTGCGGTCCTGTCCGAGGTCGGGCGCACCGAAGCCCTGGCGCCGGACCGCATCCAGATCGAACTGGCCGAGGCCAACCCCGGCCTGCCTTTCCTGCTGGCCGATACCCGGTTTGTCATCACCCGCGATGGGCAGAGCGTTTCGCCGCTGCAGCAGGCGAACGGCACCGGGTGTTACCGGGTCGAACGCGCCGAAGACGGGCGCCATTTCCGCGGGCGCCGGGTAGATGGCCACTACAAGGATGGTCATGCCGGCTGGCTGGAGGCGGTCGACATCATCGTGATCCCCGACCCGGCCGTGCGCGCCGAGGCGCTGCGCGATCGTTATGTGGACGTGTCGGTGCTGCCGGCGGCGCAAGGGCTGCGCGGTCTGGGTGGCGTGCGGTTCTTCCCCAGCGAATCGGAGATGTCGCTGGCGATCTCCGGCACCGTAGGCCTGCCGCGCCGGATCGGGCGGGGCGCGCCATTGGACGATGGGCGAATCGCGGAACGCTGGTGGATAGCCTGAACCCGGCCTGAAAACCGACGCCGATTGTCGGTTGGTTGACGGCAGGGGTTGCAGACTCGGGTCGTCCTGCGTATATGCAGTTGCAACAGCGGCGTGTCGGACTTCTGGTCCGAGGCTCCACCGGAAAATTCGACGGGCCGCGCGCCCGTTTTTTTGTGCCCGATCGAAGGGTAGAGCACCATATGACAAACGACCTGATAGCCAAGGCGGCGATCGACCGACGATTGGCCGAGATCATCACTCCGGTGATCGAGGATCTGGGGTATGAGTTGGTCCGCATCCGCCTGATGAGCGGCAAGCAGACCACGCTGCAGATCATGGCCGACAAGCCCGATGGTGGCATCGAGGTGGATGATTGCGCCGAGATCTCGAACGCGGTCAGCGCCACGCTGGATGTCGAGGACCCGATCCTTGACGCCTACACGCTCGAGGTGTCCAGTCCCGGCATCGACCGTCCGCTGACGCGGCTGAAGGATTTCGAGACGTTCGAGGGCTACGAGGCCAAGCTGGAAACCACCGAACTGATCGACGGTCGCCGCCGCTTCAAGGGGGAACTGGCCGGCGTCGAGGGGGACGAGGTTCTGATCAACATCCCCAACGGCGAAGAGACCGTCACCATCGGTCTTCAATTCGACTGGCTGAGCGATGCCAAGCTGGTTCTGACCGATGACCTGATCAAGGAAATGCTGCGCCAGCGCAAGGATGCCGGCGCCCTGAACGAAAACGCTTTCGACGAGATTGAGACCGAAGGGTCCGAAGAGGAGACGAACTGATGGCAATCACCTCAGCAAACCAGCTTGAGCTGTTGCAGACCGCCGAGGCCGTGGCCCGCGAAAAGATGATCGACCCCGGTCTGGTCGTCGAAGCGATGGAGGAATCGCTCGCCCGCGCCGCCAAGAGCCGTTACGGCGCCGAGATGGACATCCGCGTGTCGATCGACCGCAAGACCGGCAAGGCGACTTTTACCCGCGTCCGCACCGTGGTCGATGAGGACGAGCTTGAGAATTATCAGGCCGAGATGACCGTCGATCAGGCGCGCGCCTATTTCGAGCCCAGCAAGGATGGCCGCGCGGTCTGGCTGCGCGACGGACAGCCGATCGAGGATTTCTCGACCGGTCCGCAGGTGGGCGACGTGTTCCAGGAAGAGGTTCCGCCCGTGGAAATGGGCCGGATCGCCGCGCAGTCGGCCAAACAGGTCATCCTGCAGAAGGTCCGTGAGGCCGAGCGCGACCGCCAGTACGAAGACTTCAAGGATCGTGTCGGCACCATCATCAACGGCGCCGTCAAGCGCGAGGAATTCGGCAACGTGATCGTCGATCTGGGCGGGGCCGAGGCGGTTCTGCGCCGCAACGACAAGATCGGTCGCGAAAGCTATCGCCCCAATGACCGGGTGCGCGCCTACATCAAGGAGGTCCGTCGCGAACCGCGCGGTCACCAGATCTTCCTGTCGCGCACCGCGCCCGAGTTCATGGCCGAGCTGTTCAAGATGGAAGTGCCGGAAATCTATGACGGCATCATCGAGATCAAGGCCGTGGCCCGCGACCCCGGATCGCGCGCCAAGATCGCCGTGATCTCGTATGACAATTCGATCGACCCTGTCGGTGCCTGCGTCGGTATGCGCGGCAGCCGCGTGCAGGCCGTCGTGAACGAGCTGCAGGGCGAAAAGATCGACATCATTCCGTGGAACGAGGATCAGCCGACCTTCCTGGTGAACGCGCTGCAGCCGGCCGAGGTTTCCAAGGTGGTTCTGGACGAGGAAGCCGGCAAGATCGAGGTCGTCGTACCTGAGGAACAGCTGTCTCTGGCGATCGGCCGGCGTGGTCAGAACGTGCGACTGGCCAGCCAGCTGACCGGTCTGGACATCGACATCATGACCGAGGCCGAGGAATCGGCCCGCCGCCAGAAGGAGTTCGAGACGCGGACCAAGCTGTTCATGGACAGCCTCGACCTGGACGAATTCTTTGCCCAACTTCTGGTTTCGGAAGGCTTCACCAACCTTGAAGAGGTGGCCTATGTCGAACTGGACGAGCTGCTGGTGATCGACGGCGTCGATGAAGGCACCGCGCATGAGCTGCAGGCACGCGCCCGCGACGTTATCGAGGCCCAGGCCAAGGCGGCGCTGGACAACGCCCGCGCGCTGGGCGCCGAGGACAGCCTCATTGAATTCGAAGGCCTGACACCCCAGATGGTTGAGGCACTGGCCAAGGACGGCGTGAAAACGCTCGAGGACTTCGCCACCTGCGCCGATTGGGAACTGGCCGGCGGCTGGACCACGGTTGAGGGCCAGCGGGTCAAAGATGACGGTATCTTGGAACCCTTCGGCGTGTCGCTGGAAGAGGCGCAGGATCTGGTCATGACCGCGCGGGTCATGCTGGGCTGGGTCGATCCCGCCGAGCTGGAGCAGCCCGAGGAAGACGCTGAGGGCGAAACGGTGGAAGAGGAGGCCGAGGCCTGATCTCGGGCCTCGGATGACGTGAATGAGTCGCGGTGGCGTCCATAAAGATCGGTCCGACGGGCCAGAGCGGAAATGCATCGCCACGGGCGAGGTGCAGCCGAAATTCGGCCTGATCCGCTTTGTAACCGGCCCGGACGGTCAGGTGTTTCCGGACGTCGCGGCGAAACTGCCGGGGCGTGGGGTCTATGTCTCGGCAGACCGCAAGGCGCTGGATACGGCTGTCGGCAAGAAGCTGTTTGCGCGCGGGTTCAAGGCGCAGGTCACCGTGCCGCAGAACCTGGTGGACGAGGTCGAACGACAATTGTCGCGCCGGGTGGTCGAGCTGATCAGTCTGGCGCGCAAGTCGGGTGACGCGGTCGCGGGCTATGAAAAGGTCAAGACCTGGCTGGACCGGGAACAGGCCTGGGTGCTGATCCAGGCGGTTGACGGGTCGGGGCGCGGCAAGTCCAAGCTGAGCACGCCGCATTTCGGCAAATACATCGGCTGGCTGACCGCGGACGAGCTTGGACAGGCATTTGGGCGCCAAACGGTGATTCATGCGGCGCTCGCCTCTGGCGGACTCGCCAAACGTGTTGTAGAGGAAGCGCAGCGCCTGCGTGGCTTGCGCGAAACGGATGACGGCGGCAAGGGCCGCGCGGAAGGGTAAGAAGCTTTATGAGCGATAGTGACGGCAAAAAGACATTGGGTCTGCGTGGCGGGGCACGCCCCGGGAACGTGAAACAGAGTTTCAGCCACGGACGGACCAAGAATGTCGTGGTGGAAACCAAACGCAAACGCGTGGTGGTTCCCAAGCCGGGAGCGACCAAACCCAGCGGCGGCGCTGCGCCGGCGGGTGATCCTTCGCGTCGGCCGGCCGGGATTTCCGACGCCGAAATGGCGCGGCGCCTGAAGGCGTTGCAGGCCGCAAAGGCACGCGAGGCCGAAGAGGCCGCCAAGCGTGAGGCCGAAGAAAAGGCGCGCGCCGAAGAGCGCGAGCGTCGTCGCGCCGAACAGGAGGCCAAGGAGCGCGAACAGCGCGAGGCCGAAGAAAAAGCGCGCCAGAAGGCGGAAGAAGAAGAGCGCCAGCGCAAAGAGGCCGAGACGGCCGCTCAGCGTGCGGCCGCCGAGGCCGCCGCAGCGAAAGAGGCGCCCAAGGCCAAGGCCGCGCCGGTGGGCAAGGCGCCTGCCGAATCGCCGCGCAAGACCGACCGCGAGCGCGAACAGCGCCAGAGCCGTGGCAAAGGCCGTGACGATGGCCGCCGTTCAGGCAAGCTGACCCTGAACCAGGCGCTTTCGGGCGGCGAAGGTGGGCGTCAGCGGTCCATGGCCGCGATGAAGCGCAAGCAGGAGCGCGCGCGCCAGAAGGCCATGGGGGGATCGGTCGAGCGTGAAAAGGTGATCCGCGAGGTTCAGCTGCCCGAGACGATCGTGGTTTCGGAACTGGCCAACCGCATGGCGGAACGCGTGGCTGACGTCGTCAAGTCGCTGATGAACATGGGCATGATGGTCACGCAGAACCAGAGCATCGACGCCGACACCGCCGAACTGATCATCGAGGAATTCGGCCACAAGGTCGTGAGGGTGTCTGACGCCGATGTCGAAGACGTCATCGCCGATATCGAGGACAAGGAAGAAGACCTGCAGCCGCGTCCGCCGGTCATCACCATCATGGGTCACGTCGACCACGGCAAGACCTCGCTGCTGGATGCGATCCGCAACACCAAGGTCGTGTCGGGCGAGGCCGGTGGAATCACCCAGCATATCGGTGCCTATCAGGTGCAGACCAACGACGGCACCACGCTGACCTTCCTGGATACGCCGGGCCACGCGGCCTTTACCTCGATGCGCTCGCGCGGGGCACAGGTGACCGATATCGTGGTTCTGGTGGTTGCCGCCGATGACGCGGTGATGCCGCAGACCGTCGAGGCGATCAATCACGCCAAGGCTGCCGGTGTTCCGATGATCGTGGCGATCAACAAGATCGACAAGCCCGAAGCCAACCCGGACAAGGTGCGCACCGACCTGCTGCAGCACGAGGTGATCGTCGAGAAGATGTCCGGCGACGTTCAGGATGTCGAGGTTTCGGCCATCACGGGCCAGGGCCTGGACGATCTGTTGGAAGCCATCGCGCTGCAGGCCGAGATCCTCGAGCTGAAGGCCAACCCGAACCGCGCCGCACAAGGTGCCGTGATCGAGGCGCAGCTGGACGTGGGCCGTGGCCCGGTTGCGACTGTGCTGGTCCAGAAGGGCACGCTGCGCCAAGGCGACATCTTCGTCGTAGGCGAGCAGTACGGCAAGGTCCGCGCACTGATCAACGACAAAGGCGAGCGCGTCCAGGAAGCCGGGCCTTCGGTTCCGGTCGAGGTCCTGGGTCTCAACGGTACGCCCGAGGCCGGTGACGTTCTGAACGTGACCGAGACCGAGGCGCAGGCCCGCGAGATCGCCGAGTACCGTGCGCAGGTCGCCAAGGACAAGCGCGCCGCCGCCGGTGCCGCGACCACGCTGGAACAGCTGATGCAGAAGGCCAAGGAAGACGAGAACGTGGCCGAGCTGCCCATTCTGGTCAAGGCCGACGTGCAGGGCTCGGCCGAGGCGATCGTGCAGGCGATGGAGAAGATCGGCAACGACGAGGTGCGCGTGCGCGTGCTGCACTCGGGCGTCGGCGCCATCACCGAAACCGATATCGGCCTGGCCGAAGCGTCGGGGGCTCCGGTCTTTGGCTTCAACGTGCGGGCCAATGCCTCGGCGCGCAACACCGCCAACCAGAAGGGTGTGGAAATCCGCTACTACTCGGTGATCTACGACCTGGTGGATGACGTCAAAGCCGCCGCCTCGGGCCTGCTGAGCGCCGAGATCCGCGAGAAGTTCATCGGTTATGCCGAGATCAAGGAAGTGTTCAAGGTCACCGGCGTCGGCAAGGTTGCCGGCTGTCTGGTCACCGAGGGCGTTGCCCGCCGTTCGGCCGGCGTGCGTCTGCTGCGCGACAACGTGGTGATCCACGAAGGCACGCTGAAGACGCTGAAACGCTTCAAGGACGAAGTGGCCGAGGTTCAGTCGGGTCAGGAATGCGGTATGGCGTTCGAGAACTACGACGATATCCGCCCCGGCGACGTGATCGAGATCTTCGAGCGCGAGGAAGTGACCCGCACGCTGGATTGATCCGGCCGAAATCGAAAGAAACGGCGGTCCCCAGGGGCCGCCGTTTTCGTTTTCAGGGGTGGTCGTTCAGAAACGTCGCGTCCTTGAGGATGATGTCGAAATGGTGCGTGCCCGGCTGCAGATCAAAGCTGACGGCATGGCCGGCCTTGCGCAACGCTTCGGCATAGTCGCGGCTCTGGCGGATGAACTCGCCGGTGTCCCGCTCGCCCACCGTGACCCGATAGCGCGGCCCGGGCGCCGGCAGGTTCAGGATGGGAGACAGGTCGTGCAGCTCGACCGGGGTCAACTGCAGCGGATCGTTGACCGGGGTGAGGCTGATCGGTTCCAGGTCGTAGACGCCGCTGATCAGGATGACTTCGCGCACCCGCAAGCCTATCCGGGCGAATTGGTCGGCCGATGTCGCCATGACCATCGCCGCCAGATGCGCACCGGCGCTGTGCCCGGACAGGGTGACATGCGAGGCGTTGAACCCCAGCGACTTGGCCCGGGTGGCCAGCCATATCAGCGCGGTCCGACATTCATCGACCATCTGACCCAGCCGCGCGTCGGGGGCGAGCGTGTAGTTCACCGTTGCAAAGGCCTGCCCGCCTTCGACCAGCGCGGGCGCCATCATCGCCGAATCGCGCTGGCTGAGCGCCTGCCAATAGCCGCCATGGATGAACACATGCAGCGGTGCGCCGGGCGTTCGGGCGGGAAAGAAATCCAGCACCTGCGCGGGCGTTTCGCCATAGCCGAGGTTCTCTTGCACCGTCAGTTGCGACCGTGCCTGTGCGCTTAGCGCCGAATAGGCCGCCAGATAGGGCGCAAGGTCGCCGCCGATCATCGAACTGGGCGCGTATTCGCGTTCCAGCTCGCTTTGGGAAAATCCGCGATACAGCATGGCTCAGCCCTGTCCGCCATACATCAGGTCACTGCGTACGTCATAGAGATCGTGGAAAAACCGCAAGTCCAGCGCCTTGCGCAGGAAGGCCACGCCGCTGGAGCCGCCGGTGCCGGGCTGCATGCCGATCACACGTTCGACGGCGGTCGCATGGTCGAAGCGCCAACGCTGGAACAGCGATTCCACATCCATCAGCTTTTCGCCCAGCGCATACAGGTCCCAGTACCGGCCTGTGTTCCGGTAGATCTCGGCCCAGATTTTCACGATGCGCGGATCACCTGAATAGGTCTTTGAATAGTCCCGGTCCAACAGGTCCTGCGGCACGTCAAACCCCTGCCGCGCCAGCATGTGCAAAACCTCGTCATACAGCGACGGCTTGACCAGGGCGGCGGTCAGCATCTCCATCACTTCGGGGTCGTGTTCGTGCACCTTCAGAGTGGCGGTGTCCTTATTGCCTAGGATGAATTCGATCTGGCGATAGCCATAGCTTTGGAAGCCGGATGAATTGCCCAGCGCCTTGCGGAAGGTCATATAGTCAGCGGGCGTCATGGTCAGCAGGGTTTCCCACGCGGCGATCAACTGCCGCTGGATCGCCTTGATCCGGTCCAGGTTCTTCATCGCAGGGCCGAACTCATCCTGCTGCAGGAACCGGCGTACCTCGACCAGCTGATGGTGCATCAGTTTCAGCCACAGCTCGCTGACCTGGTGGATGATGATGAACAGCATTTCATCGGGTTGGGCCGGGTCCTGAAAGGTTTTTTGCAGGTTCAGCAGGGTTTTGAGCTGCAGGAAGTCGCCATAGCTTTTGCGGTGGGTATCCGCGAAATCGGTCACCAGCGTGTCTTCGATTCCGCGTTCCAGCGGGCGGTCGCCCTTGGCTTTGTCGGCCATCTCATTTCCTCCCCGGCATGTGTGCGCACCTGTCTAGAAGGTGCGTTGGCAACTATCCAGAGGGTCAGGTCCAATCCAGCACCACCTTGCCCGATTTTCCCGACTTCATGGCGGCAAAGCCCTGCGCAAAATCATCGACGGCAAAGCGATGGGTGATCACCCGGCTGACATCCAGCCCGTTCTGCAGCATCGCGATCATCTTGTACCAGGTCTCGAACATCTCGCGGCCGTAGACGCCCTTGATGGTGATCGCCTTGAACACGATGCGGTTCCAGTCGACGGGCGATTTGCCGGGCGGAATGCCCAGCAGGGCGATCTTGCCGCCCATCACCAGCGCCTCGACCATCTGGTCTAGCGCCGCCTGCGAGCCCGACATTTCCAGCCCCACGTCAAAACCCTGGCTCATGCCCAGGTCGGAAATCACCGATTGCAGGTCTTCCTCGGCCACATTCACCGCCCGGACCGAGGGTACGACATGCTGCGCCAGCGCCAGTCGATCGGGGTTGATGTCGGTGATCACCACATGCCGTGCGCCTGCGTGGCGGGCCACCGCGGCGGCCATGATCCCGATCGGGCCCGCGCCGGTGATCAACACGTCCTCGCCCAGCAGATCAAAACTCAGCGCAGTGTGCACCGCATTGCCCAGCGGGTCGAGTATCGCGCCGATCTCGTCGGGGACGTTGTCGGGCAGCGGCACCACGTTGAAGGCCGGCAGCTTGAGATATTGGGCAAAGGCGCCCTGTTCGTTCACCCCGATCCCGCGCGTGCCCGGGTCGAGGTGGAACTTGCCCGCGCGGCTTTGGCGGCTTTCGGTGCCGATCAGGTGACCCTCGCCCGAGCAGCGCTGGCCGATCTTCAACCCGGTCACATTGCGGCCCAGCTCGACGATCTCGCCGGCGAATTCGTGGCCGGTGATCATGGGGACGGGCACCGTGTGCGCCGCCCATTCATCCCAGTTCCAGATATGGATGTCGGTGCCGCAGATCCCGGTCTTCTTCACGCGGATCAGAACCTCGTCGGGGCCGATCTCGGGGACCGGGGCCTGCACCATCCACAGCCCTTCTTCGGGCTTGGACTTCTCAAGCGCCTTCATCGTGTTGGGCCGCATCAGATCACCCCCAATTCTTTGCCGACCTTGCCAAAGGCCGCCAGGGCGCGGTCCAGCTCGTCGCGGGTCAGCGCCGCGTTCATCTGGGTGCGGATGCGGGCCTGGCCACGCGGGACCACCGGAAAGAAGAAGCCCGAGACATAGACCCCTTCGTCGAACAGGCGGGCGGCCATGTCCTGCGCCAACTGCGCCTCGCCCAGCATCACGGGGATGATCGGATGTTCACCCGGAAGCAGGTCGAACCCCAGCTTTTCCAGCCCGGCGCGCCAGTATTTGGCGTTGCCGAACAATTGCTTGCGCAGCATGTCGCCGTCTTCGACCAGGCGGATCGCCTCGAGCCCGGCAGCGACGATGGACGGCGGCAGCGAATTCGAGAACAGATAGGGCCGCGCCCGCTGCCGCAGCAGGTCGATCACTGGCTGCGGCCCGGCGATATAACCGCCGATTGCCCCCCCAAGTGCCTTGCCCAATGTCCCGGTCAGAATGTCCACGTCCACGCCAAAATGATCCGGCGTGCCTGCGCCGCGCGGCCCCATGAAGCCGGTGGCGTGGCAGTCATCGACCATCACGATCGCATCGTATTTGTCGGCCAGTTCGCGGATCTTGGGCAGGTTGGCCAGGTAGCCATCCATCGAGAACACGCCGTCGGTGGCGATCATGATGTGCCGGGCACCGTCCTCGCGCGCCTGTTTCAGCCAGGCTTCGAGGTCGTTCATGTCATTGTTCATGTAGCGATAGCGTTTGGCCTTGCACAGTCGGATCCCGTCGATGATCGAGGCGTGGTTCAGACTGTCCGAGATGATGGCATCCTCGGGTCCCAGCAGGGGTTCGAACAACCCGCCATTGGCGTCGAAACAGGCCGCGAACAGGATCGAATCGTCCGTGCCCAGAAACTTGGCCAGCCGATGCTCAAGCTCGCGGTGGATGTCCTGCGTGCCGCAGATGAACCGGACCGAGGCCATGCCGAACCCTTTGGGCTCCATCGCACTCTTCGCGGCCTCGATCAGCGCCGGATGGTCGGCCAGACCCAGGTAATTGTTGGCGCACAGGTTGATGACCTGACGTCCGCCCACCGTGATCTCGCTGCCCTGGGGCGAGGTGATCATTCGTTCCGTCTTGTACAGGCCTTCCGCCTTGATCTGCGAGAGGGTGTCCGTGATGTGAGATAGGAATGCATTCGCCATCTGGGCCTCCATAACTCCCTGTTTTCTATCATAGCGGATGTATTTCCGAAATAGAAGAATGTCAGTATTGCGGAAAATTTTCTTACATTACGGATTGAAGGAAGCTTTGAGTGATAACTTTTTGCTGAACTCAATGTGATCCGCTTTTTTCCACGCCGCGTATTCATTTGCATATCAACTGGGAGGGAAACGATATGATTAAGATTTCATCAGCCGCGGCGCTGGCTCTGATGTTCGGTGCAACAGCGGCTTTCGCTGGGCCTGGCAAAGGAAATACCGGTGGTGGTAACAGTGGGCTTGCTCAGTCGATGGCCGGGGCTGTTTCAGGTGGTGCGGCCACGCTTGGTCGAGACTTTGGAAGCAAAGGCAAAGGAACCGCTTCGGCGGTGAGCGGCGGCGGAAATGGCGGCTGGGGCAATGTTGGAAGCAGCCTCAGCAGCATTACCGGTACAGACGGCCAGGTTTCCAACCGTGGAGGAACCCGCGGCGCAAACGACCTACCCGACGAGGAATAATTTATCAATCCGGACTGGCCGCCTGTTCAGGCGGCCGGTCGATCCTATCGACCGGTTTTCACAATTAGAAAAACGCGTGCCGGTCCATTATGCGCAATGATCGAGTGCGCAACATCCGCTGCATAACGCCCTGTGTCGCCTTGATGCAGAACCTCAGTTGCAGTGCCGGATTCAATCTCGACCGATCCCATCAAAACAGTCAAATGTTCACGAGAGCCTTTTGCATGCGGTTGGCTGATCAGTTTTCCGTCCGGTTCGAACCAGATATCGTACACTTCGTGCCCACCGGCATCTTCTGGCGGGGAAAGGATTCCGATCCGACAGCCATACCCCATATTGTCGATACTGGGCACATCGGACTGTTTCAGTACTTCGATTGTGTCGCCCTGAACCTCTTCATCCAGAAGCCCGGCAAAGTCTACGTTCAGCGCACGTGTCAGGTTCCACAATGTCGCAATGGTGGGGCTGCTTTCGCCGCGTTCGATCTGGCTGACCATCGACCGGGACACGCCACTGAGGTTGGCCACCGCTTCCAGTGACAGCCCCTTGGCGCGCCGGGCCTCTTTCAGTCGGGCGGGCAGGCGTGTCAGGATATCGTCTGAGTTTTCCGTCATGGCGGAATTTTTTGCGCGTCCGGGCGGGAATTGTCAATTCCGCCGATGACGGAACGTCCCGCGCGACAGGCCCATACTGCGGGTGCATACTGCGCGCAAATCCAAGAGGAGAGAGACATGACCGACATCGTGATTCTGGATGGTGCCCGCACCGCAATCGGTACGTTCGGAGGGTCGCTGGCCGCGACCGCGCCGATCGATCTGGCCACCGTCGTGACCAAGGCCGCGCTTGAGAAATCCGGCGTCGCAGGCGACCAGATCGGGCATGTGGTGTTCGGGCATGTCATCAACACCGAGCCGCGCGACATGTACCTGTCGCGCGTTGCAGCGATGCAGGCGGGCATTCCGAACGGCACCCCGGCGATGAACGTCAACCGGCTGTGCGGGTCGGGTGCGCAGGCCATCGTGTCAGCGGCGCAGTCGCTGATGCTGGGGGATGCCGAGTTTGCCGTGGCCGGCGGCGCCGAGAACATGTCGCGCAGCCCTTATATCGTTCCGCAGGCGCGTTGGGGTGCCAAGATGGGCGACATCAAGTCGCTGGACATGATGCTGGGCGCGCTGAACTGCCCCTTTGGTACCGGGCACATGGGCGTCACCGCCGAGAACGTGGCCGATGAGCACCAGATCACTCGCGAGGAGATGGACGCGTTTGCGCTGACCAGCCAGCAACGGGCCGCGGCCGCGATCGAGGCGGGCTATTTCGACAGCCAGATCGCGCCGGTGCAGGTCAAGGTCAAGCGCGACATGGTCGATTTCAAGGTCGACGAGCATCCCAAGGCCACCACGGCCGAGGCCCTGGCCGGGCTGCGGCCGGTGTTCCAGAAGGATGGGCGTGTGACCGCGGGCAACGCCTCGGGCATCAATGACGGCGCGGCGGCAATGGTTCTGGCCACGGCGGGTGCCGCCGAGAAAGCCGGCCTGACGCCCAAGGCGCGCATCCTAGGTTATGCCCATGCTGGCGTTCGTCCCGAGGTAATGGGAATCGGCCCGGTTCCGGCCGTGCGCAACCTGTTGGAACGGACCGGCTTGTCGGCGGGCGATTTCGACGTGATCGAAAGCAACGAGGCTTTTGCCGCCCAGGCGCTGGCGGTGAACAAGGAACTGGGGCTGGATCCGGCAAAGGTGAACCCGAATGGCGGGGCCATCGCCCTGGGTCATCCGGTGGGGGCCACCGGGGCGATCATCACGCTGAAGACTCTGTACGAGTTGGAACGCATCGGCGGGTCGAAAGGGCTTATCACCATGTGCATCGGTGGCGGGCAGGGGATTGCCATCGCCATCGAGCGGCTCTGATCCCGGGCTGGGTAGGGGGGCTGTCTGCCCCCCATCGCGCCGGGGCGCGATTCCCCCCGAGGATATTTTTGGCCAGATGAAGCGACGGCGCCTTTCAGCCAAAGCCCGAAAGGATCAGGACGGCCACTGCCCCGGCGGCTGCTCCGATCGCGGCGGGAATGGCCTTGGGCCAGAAATCTGACCCGGATGGATCACCGTTGCGGGTCTGGGCGATCAGGGCGTTCTCGACCAGATCAGGCAGGCGTGGGCCGAATCGCGCAAGAACAAGCGCTGTTTTTCCAAAATCCCGTAGGGCGGCACGGGGGCCGATGGACTGCCTGATATAGTCCTCGACCACGGGGCGGGCGACTTCCCAGATGTTGATATGCGGGTCGAGCGAGCGGGCGACGCCTTCGACCACCACCATCGTGCGTTGCAGCAGGATCAGTTCGGTGCGGGTTTCCATGCCGAAGCGTTCGGTCACCTCGAACAGGTAGTTCAGCAGACGGCCCATCGAGATATGGGTGGCGTCCATGCCGAAGATCGGCTCGCCCACTGCGCGCAGGGCGCGGGCGAATTCATCGACGTCCTGGTCGGCCGGGACGTAGCCTGCTTCGAAATGCACCTCGGCCACGCGCTTGTAGTCGCGGCGGATGAAGCCGAAGAGGATTTCGGCATAGACGCGGCGGGTGTATTCGTCGATATGGCCCATGATGCCGAAGTCATAGGCGATGATGTCCCCGTTCGCGGCGACCTTGAGGTTGCCTTGGTGCATGTCGGCGTGGAAGAAGCCGTCGCGCAGGGCGTGCAGCAGGAACAGGCGCAGCACGCGGTTGGCCAGGTCGCGGCGGTCGTGATTGGCGGCGTCCAGCGCGGCGTTGTCACCCAGCGGGATACCATCGGCCCAGCTGAGCGTCATGACCCGGCGCGCGGACAGAGACCAAACCACGGGCGGCAGCCAGAAGCCTTCGTCGTTCTGCGTGTTGGCGGCAAATTCCGAAGCCGCCGAACTTTCGAGCCGGAGATCCAGTTCGCCGCGGACGACGCCGTCGAAATGCTCGATCACTTCCATCGGGCGCAGACGGCGCGCACCGGGGGCGAAAAGCTGGACGATCCGGGCGGCGAAATAGAACGCATCCACATCCTTGCGGAACGCGCGTTCGATGCCGGGGCGCAGGACCTTGACGGCCACGTCCTCGCCTGTGCTGGCCAGTTTGGCCTTGTGGACCTGCGCGATCGAGGCGGCCGCGATCGGTTCGCTGAACTCCGAGAACATCTCGTCCAGCGGTTGGCCCAGCTCCTTTTCCACCTCGGCCATGGCCACGTCGCGTGGAAAGGGGGGCAGCTTGTCCTGCAGGACGCGGAGCTGTTCGGCCAGCTCCTCGCCGACGACATCGGGGCGCGTGGACAGGACCTGACCGAACTTGATGTAGGCCGGGCCCAGGGCGGTCAGCGCCCGGGTGGCCGGCGGCATGTTCGGGTCGCCCTTGTAGCCCAGCCATTGGAACGGTTTGCCTAAGGTGTGGGCAAGGATCCGCAATGCGCGCGGAGCCTCGAACGCGTCCAGCACCACGTTCATGGCGCCGGTGCGTTCCAGCGTGGCGCCCGTACGGATCAGGCGGATGATGTTGTGGGGGCCGCGCATGCGTCAGATCTTCCAGCCGGAATGTAGGGCGGCGATGCCCATGCTGAGGTTGCGGTATTTCGCGTTCTCGAACCCGGCGGCGCGCACCATGCCCAGAAAGGTATCCTGATCTGGGAACTTGCGGATCGATTCAACCAGGTATTGATAGCTGTCGCGGTCATTCGCGATCAGCTGCCCCATGCGCGGGATCACGTTGAAGCTGTAGAGGTCATAGAGTTTCTGCAGCCCGTCATTGGGCAGCTGGCTGAATTCCAGCACCATCAGTCGCCCGCCGGGTTTGAGCACGCGGTAGGCCTCGTTCAGAGCCTCTTGCGGGCGGGTCACGTTCCGGATGCCGAAGGAAATGGTGTAGACGTCGAAGGTGTTGTCCTCGAAGGGCAGGGCCATCGCGTCGCCGACCACCCAGTCCAGGCTGTCGGCCATCTGCGCAGCCTCAGCGCGCTTGCGGCCCTCGATCAGCATCGGCTCGGTCAGATCCAGAACGGTGGCATGGCCGTGGCCCGCGCGTTTGAGGAACCTGAATGAGATGTCGCCCGTACCGCCCGCCACGTCCAACAGGCGCTGGCCAGGGCGTGGCGCCAGCCAGTCCATCATCGCGTCCTTCCAGACCCGGTGGATGCCCATCGACATCACGTCGTTCATTACGTCGTATTTCGACGCGACCGAGTTGAATACGCCCTGCACGCGCCCGGCCTTTTCGGCCTCGGGGACGGTTTCGAAACCGAAATGAGTGGTCTTGTCGCTGTTGTCGGACATAAGCCTTGCCGTTCGTCGAATTTCGTCTCTGTTATAGGGCCTGGAAACCGGGGCACAATGCGGCCCTTTGGAATAGGAGCCGTCTAATGCCCGAATTGCCCGAGGTCGAGACAGTAAGACGCGGCCTTGCCCCGGCGATGGAAGGCGTGGTGATCGAAAGGGCGGACGTGAACCGCCCCGATCTGCGCTGGCCGTTCCCCGAGCGAATGGCCGAACGGTTGACCGGCCAGCGGGTCGAGCGTCTGCGGCGGCGGTCGAAATACATCCTGGCCGATCTGAGCGGCGGCGAGACTCTGTTGATTCACTTGGGCATGTCGGGCCGCATGACCGTGTCGGGCGATCCGCTGGGACAGTTCGTACATCACCATCCGATGCCGCAGAAGCATGACCACGTGGTGTTTCACATGGCCAATGGTGCGCGCATCACCTTCAATGACCCGCGCCGGTTCGGGGCGATGGATCTGATGCCCACGGCCACCGCCGAGCAGCACAAGCTGCTGGCCGTGCTGGGGCCGGAACCTCTGGGCAACGATTTCAACGAAACCTATCTGATCGACGCCTTCCGCGGCCGGTCCACACCGGTCAAGGCGGCGCTGCTGGATCAGAGAATCGTTGCCGGGCTGGGAAACATCTATGTCTGCGAGGCGCTCTACCGCGCCAGAGTGTCGCCACGTCGCAAGGCGGGTCAGATCTCGGCCGGGCGTGTCGGAGCCCTGGTTCCGGTGATCCGGACGGTGCTGACCGAGGCCATCGAGGCCGGTGGATCCTCACTGCGCGATTTCCGGCAAGCCGATGGAGAGCTTGGATATTTTCAGCACAGTTTCGACGTCTACGGGCGCGAGGGCCAGCCCTGCCGGACCGAGGGCTGCGGGGCCGAGGTCCGCAGAATCACCCAGTCGGGGCGGTCGACCTTCTATTGCGCGCAATGCCAAAGATAGCTTGATCCGAGTTTTTCGCGTGGTAAGGAATTGGACCTGAACGGAACAACCGAAAGCTCAGACCTCATGGCTTTTGAGACGATCATCGTCGAAATCGAAGACCACGTCGCCCTTATCAAGCTCAACAGACCCGATGCGTTGAATGCGCTGAACACTCAGCTTCTGGGTGAGCTGTGCGAGGCGCTCGAGGACGCGGATACCAATGACAAGGTGCGCTGCATCGTCATCACCGGATCGGAAAAGGCATTCGCCGCGGGCGCGGACATCAAGGAGATGTCCGAGATGAGCTTTGTCGATGTCTACACCACCAACCTTTTCGCAGACGCCAACGACCGGATCACCGCGATCCGCAAGCCGATCATCGCGGCGGTCGCGGGCTATGCGCTGGGCGGCGGGTGCGAGCTGGCCATGATGTGCGATTTCATTATCGCTGCAGACACCGCCAAGTTCGGCCAGCCGGAAATCAATCTGGGCGTCATCGCCGGGATGGGCGGCAGCCAGCGCCTGACGCGGTTCGTGGGCAAGTCCAAGGCGATGGACATGAACCTGACCGGCCGGTTCATGGATGCCGAAGAGGCCGAGCGCTCGGGCCTCGTGTCGCGCGTGGTGCCGGCCAAGAAGCTGATTGAAGAGGCGACCGGCGCGGCCCAGAAGATTGCCGAGAAATCGCTGCTGACCGCGATGGCCGCGAAAGAGGCGGTCAACCGTAGCTACGAGGTGCCGCTGAGCGAGGGCATGCTGTTCGAGCGGCGCGTGTTCCACTCGATGTTCGCCACCGAGGATCAGAAAGAGGGAATGGCCGCATTCCTTGAAAAGCGCGCGGCCCAGTTCCGCGACAAATAGGTGGCGCCGACAGGACCGTTGGATCAGGCGGGCGCTGCCCGCCTTTTTTCCGGCGGGCAACAAGGCCGAGAATCGGCTTGGCAAAGACTGAAAACTTGGCTATTGACCGCGACCATACATGCGCGTGCGGCCCGCTTGGCCCGATTCACACTCGTGATTTCTGATCCGGTGCGGGGATATACGTGACGTGCAACCCTAGACAAACGTACCGAACAAAGGTCAGAGACACATGGCAAACTCGCCCCAGGCAAAGAAGCGCGCTCGTCAGAACGAGAAGCGTTATGCAATCAACAAAGCACGTCGTTCGCGCATCCGCACCTTCCTGCGCAAGGTCGAAGAAGCAATCGCATCCGGCGACAAGGAAGCCGCAACCGCAGCCCTGCGCGCGGCCCAGCCCGAACTGATGCGCGGCGTCACCAAAGGCGTGTTCCACAAGAACACTGCAGCCCGCAAAATGTCGCGCCTGTCGGCACGGGTCAAAGCGCTGGGCTAACTTTACGTCAACAATCGTTGACGATTTACGAACAAAAAGGCGTCGCCCCGTGCGGCGCCTTTTGCGTTGTTGCCAGAATGCCGCGCCTTCACAAAACCGAGAGATTCTTTCGCCCGAAGACCCGAGTCAATATCAGAGTTTCGTTGCCCGGCCCCTCTGCCTCTTGCTACGACATATTCAGCGATTCACTCGCTTGGGGGGACAGGCTGTTTCCGCGATCTGACCGACGGGCATCGGAAGGGTTCGGGGACGAATGTCGGCGACCGGTTCTGCCGGGTTCGTCGATCTGCTCGGGATCTCGGGTCTGCCGGTGATCTTGGCCCTGTCAATAAATTGCAATCTGTGGCGCGCTCTGCCGGCCCAGCATCCGTGGATTCGGATGTGCCAGAACAGAGCGTTGGCGGAAAGCACGTTTCTGACGCCAGACCGACCGGTTTTGGCGAACAGGAAGCTGTTGTCGAGTGAACGCGAAAGAACCGGGAGACCGGTTACAAAAAAAAGGCCGGCTGGCCAATAAAGATGGGATGCGTGAGGCGCTGGATGACACAAGAAAAATGGGGACAACTGCGTAATAAATTGCTCAAGGCTGTGGGCCGGAACAATTTTACGACCTGGATCGAACCTCTGGAATTTCAGGAATTGAAAGGTGGCGTGGCCGTATTTTCAGTTCCGACCAACTTCATGGGCAACTACGTCAGCCAGAATTTCGCTGACCTCATCCTGTACGAACTGAACACGGCCGGAGAATCGGTCCAGCGCCTGGCGTTCCGCGTGGCCGCGAATTCGCCCGCACGCCCCGCAGCCCCCGCCGTGGAAGACAAGCCCCAGCCTGCCGAAATCGACATGCCGGTTGAAGCGTCGGTCGCGAATGATGCGCTCGAGTCGTTGCAGGCCGCACCGCTGGACACGCGCTTTACCTTCGACAGCTTCGTCGTCGGCAAGCCCAACGAACTGGCCCATGCCGCCGCGCGCCGTGTTTCGGAAGGCGGCCCCGTCACCTTCAACCCGCTGGTTCTGTATGGCGGCGTCGGACTGGGCAAGACGCACCTGATGCACGCCATCGCGTGGGAATTGAAGACCAAACGCCCCGAGCTAAACGTGCTGTACCTGTCGGCTGAACAGTTCATGTACCGTTTCGTACAGGCACTGCGCGAACGCCGAATGATGGATTTCAAACACCTGTTCCGCTCGGTCGACGTGCTGATGGTCGATGACGTGCAGTTCATCGCTGGCAAGGATTCGACGCAGGAGGAATTCTTCCACACCTTCAACGCGCTGGTGGATCAGAACAAGCAGATCATCATCTCGGCCGACCGCGCGCCGGGTGAGATCAAGGACCTGGAAGAGCGGGTCAAGTCGCGCCTGCAATGCGGCCTGGTGGTTGACCTGCATCCCACCGATTACGAATTGCGCCTGGGCATTCTGCAGACCAAGGTCCAGCAACACACCAAAACCTATCCCGATCTGAAAATCGCCGATGGCGTTCTGGAATTCCTGGCCCATCGCATCTCGACCAACGTGCGCGTTCTGGAAGGGGCACTGACCCGGCTGTTCGCCTTTGCCTCGCTGGTCGGTCGCGAGATCGACATGGAGCTTACGCAGGACTGTCTGGCCGACGTGCTGCGCGCCTCCGAGCGCAAGATCACCGTCGAAGAGATCCAGCGCAAGGTTTCCGACTATTACAACATTCGCCTGTCCGACATCATCGGGCCGAAACGCCTGCGGTCCTATGCCCGGCCGCGTCAGGTGGCGATGTATCTGTGCAAGCAGCTGACCAGCCGGTCGCTGCCCGAGATTGGCCGCCGCTTTGGCGGGCGCGACCACACCACCGTCATGCACGGCGTCAAACGCATCGAAGAGCTGAAGCTGACCGACGGTCAGATCGCCGAAGATGTCGAGATGCTGCGCCGCGCGCTCGAAGCCTGAGCCCCTGCAATTCGGCAAACCGCCCCGGCCCTGCGCGGGGGCGGTTTTTCTGTGCGCATTTTTCCACGATTTCCCCGGAACTGCAGTGCAGGGCTGCGCGGGACCTTGACGGTTTGCACGTTCCGACACAGAAAACGGTAAAAAATCCTTGTGCCTCAGGGCTGAACCGCTAACTTGCCAGTCCCGCCCATGTAAGCACTCAAATCAGAGGAATTGAGGGTATGAAGATCAGCATCGAACGCGGCACGCTGCTCAAGGCCGTTTCGCAGGCCCAATCCGTTGTGGAGCGCCGCAACACGATTCCAATCCTGGCCAACGTGCTGATCGAGGCCGAGGGCGATCAGGTTCTGTTCCGCGCGACCGATCTGGATATCGAGGTGGTCGACAAGGCCCCCGCGCAGGTCGAAAGGGCGGGCGCAACCACGGTTGCGGCAACGACCCTGCACGAGATCGTGCGCAAGCTGCCCGATGGCGCGCTGGTCACGCTGACCGCCGACAGCGCGGCTGGCCGACTGACGGTCGAGGCGGGGCGGTCGAACTTCTCGCTGGCGACCCTGCCGAAAGAGGATTTCCCGGTGATGGCGTCCTCGGAGTACCAGTCGAATTTCACCGCTTCGGCGGCCCTGCTGCGGCGGCTGTTCGACAAGTCGAAATTCGCCATCTCGACCGAAGAGACGCGGTATTACCTGAACGGTGTCTACATGCATGTGGCCGATGGCCCCGAAGGCGGAAAGGTTCTGCGTTGCGTGGCCACCGACGGCCACCGCCTGGCCCGGATTGACGCCGATCTTCCGGCGGGGGCCGAGGACATGCCGGGCGTGATCGTTCCGCGCAAAACGGTGGGTGAGCTGCGCAAGCTTTTGGAAGATGACGACATGGATATTGCGGTGTCGGTCAGCGAAACCAAGGTGCGCTTTGCCACGCCCGACATCACGCTGACCTCGAAGGTGATCGATGGAACCTTCCCCGACTACACCCGCGTGATTCCGCAGAACAACACCCGCAAGCTGGAAGTGGACGCGGCAGAATTTGCCCAGGCCGTCGACCGGGTGGCCACCGTATCGTCCGAGCGGTCCCGTGCGGTCAAATTGCAGCTGGAAAACGACAAGCTGGTCCTGTCGGTGAATGCGCCGGACAGCGGCGCGGCCGAGGAAGAACTGGCCGTGGCCTATGGCGACGAACGGTTGGAAATCGGGTTCAACGCCAAATACCTGCTGGAAATCGCAAGCCAGGTGGACCGCGAGAACGCGGTGTTCCTGTTCAACTCGGCGGGCGACCCGACCCTGATGCGCGAAGGCAATGACCAGAGCGCGGTCTATGTCGTGATGCCGATGCGCGTCTGATCGCGCGGGCGCGGGGTGCGTCCGGAGCGCGTGTTTGTGCAAGGATGAAGGGAGGGGTCATGGCTTTGGCCCTGACCGAATTGACGGTCTCGCATTTTCGGTCGCACAAGCTGGCGCGATTGGCGCTGGACGGGCGGCCGGTGGCTCTGTACGGGCCGAACGGGGCCGGCAAGACCAATATCCTCGAAGCAGTATCCCTGTTTTCGCCCGGCCGCGGCATGCGCCGGGCCAGTGCCGCCGAGATGACGCGCCGACCCGAGGCGCTGGGCTGGAAGCTGAGCGGTCTGCTGGACGTTCAGGGCCGCCGGTCCGAGATCGAAACCTGGTCGGAGGGAGGTGCGGCGCGGCAGGTTCGGATCGACGGAAAGGCAGCCAGCCAGATCGATCTGGGCAAGCTGTCGCGGGTCGTCTGGCTGATGCCCGCGATGGACCGGCTTTGGATCGAAGGCGCCGAAGGCCGACGGCGCTTTCTGGACCGGGTGACGCTGAGTTTCGACCCAAGCCATGCCGAGGCGGCGTTGACCTATGAAAAGGCCATGCGCGAACGGAACCGCCTGCTGAAAGAGCAGGTGCGTGACGCGCATTGGTACGCGGCGCTCGAGGCACAGATGGCCGAAACCGGGCATCGCATCCACGCTGCGCGGCTCAAGGCTCTGGCGCAGTTGCGCTCGGCGCAGGAACAGGCCGAGACCGCCTTTCCCTCGGCGGAACTGGAACTTGTTCAGTCCGAAGGGGACATGCCCGAAAGCGCGCAGGATCTGTTGGAGGCGTTGGCCGAAAGCCGGTTCCGCGACCTGTCGGCGGGGCGCACATTGGTGGGGCCGCACCGGTCAGATCTGCATGGGGTCTATGCGGCCAAAGGCGTTGCGGCCAGTGAGTGTTCGACCGGAGAGCAGAAGGCGCTTCTGGTGTCGCTGATTCTGTCCAATGCGCGGGCGCTGGCCGCGCAGGTCGGGGCGCCGCCGATCCTGTTGCTGGACGAGGTGGCGGCCCATCTGGACGCAGACCGCCGGGCGGCGCTGTATGATGAAATCTGCGCGCTGGGGGCGCAGGCCTGGATGACCGGAACAGGCCCCGAGCTGTTTACCGAACTGGGCGATCGGGCGCAGTCTTTCGTGGTCAATGACGCGGGTGACGGCTCGACCGTCACCCCCGCCTGACCGGATCAGGCCGGCTCGCCGACCTTGCGTTCCCACAGGAACGGACGCATCACTTCGTCCACCGGTGTCCGGGCCATGTGGTTGACGTAGTTCGACATGGTTTTCTGCGCCAGTCCCAGGATCACGTCCAGAACAGCGCGGTGCGAATAACCCGCATCGAAGAACGCCTGCAACTGCGCGTCGGTCACGTTGCCGCGTTGGTTCATCACCTGAAGCGTGAACGTCCGCAGCGCCTCGAGCTTGGGCGAGGGCAGCGGGGTTTCATTGCGCAGCGCTTCGGTGATCTCGTCCGACACCTTCATCATCTTGGCGATGCCGGTATGGGCCGGAACGCAATAGTGGCACTCGTTCTCCACGTTGATGGTCTGCCAGACGACGGTTTTCTCGTCATTGTCGAAATCGGTCTGCAGGAACAAGTGGTGCAGAACCTGATAGGCCTCAAGGTGCTGAGGGCTTTCGGCCATGACCTTGTGCAGGCCCGGCAGGCGGCCAAACGCGGCCTGCGATTTCTCGAGCAGGGGTTTTGAGCCTTCGGGGGCGGTGTTCAGGTCATGCGAGGGGAATTCGGCCATTTCGGGTCTCCTTTTCTGGCGGCTGAGTCCGAAATAGGCTTTATTGAGCGATCACTCAAGTATATATTTGAGTAATCGTTCAAAAATTGGTGATCACATGCCCCGCAAACCTGCCTATGACCGTGACGCGCTGATCGCGCAGGCCCGAGACCTGTTCTGGCGTCAGGGCTGGGCGGGCACATCCCTGAAGGATCTCGAGCGTGCGTTGAAGTTGAAGCCAGGCAGCTTTTACGCCGCCTTCGGGTCAAAGGATGCCTTGTATGCCCTGACGCTGGAGCGCTATGCGGATGAAGGTATTGCCCGGCTTGACGCCCTGGCCCGGGAGCTAGGGCCGCTGGGTGCGCTCAAAACCCAGCCGCTTTTGGTCGTCGAGGCCGCGAATGCGCCCGCAAAGGCCTGCATGCTGGCCAAGACCTATGCCGAGTTGAGCGCAAAGGACCACGATCTGGCGAAACTGGCCGCAACCCATCTGTCGCGAATGAAAGCCTGTTTCGTCGATCTGTTCCGGCAGGCGCAGGCGGAAGGGCAGATCGGAGCCGACCATGATCCCGAACGGCTGGCGGCGCGCTATCAATCCGACCTTTTGGGCCTGCGCCTTTCGGCCGAGCGCGGCGATGTCGATGCCCGCCAAATCGCCGCTGACATCGCCGCCGATCTGGATCGGTTGTGACCGTCTGAGGTCGGCAAATCAGCTTGGTCCGCGCCCGAAAGAACCGGCACAAAATCTGGGGGGATGACGTGACATTCCCCACCAGAGAACGTATAAGTTACCAAAATAATATAGGTACTGACGGCATGTCCGAAGACGCACAGGCAAATCAGGAATACGGCGCGGAATCTATCAAGGTTCTCAAGGGGTTGGAGGCTGTCCGCAAACGCCCCGGGATGTATATCGGCGACACCGACGACGGCTCGGGCCTGCACCACATGGTGTACGAGGTCGTGGACAACGGCATCGACGAGGCTCTGGCCGGTCACGCCGACCATGTGACGGTCAAGATTCACGCCGATTCCAGCGTCTCGGTCAGCGATAATGGCCGCGGGATTCCGGTGGACATCCACCCCGAAGAAGGCGTCTCGGCGGCCGAGGTCATCATGACCCAGCTGCACGCCGGCGGGAAATTCGACTCGAACTCCTACAAGGTGTCGGGCGGCCTGCACGGCGTGGGCGTGTCGGTGGTAAACGCCCTGTCCGACTGGCTGGAGTTGCGCATCTGGCGCAACGGCAAGGAACATTTCGCCCGGTTCGAACGCGGCGAGACCGCCGAGCACCTGAAGGTGGTTGGCGAATGTGGCGACCGGACCGGAACCGAGGTGCGGTTCCTGGCCTCGACCGACACGTTCTCGAACCTCGACTATTCCTTCGAGACGCTGGAAAAGCGACTGCGCGAGTTGGCCTTCCTGAATTCGGGCGTGCGGATCATTTTGATCGACGAGCGCCCGGCCGAGCGGCTGGAGACCGAGCTGTTCTACGAGGGTGGCGTCAAGGAGTTCGTGAAGTATCTCGACCGCTCGAAGACGCCGATGATGCCCGAGCCCATCTATATCACGGGCGAGCGCGACGAGATCGGCGTCGAGATCGCGATGTGGTGGAACGACAGCTATCACGAGACGGTCCTGCCCTTCACCAACAACATCCCGCAGCGGGATGGCGGCACCCATGTGGCCGGTTTCCGCGCCGCCCTGACGCGCACGATCAACAACTATGCCCAATCCAGCGGGATCGCGAAGAAAGAAAAGGTCAACTTTACCGGCGATGACGCGCGCGAAGGTCTGACCTGCGTGCTGTCGGTCAAGGTGCCCGACCCGAAATTCTCGAGCCAGACCAAGGACAAGCTGGTCAGCTCCGAGGTGCGCCCTGCGGTCGAAGGGCTGATGAACGAGAAACTGGCCGAGTGGTTCGAGGAAAACCCCAACGAGGCCAAGACCATCGTCAGCAAGATCATCGAGGCCGCGCTGGCGCGCGAGGCCGCCCGCAAGGCGCGCGAACTGACACGCCGCAAGACGGCGATGGACGTGAACTATCTGGCCGGCAAGCTCAAGGATTGTTCCGAGAAGGATCCGTCCAAGACCGAACTGTTCCTGGTCGAGGGCGACTCGGCCGGTGGTTCGGCCCAGACCGGCCGCGATCGTCTGACGCAGGCGGTTCTGCCCCTGCGCGGCAAGATCCTGAACGTGGAGCGCGCGCGCTTCGACCGGATGCTGTCCAGCCAAGAGATCGGCAACCTGGTGATGGCGCTGGGCACCGGGATCGGGCGGGACGAATTCGACATTTCGAAGCTGCGCTACCACAAGATCGTCATCATGACCGATGCCGACGTTGACGGCGCGCATATCCGCACCCTGCTTTTGACCTTCTTCTATCGGCAGATGCCCGAGTTGATCGAAGGCGGCTATCTCTATATTGCGCAGCCGCCGCTCTACAAGGTTTCGCGTGGCAAGTCCGAGGTCTACCTGAAGGATCAGGCCGCTCTGGACGACTATCTGATCAACCAGGGGATCGAGGGCGCGGTGCTCAGGCTGGGGTCGGGCGAAGAAATCGTGGGGCAGGATCTGGCCCGCGTGGTCGACGAGGCCCGGCAACTCAAACGCGTGCTGGATGCATTCCCGACGCACTACCCGCGGCATATCCTGGAACAGGCCGCGGTTGCGGGAGCCTTCGTACCGGGCGCGGTGGATGCCGACCTTCAGGGCGTGGCCGACAAGGTCGCCGCGCGGCTGGATCTGATCGCGCTGGAATACGAGCGCGGCTGGCAGGGCCGGATCACGCAGGATCACGGGATCCGCCTGGCCCGCATCCTGCGCGGCGTCGAGGAAGTGCGGACGCTGGATGGCCCGATGCTGCGATCCGGCGAGGCGCGCAAGACCGGCAGCTTCACCCAGAGCCTGCAAGAGGTCTATAGCCTGCCTGCAACGTTGGTCCGACGGGATCGGGTACAGGTGATCCACGGCCCGCTGGACCTGTTGCGCGCGATCCTGGAAGAGGGTGAAAAGGGTCTGTCGCTGCAGCGGTACAAGGGCTTGGGTGAGATGAATCCCGATCAGCTTTGGGAAACCACGCTGGACCCCGACGCGCGGACGCTGTTGCAGGTGCGTGTCGATGACATGGTCGAGGCAGATGATTTGTTCACCAAGCTGATGGGCGACGTTGTTGAGCCGCGCCGCGAGTTCATCCAGAAAAACGCGCTGAGCGTCGAGAACCTGGATTTCTGAGGTGATGTATGGCCGCCCATAAGCTTGCGCTCGCCGCATAAGCTTGCGCGATTTGCTCAAAAGTCTGCGCGTGGCGTCGTACTCGAGCGCCATGCCAGTTCTTTGGGAGATTTCTGGAAGCCGACACTCATCCCCCGCGAGGGTTTGTAGATCCCACGCATCATGGTGCGCCGTGGCTATCGTGCGCCAGGAACTTCTGGATCGCGGTAGCCGCTCCGAAGCCCGTCGGCGGCCGCTTCCCCTCACATCGCTTGCGATATTTGCCGGGACAGTTCGGCCAGCGCTCGGCCCAACGCATTGGCAGTGGCCGGCGCGCCTGATCCGACAATCGGCGTCACGATATCGAAATGCCGCACGAACTCGCGAACGGTTCCTTCAGGTGATGAGACCGCGTATTGGCCCGACAATTCGAAATTGCCGTCGGCGCGGGCATAGGCCTGATCGACACGCACATCCAGCCGGACATCCGGACCGGTATTCAGCGGCCAGGGCTCGGCCGCGACCGCTGCGCCAGTTCGTTCGCTCAGGCCGCGTGCCAGGGCCGAGGTCATGCCACGCGCCGGATCATCGGCCCATTGCGCCCGATCTTGCGTGAACAGTGCCCCACCTTCGCCTTGCGCCACGATATCCGATCCTGCGGCGTAGGCCGGCAGCGAGACCTGCCTCACCTCGATCGTGCGTGACCGCAGGTTGGCGGTGCGCTCCCCAGGAGGTGCCGCAATCAAGTAGCGCGGATCGTTTGCGCCTGAACAGGCCGACAAAAGGGCAATCGGCAAAAGCAGTATCGCAGCTTTTTTCATGTCATTTTCCAAAAACCAGGGAATTCGGGTTCCGTTCGATCTTGCGGGCCAGCAAAGACACCGCCTGCGCGGCGGCCTTGACCTCGCGCAGAACGCTCAGCGCCTCGGTGTTGAACGTCGAGTTGTCCCCGTAAGCGGCCAGCAGGGCTTCGGACTGGGCAAGCAGGCGCTCCAGCCGGGCGGTTAGGGACGGCAGATCCTCGGTCGCCGCCGAAACGGCTTCGGCGGCGCTGCGGGCCGAGGCCATCGTGGCGTTGGCGTTGTCCACCAGTTCGCCCTCGCGCAGGCTGGTCAGGGTCGCCCGCACCTCGTCGAGCGCCTCAACCATCGCCCCGGGGAGCGCACGGGCGTCATCGGTTCCGATCAAAGCGTCGGCACTGGACATCAACTGATTGGCGGCCCGGATCAACTCTTCGGCTTCCAGCGCGTTGGCCTTGGCAGCGAGCGTGCGGAATTCATCGACCAGGGCGGGCAGTTCTTCCGAGGTCGCGGCCAGATTCGCCGTGATCTTGCTGCCCTGTTCCAGCGCAGAGGCCAGATTGGCGACCGCCTGACCCCGCTCCAGTTCGGCCATTATGGACCGCAGGTCGGCAATCGCCGCCCGCAGCTCGGCCGGCAAGGCCTGCGTCTCTGGATCCGACACGAGCGCGCGGGTGTCCTGCAACAGCGCCACCGCCGCCTGTGGGGCCTGGCGGATGTTTTCATCCGAAACCAGCGCCTCGATGCCGGCCAAGGTGTCGACGGCCTGTGAAATCAACTCCTCGATCGGCAGGTTGCTGATCCGCTCCAACGCCCCTTCTGCGGTGGCCGTGAAATCCGGCAAATCCGACGGGGCGCTTGGCAGCAGCGGGAACGGCTCGGCATCGCGCTGGAATTCCGCCGGGTCAGCATCCTCCAGCGTCGCCAGTTCGACGAACAACTCGGAACTGAACAACCCGGACGAGGCAAGACGAGCCCGCATGCCGTTGATGACGGCCTGTTCGAGAAAATCGAAAACCTCCTCTCCGCCCGCACCTTGCGGCAGTCCCATCAGCGCGGGGTCAAGCAACAGCTTCACGACCAGCCGCACCTCGGCTTCGTCGCTTTCGTTCTCGATTACGGCGTTGACACTGCCAACCTCGCCTACCGTAACCCCGCCCAGCTTGACGGCGGCGCTATTGGTCAGGCCGGCAACGGAGTCATCGAAGGCAACGGCAACCTCGACCCCGCCGGATCGCGACCGGGCGAACGCCGTGCGTCGGGCAGACGCTTCGTCGGGGTAGATGTCGAAGACCGCGCCGGAACTGACCGGCCTGCCGCCCTCGAACACCGTGTCGAATTCGATGCCGCCTGCAACCAGCGAGGCGATGCTGTCCACGTCCAGCGACAGCCCACCTGCCCCGATTGAGACCGAAAACCCGGACGAATCCCAGAACCGCGTTGCCGAGTTGATGCGGCGGTCATGCGGGGCCTCGATGAAGGCGTCGACCACGATGCTGTCGCCACTGACCGTCAGACGCGGGCGTTCCAGCCGTCCGACCTCGATCCCGCGAAACAAGACCGGGGCGCCTTCGGAGACCATGCGGCCATCCTCGGTGCGCAGCGTGATCCGCCGGCCGGCCCGACCGGGATGGGCCAGGGGTGGGCTGTCCGCACCTTCGAACCGGGTGCGCGCCTTGCCGGTGGTCTGATCCCAGGCGCCTTCGATGTAAACGCCAGACAAGACGGTGCTGAGGCCGGACACGCCGCGCGCGCTGACCTCGGGGCGCACGACCCAAAAGGTCGCGTCCTCGTCAAGGTAGGGTGCAATCTCCTTGTCGATGCGGGCCCAGACGGACACGCGTGACAGGTCATCGGCAAATCCCACATCCTCGACCTTGCCGATCACCACGTCCCGATAGCGGACGGTTGTGTCATCCGGGGTGATCCCCGAGGCGTTTTCGAAAGTGATCTCGATCAGAATGCCGCGATCGGCATAGGATTTCCACGCCACGCCCAGCGAAACCAGCAAGGCCACCAGCGGCACAAGCCAGATCGGCGACAGGTTGCGCCACATCGACGGGCGCGGTTCCGCAACATCTAGATCGGCAGGTTCAGGGGGGGTCATTCAGCGCTCCGGCTGTTGGCGGCCCAAATTAGCCGCGGATCAAAACTCTGGGCCGCCAGCATGGTAAAAGCAACCGACAATGCGAAACTTACCGCGGCAATACCGGGGCTGATGCTGGCTGCAAAGTCAAGCTGGACCAGCGCGGTCAGGATCGCCACGACAAACACGTCGATCATCGACCAGCGGCCGATGAACTCGACAATCTCGAACAGAACCAGCCGGCTGTGGCTGTCCAGAGTCGACGGGCGGCGCACCGAAATCGCCAGATATCCGATGGCCACGAATTTTGCGATCGGGATGAAGATGCTGGCGAAAAACACGATGAAACCGACCCCGAAAGCGCCATGGGCAAACAGTTCGACAATGCCGCCGATCAGCGTGCTTTCCGAACTGTGCCCCAGCGTGGTCGTGCGCAGCATCGGGTAGACATTGGCCGGGACATAGGCAATCAGCCCGGCAGCCAGCCAGGCCCAAACGGCTTGCAAGCTGGCCGGATCCGGCGGCGCAATCGCGCTGCCGCACAGGGTGCAAACCCCGGAGCCCCCGGGATTGACGGCCCCGCACATCCGGCAGCCTATGAACCCTGCGCGGCTGGCGGTCAGGAATCGCTGCGCGTTTTCAGTGTTTTCCATACCGTCATCCTGCAGATTGCGCTGTCGGTCATCACCGTGACCACCAGCAGCGCCGCAAAGGACCAAAACGCCGGCCCCAAATCGACCCGGGCCAGGCCCGACACTTTGACCAGCGCAACCGCCACCCCGATTATGAAGATCTCGGCCATGGCCCAGGGCTTGATCCATTCCGCCCAGCGATAGACTTCCACCGCGTGTTTGGCGGGACGCCACCCCAAGGCCATCGGCGCCAGCGTGTAGATCAGCGCACAGAACCGCGCCGCCGGCAGCAACACGATCAGGAAGGCCGTGGCAAAAGACAAAATGGCCATCGGCCCCTGCGAGAATGCCAGAACGGCATCGTACACCGACGCGCGATGCGACAGCCCCTGCGCGTTGAGTTCAAGAAACGGAAAGCCTGCCGCGGCCACAAGCAGTATCAACGCGGTCACCGACAGCATGGTGACACGTGTCATCGCACCCGATTTGGGCGCGGCCAGCACCGAGCCGCAGCACGCGCATCTGGCGATCCGGTACTTTGGCACGTCCCGGTCACGGTGCAGCACATCGCACACGGGACAGGCAATCAGGTCATCAGTGTTCATCGTTCCGTCCTGAAACGGTTGCGCCGTCATTCGGGTGGAACCGATCCGTGCAACACGTCCTTGCCCACCCGCCTGTAGTTGACAAACGAATTCGCACTCATGACCACGAAAAAGCTGTCCATATCAATCAGTACATAACCCTTCTCGAGCAATGCGCGAGACAACGCCGTCACGTCGTCCTCGTAAAGACGTCGACGCCCGCACAACTCCCGCAGCAGTTTTTGCGGAATCCGGTATCGACCCGAAGATTTTCCGCCGAATTCCCGCCCATAGAGTTCAGCTAGCTTTTCTGCGACCTGTTCCAGTTCCTGCATGCCATTTAGCCATAAATTTTTGCCTATAGACAAAAAATTATCACCAATATACATCGGGCGCAACAGGCGAGGCAACGAGACGATGACCGATTCAACAGAAACCGTTCTGGAACCCGAAGATCTGTCCCAGCGGATCAAGGCCGCGGCGGATGAAGCGCGCGCCGAAGATCTTGTTGCCTTGCTGGACCCGCTGACCAGCAGCGAGGCGCTGCGCGAGCTGTTGCAGTTGACGCCGGTGGAGCGGGATACGGTTCTGCAGATCCTACCGGTCGAACTGGCAGCCGACCTGATCGAGGAAGCCCCCAACGAGATGGCCGTCGAACTGGTCGAACGGCTGGAACCGGATCGTGCGGCCGAGATCATCGAGCAGCTGGATTCCGACATCCAGGCCGACGTGATCGGCGAACTGGAAGAAGAGGACGCCGAGGCCATCCTGTCCGAAATGGACGAGGAAGAGGCCGCCGATGTCCGTCGCCTGAGCGCCTATGACGACGACACCGCGGGCGGCCTCATGATGTCCGAGGTGTTCAAGTTCCGCGACGATCAGACCGTCGGCAACGTTCTGCGCCAGTTGGCATCGGACGATGAGGATTTCGAGCGGTATCGTGGTCAGCACCCATATATCGTCGATGCGGATGGGCGCGCGGTCGGTGTGGTCTCGCTGCGCAGCCTGCTGACGGCGAAGCGAAGCGACAAGCTGACCACGATCATGGTGCCGCCCTTGACGGTTCCTTTGGATGCACCGCTGGACCAGCTTGAGGACGTGTTTGACGAGCACCCGTTCCTGGGCGTGCCGGTCGTCGATGAAAACGGCGTCCTGGTCGGGGTGGTGTCGCGGACGGCGGTAGCCGACGCGATCCGCGAACGGTCGGAAAGCGAAAGCCTGAAGCGTCAGGGTGTGGTGGGCGACGAGCTGCGCTCGATGCCGCTGATGCTGCGGTCGCGCCGCCGTCTGGCATGGCTGACCGCGAATATCGGGCTGAACATCATCGCGGCCAGCGTGATCTCAGCCTACGAGGAAACCCTGGCGGCCGTCATCGCGCTGGCCATCTTCCTGCCGATGGTCTCGGACATGAGCGGCTGTTCCGGCAACCAGGCGGTGGGCGTCACCATGCGCGAACTCAGCCTTGGCCTGGTGCGCCCGATGGATGCATTCAGGGTCTGGGTCAAGGAGATCTCGGTCGGGGTCATCAACGGAATCGCGCTGGGTATCCTGATCGGGGTGGTCGCGTGGCTTTGGAAGGGCAACCCGGCGCTGGGGATCGTGATCGGCGTCGCGCTGGCCCTGAACACAATGCTGGCCGTGTCGATCGGCGGCGTGGTCCCGTTGCTGCTCAAGCGTCTGGGTCAGGACCCGGCTGCCGCCAGCGGGCCGCTGCTGACCACGATCACCGACATGGCCGGGTTCTTCTTCGTGCTCAGCCTGGCGACATTGCTGATGCCGTGGTTGGTGTGACACATGAAACAGAAACAGGACGGGACCATGGACAATACGACGCGGATCATAGGTTGGATGGAATACGTCGATCTACCCGACCTGCCGCTGAACAACATCAAGGCCAAGATCGACACCGGGGCGCTGACCTCGGCCCTGCACGCGATGGAGATCAAACGGTTTCTGCGCGACGGCCATCAATGGGTGTCGTTTCTGACCGAGGACACGGCTGGCGACGGCCTCGTAAAGATCGAAGCGCCCATCAAGGAAAGGAGGGACATCAAGAACACAAGCGGGGTGCCCGAGAACCGGATCGTCATCCGGACGACCATCAGGGTCGGCGATGAAACCTGGCCGCTGGACGTGTCTTTGACTGACCGCAGCAACATGAAGTTTCAAATGATCGTCGGCCGCGCGGCGCTGAAACAACATTCCATCGCCGTGCACACCAATCGCGCGCACCTGCTGCGCAAGAAACCCAGGAAACGCAGAGTAAAGGTAAGCCAATGAAAATTGCCATGCTGGCGCGCAATGCCAAACTGTATACCCACCAGCGCCTGAAGGCCGCCGCCGAAGAGCGTGGGCACGAGCTGGACATCATCGACACGCTGCGATGCTACATGAACATCGCCAGCCGCCGCCCCGAGATCTACTACAACGGGCAGAAGCTCACGGGCTATGACGCGGTGATCCCGCGGATCGGGGCCTCGGTCACGTTCTACGGCACGGCCGTGCTGCGTCAGTTCGAGATGATGGGCGTCTACCCGCTGAACGAAAGCGTGGCGATCGGACGGTCGCGGGACAAACTGCGCTCGATGCAGCTGCTGGCGCGCGACGGTATCGGCCTGCCTGTCACCACCTTCGCCCATGACCCGAAACAGACGGAAGAGGTGCTGAAGCTGGCCGGCGGCGCGCCGATCGTGATCAAGCTGCTGGAAGGCACCCAAGGCATCGGCGTAGTTCTGGCCGACACCAACCGCTCGGCGAAATCCGTGGTCGAGGCGTTTCGCGGCGCCGGCGTGAACATCATGCTGCAGGAATTCATCAAAGAGGCCGGCGGAACTGATATTCGCGCCATCGTGATCGGTGGCAAGGTGGTGGCCGCCATGAAGCGCACCGGGGCCGAGGGCGACTTCCGCTCGAACCTGCACCGAGGCGGATCGGCGCAGGTGGTCAAGCTGACACCCGAGGAACGCGCCACGGCCGTGCGCGCCGCCAAGACCATGGGTCTGAACGCCTGCGGCGTGGACATGCTGCGCGCCAATCACGGCCCGGTGGTGATGGAGGTCAACTCGTCGCCCGGTCTGGAGGGCGTTGAAAAGGCGACCGGCCTGGACATCGCCGGCAAGATGATCGAGTTCCTAGAGAAGAACGCCAAGGCCGGGGCGACCAAGACCAAAGGCAAAGGTTGATCCATGAAGACGCGGCCTCATTTCACGATCGGAAAAACCAAGGTGGCGCCGGGGTCCCGGCTCACCGTGGATCTGCCGGTCAGCGTGCTGTCGGATCACACGCCGGTCACCATGTCGGCCCATGTCGTGCATGGCCGGCATGATGGCCCGACGCTGTTCGTCAGCGGCGGCGTGCATGGCGATGAGGTGATCGGCGTCGAGATCATTCGCCGTCTGTTGCGCGCGCCCAACCTGTCCACGCTCAAGGGCACGCTGATCGCGGTACCGATCGTCAACACATTCGGGTTCATCAGCCATTCCCGCTACCTGCCCGACCGGCGTGACTTGAACCGCGTCTTTCCAGGCAGCGAACACGGATCGCTTGCGTCCCGGCTGGCGCATCTTTTCATGACCGAGATCGTGGCGCGATCCGATCTGGGGATCGACCTGCACTCGGCCGCGATCCATCGGACGAATTACCCGCAGATCCGGATCTCGCCGGACAACCCACACACCAAGGAACTGGCCGAGGTTTTCGGTGCGCCAATCGTCATGAAATCACCGTTGCGCGATGGTTCACTGCGCGCCGCCGCCAAGGACGCCGGAACGGATGTTCTGCTCTACGAGGCCGGCGAAGGCCTGCGGTTCGACGAGCTGTCGATACGGGCGGGGCTCGCGGGTATCCTGCGCGTGATGCGGCACATGAAGATGGTTCCTGTAAAAGGCATCTCAAAACCCAAGGCCAAGCCGCATTTCTGCAACTCCAGCAAATGGCTGCGCGCACCGATGGGGGGCGTCCTTCGCGTCTACAAAGCCGACGGTGAACTGGTGCGCAAGGGCGACCTGATGGGGTCGGTCTCGGACCCGTTCGGAGAGCAGGAGATGGAAATACTTGCCCCGTTCGACGGGCTGGTTGTCGGCCGGGCAGTGATGCCCGTGGTCAACGAAGGCGACGCCGTGTTCCACCTTGGCCGTGTTGAGTCAGTTGAGCAGGCCGGCGAGTCGGTAGAAGACCTCAGCGCGCAATTGGAAGACGACCCGATGTTCGATGAGGATGAAATTCTCTGACACGGACGTAACGGGGAGAACCTCAGCAAGACAATGCTTCGTTGAAACAGAAAACCTTGGTTTGAACTTACTGTAAAAACGCTTTTCCAGTTGCTAGTACCCCTTTGTATAGAGAAGGCTTTTTTCCCTGGTTTTGATAGCCATTGTCACTTCACTGCCTGGCAAGCAATGTAAAGAAAAATGTAAAGCGATTTGTATAGCAGAATTGGCCAAAGTAGAGCGGGCTACTTTGCGGAATGGCAAAAAAACACTCAAAGACAAAGGCTTGAGAAAATCTCAATGTGAGGATGGGTGGCGGAGACGAAGGGATTCGAACCCTCGAGACGGTTTCCCGCCTACTCCCTTAGCAGGGGAGCGCCTTCGACCACTCGGCCACGTCTCCGTTGGCGGGTATATCCTTGCCCGACACCCGGATACAAGGCGATTTTCCAGCAAAGATCCATTTTTTGTGAACGGTAGAAACTCGACGGGATGACTCGTGTCATCTCATTGGCTTGTTCGGGATGAGTCGCGAACAGAAACAGTTGCTGAGAGGTTGCGAGCACGATGTCTGTTTCCGCGATTGCTCCAACCAAAAGGCGGACGGAACCAGGACAAGCTGCACGCAATGGCAAAACGTTCCTCCGCAAAGTTCAACCACGTCAAACACAGGCGCGACGGATGAGGTCGATTCGGCCCAGGTTTCCCGTCTGCGACCAGTTACCAATTTGGTCGTACCTTTGGTGCGGTCGTCGACGGACCGCTGCCAGCATTTTGGCAACGGTCCGTCTCGATCAGGCCGTCAATCCGGTCTCGCCCCCTCGAATACCAACTACAAAGAATACGAAATAAAATCTTCGATACATTCGAGACCAGCGACTTGCCCGATCCGGTATACCAGTTATGCCGGGGATCAACATCCGCGACAGTGAAGCAGTTCACATTCCCGAAATTTTTCTAAATTTTGCGCCAATCGAAAAAGCCCGGCCCTGCTTGCCCAAGCAATCTGGTTGCCATGGCGCGGCCCATCTCTAACGCGTCTTCGATGGCGCCGGTCAAAGTATCGGAGATCGATTCGGAGCCGTCGGGGCGCAGGACTTCGCCGCGCAGACGCAGCTGGCCATCCGCTATCTCGGCCAAGCCGGCGATCGGCGTTTCGCAGGACCCGTCCAGGGCGGCCAGCAAGGCGCGTTCCGCCGTCAGGCGTTGGGCGGTTTCCGCGTGATGGATGGCCTCCAGCATTGCGGCGGCCCGGCTGTCGTCCGCGCGGCGTTCGATGCCGATCGTGCCTTGCGCGATGGCCGGCAGCATGTCATCCGGCGAGATCGCGGTGGCAGGCACGTCCTGCATGTTCAGGCGGCGGAGGCCGGCCATGGCCAGGAAGGTGCATTGGGCCACACCATCGGCCAGCTTCTTCAGCCGGGTCTGCACGTTGCCCCGGAATTCGACCACGTTCAGATCGGGGCGGCGGTGCAGCAATTGTGCCCGCCGCCGCAGCGACGAGGTGCCGACGACCGCGCCCTCGGGCAGGTCAAGGATCGAGCTGAGGCGAGGCGAGATGAAGGCATCGCGCACGTCCTCGCGCGGCAGGAACGTGTCTAGCACCAGCCCCTGCGGCTGTTCGACGGGCATGTCCTTGGTCGAGTGCACGGCGATGTCGATGTCCCCACCCAGCATCGCCTCTTCGATTTCCTTGGTGAACAGGCCCTTGTTTCCGATCTCTTTCAATGGGCGATCCGCGTCGATCATGGCGCGGTTGTCGCCAGTGGTCTTGATCACCACGATCTCGAATGCCTGTTCGGGCAGGTCGAAGGCATCGCACAGCCGCTGACGGGTTTCATGGGCCTGGGCCAGCGCCAGCGGCGAACCACGGGTGCCGATCTTCAGCGGCGATGCGGGGGTGGGCAGGGTCAAAGTCATGGGCACAGCTTTAGTCGCGTCACATTGCCCTGACAATGGGGGCCACGCTTGACATTTTGCCGCTGAAGGCGGACCCGTTGCGCGAACCGGAATAGTGGGGGCTGACATGGCCGAGAACAAGAAACTGCTGCGGGCGCTGGCGGGCGAGGTACTGGACACGCCGCCGATCTGGATGATGCGACAGGCCGGACGCTATCTGCCCGAATACCGCGCGACGCGGGAACAGGCGGGCGATTTCCTGTCGCTGTGCTACACCCCCGATCTGGCGGCCGAGGTGACGCTGCAGCCGATCCGCCGCTATGGGTTCGATGCCGCGATCCTTTTTGCCGACATCCTTCTGGTGCCGCAGGCGCTGGGCGCCGATCTTTGGTTCGTCACCGGTGAAGGGCCGCGCCTGTCGACGATCACGCAGCAATCGGATTTCGACGCCTTGAAACCCGTTGATACGATCCACGAAACCCTGTCGCCCGTCTATGAAACCGTGCGTATCCTGTCGCGCGAACTGCCGTCCGAGACGACGCTGATCGGCTTTGCCGGCGCCCCGTGGACCGTTGCGACCTATATGATCGCCGGGCGTGGCACCCCTGACCAGGGCCCCGCCCACGCCCTGCGTGAGGAAAACACTGCGCTGTTCGAGGCGTTGATGGACCGGATCACGGCGGCCACGATCGAATATCTTTCGGCTCAGATCGAAGCGGGGGCCGAAGTGGTCAAGATTTTCGACAGCTGGGCCGGGTCGCTGAAAGGTGAGGCTTTCACCAAATATGCGGTCGAGCCGTGCCGGATCATCACCGAGGCGCTCAAGGAACGCCACCCGGGCATTCCGGTTATCGGTTTCCCGCGTGAGGCGGGCGAGGGTTATGTCGGTTTCGCGAAGGCCACCGGCGTCGATTGCGTGGCGCTGGACAACTCGGTTGCGCCGGAATGGGCGGCCGAACAGGTGCAGGTAGATGGCTGCGTGCAAGGCAACCTGGCCTCGTCGCACATGGTCACCGGCGGGCAGGCGCTGGTGGATGAGACCCGTCGCATTGTGCGCGCCTTTTCCAAGGGGCCGCATATTTTCAACCTGGGTCACGGGATAACACCGGATGCCGACCCGGAAAACGTGCAGTTGATGATCGACACGGTGCGCAGCGGGTAGGCAGCGTGCGAGGGGGCCAGCCCCCTCTTGGCCGTTGGCCAATTCACCCCCGGGATACTTTCGGCCAGATGAAGGGTGTGTCAGGTCCTTTTGGAGCCTTGGAGTTCGATCAGGATTTCGGTCGTGTGTTGGCCGCGGGCCGGGCTGGGTTTCGGCTGCCATTGATGGGTGGAGAAGCGCGGGGCGGCGGCGGCCTGCAAGGTGCCGTCTGCCGCGCGCCAGGTTTGGCGGGCAGTATTCATCGGATGGGTTGCGGCCTCGTCGGGGCTGAGCACCGGGGCGACACAGGCGTCTGAGCCTTCAAACAGTTTGGCCCAATGGTCGCGCGGTTTGGTTGCGAAGATTTCCGCCAGATGCCGGGTCAGGTCTGGCCAGCGTGTGCTGTCGTATTGTTGCTGGAATGCTGGGTCGTGGGACAGGCCCAGGATTTCCAGGAATTGGGCATAGAATTTCGGTTCGAGACATTGGACCGAAACAAAGCCGCCATCCGCGCAGGTGTAGGTGCGGCTCCAATGCGGGCCGTCCAACAGGCTCTGGCCGCGCGTGTCGGACAGGTTGCCGGTCTGGCCCAGGCTCATCAGCAGGTTCATCATATGCGCGGACCCGTCGTAGATGGCGGCGTCGACGACCGTGCCCGTGCCGGTTGCGCGCGCGTTCAGCAGCCCGGCCAGTATGCCGGTGACCAGATACATCGCGCCGCCGCCGATGTCGCCGACCAGCGTGGCCGGGGTCATCGGTTCGGTGCCGGGTGGAGAGCCGTACCAGAGTGCCCCCGACAGGGCGATGTAGTTCAGATCATGTCCTGCGGTGTCGGAAAGCGGGCTGTCCTGGCCCCAGCCGGTCATGCGGCCATAGACCAGCGCCGGGTTCAGAGCGTGGCAGGTATCGGGCCCCAAGCCCAGCTTCTCCATCACGCCGGGCCGGAAGCCCTCGATCAACGCGTCGGCGGATGCGATCAGGCGCCGGGCGGTTTCGAGGTCGTCGGGGTCCTTGAGGTCGAGCGCGATCGAGCGTTTGCCCCGGTCCAGCACGGATCGGTCCGGCATGCCCGGTGTGACGGCACCCCCCTTGCGGTGGATGGTCACGACATCGGCCCCCAGATCCGCCAGCAGCATGGCGGCGAACGGGCCGGGGCCAAGCCCCTCGATTTCGACGACGCGGAATCCGTTGAGCATATGTATCCTCCCGGTTCGCGATGCTTTCGGCTTGGCCATGCGAATGCAAGGGCTGGGTGCCGAAAACGTGGCGTCGGGTGAAAAAACCGATGAACGGCCCGGTCTTCGGGGCGCTTGCAAGCCAGGGTCGGCTGGCCTAGCGTTTTCGGCGGGATGTGGAGCGAGGGCTGGAATGCGGCTTTGGATCATGATCGGCGCGGCGCTGGTGGCGGCGGCATTGACCGCGATCGTCCTGCATCTGCACCCTCCGGGCAGCCTGCGGATGGCCGGAGGCCCGAGCGGCGGGGCCTATGAGCAGATCGCGCAGGACTATGCCGAGATTCTGGCGCGTGACGAGATCCGGGTGGACATTCTGGAAACTGCAGGTTCGGTCGAGAATGCCCGTCTGATCGAAAGCGGCGAGGCAAATGCCGCGCTGCTGCAAGGCGGCATCGTGGTCGATCCCGACAAGGTCGAAGCAATCGGAACGGTTTTCTACGAACCGATGATATTCATGACGCGCGCGGATGCCAGTATTCCCAGCAACCCGGCGCTTTGGCGAGACCTTAGTATCAACCGTGGCGCGGACGGGTCGGGCACGGCCGATGCATTTCGCGATTTTGAGCGTGTAGTCGGCCTGTCCGAGGCGGACAACATCCATGTGTCGCTCGATTATGATCAGGCTGCCGAGGCCTTGCTGGACAACAGGTTGGATATCGCGGTCTTCGTTGCCCCGATCGAGGCGCCCTACCTGCTGGCGGCCTATCAGGAGCCAGGGCTGAAGGTGCTTGAACTGGAGCATGTCGAGGCGATCTCGCGCCGGTTGTCCTATGCGACGGTGGTCACGGTTCCGGCCGGCGGAATGTCACTGGATCCGGTCCTGCCGCCGCGGCCGGTCAAGTTGATCGCGCTGCAAGCGCGATTGGTCGTGCAGGCCGACATTCATCCCGCCCAGGTCAACCGTCTGACGATGGCCGCGATCGAGTTGCATCGGGCGCGGGGCATCATCACCGATGCAGGAGAATTTCCGGGAGTCGAGGGAACGGGCCTGCCGGTCAGCAGTGCCGCGCGAAGGTTGATCGACGAAGGCCCCAGCACGTGGCACAACCTTCTGCCCTATTGGATCGCGGCCCAGGTCAACCGCGTGTTGCTGCTGTTCCTGCCATTCTTTTTCATCGTGGTGCCTTTGGTGCGTGTACTGCCCAAGGCCTATGCCTATCTGCAACGGTGGCGTGTCTGGCAGCATTACCCCGAAATCCGGCAGATCGAGCTTGAGCTTGCCGCCGACCCGTCGCCGGATCAGCTTGGGGACATGCAGGCGCGTTTGCACGAACTGGATGAACGGCTGGCCGAGCTTCGATTGCCGGCCGCTTACCGGCAGGGCCAGTATGACGCGCGGCTGCATGTCGATCTGGTCCAGAAGCGGGTTGCCGAATTGCAGGCACAGGTCGACCTGCGGCAGGCGCACCGCGCCACCCGCGCATGATGGCTGTTGCAAGCTACCGTCTTTCGGGGCTAGGTCTTTTGGGAACCATGCCAGGCAAGAAAGGGGGCGCACCCATGCAGATGAGTGACACGCGCGAGATTCAGGCGGCGCCTGCGGATGTCTTTGCGGCTCTGCTGGACCCCGAGGTCCTGAAAGCCTGCGTCCCCGGCGCGCAAGAGGTCACCGGCAATCCGTCCGACGGGTACGAGGCCACCGTGGTGCAGAAGGTCGGCCCGGTGAAGGCGACGTTCAAGGGGACGGTGACCATGTCGGACATGGTCGAGGGTCAGCGCCTGACCATCGAGGGGGAAGGCAAGGGCGGGGCCGCGGGCTTTGCCAAGGGCGGCGCCACGGTGACCTTCGCCCCCAGCGACAGCGGCGGAACCGTTCTGTCCTATGACGTCGAGGCCAAGGTTGGCGGCAAGCTGGCGCAACTGGGCAGCCGCTTGATCGACGGCTTTGCCAAGAAGATGGCCGACCAGTTCTTTGCCAACCTGCAGGAGCATTTCGAAGGCCCCGCCCAGCCGGACGAGAGTGCCGACCCCGAGGCGAAACCCGAAAAGAAAGGGTGGTTGGGCCGCCTGACCGGGCGCGACTAGGTCTGCACGGATGCGCATGCCCTTGTGCGGATTTGGCCTGTTCCGGGCAGGATCGGCGCGCTAGGGTCTGCGCCGGAACGGGAAAGACGCATGACGACCATTCTTTCGATCAAGGATCTGCGCAAAACCTACGATGACGGTTTCGAGGCGCTCAAAGGCGTGTCGCTGGACATCCGGCAGGGCGAGATACTGGCCCTTCTGGGGCCCAACGGCGCCGGCAAGACCACGCTGATCTCGACCATCTGCGGGATCACCACGCCGACCTCTGGCACCGTCACCGTGGGCGGGCACGACATTCAGGCCGATTTCCGGGCCGCGCGTCGGATGATCGGCCTTGTGCCGCAGGAAATCGCGCTGGAGCCGTTCGAGAAGGTCTGGAACACCGTGCGCTTTTCCCGCGGGTTGTTCGGCCTGGGCCAAGACAGCGCCCGGATCGAGGAGATCCTGCGCAAGCTGTCGCTGTGGGACAAGCGCAAGAACGCGATCAAGGAACTATCGGGCGGCATGAAGCGGCGGGTGCTCATCGCCAAGGCGCTGGCGCACGAGCCGCGAGTGTTGTTTCTGGATGAACCCACTGCCGGCGTGGATGTCGAGCTGCGCAAGGACATGTGGGCCATCGTCGACGAGCTGAAGGCCGCCGGCGTCACCATCATCCTGACCACGCACTACATCGAAGAGGCGGAGGCCATCGCCGACCGCGTGGGCGTGATCGACAAGGGTGAGCTGCTGCTGGTTCAGGACAAGAAGACGTTGATGGCGCAGATGGGCAAGAAGCAGATCGAGGTCATGCTGACCTGCACGATCCCGTCCATTCCCGACAGCTTGGCCCATCACAACCTGGTGCTGAACGGGCAGGGGGATGCGCTGATCTATACCTATGACACCAATGCCGAACGGACCGGCATCACCACCCTGTTGAACGACGTGGCCGAGGCCGGGCTGATACTTCGCGACGTGCAGACCCGGCAATCGAGCCTCGAGGAGATATTCGTCACGCTCGTGTCCGGAGACGTCGCATGAACTGGACTGCCATCGCCGCCATCTACCGGTTCGAAATGGCCCGGTTCTTCCGCACCCTCGCGCAGAGCTTTCTGTCGCCGGTCCTGTCCACCTCGCTCTATTTCGTGGTGTTCGGAACCGCCATCGGCAGCCGGATCCAGGAGATCGAGGGCGTATCCTACGGCGCCTTCATCGTGCCGGGGCTGATCATGCTGTCGGTGGTGATGCTGTCGATCTCGAACGCGTCCTTTGGCATCTATTTTCCCAAGTTCCTGGGCACGATCTATGAATTGCTTTCGGCCCCTGTGAATTTCATCGAGATCGTGATCGGCTATGTCGGCGCGGCGGCCACCAAGGCGCTGTTCGTGGGGTTGGTGATCCTGGTCACGGCGACCTTCTTCGTGGATATCCGCATTGAACACCCCTTTGCCATGGCCGCTTTCCTGATCCTGTCCTGCCTCAGCTTTTCGCTGCTGGGTTTCATCGTGGGTATCTGGGCCAGCAATTTCGAACAGATGTCGCTGGTGCCGCAGCTGGTGGTGACGCCGCTGATCTTTCTGGGCGGCACGTTCTACTCGATCTCGATGCTGCCGCCGGTGTGGCAGACGATCTCGCTGTTCAATCCGGTGGTCTATTTGATTTCGGGTTTTCGCTGGTCGTTCTACGGGCTGTCTGACGTGCCCATCCTGCTTAGCCTGCTGGCGATCCTTGCCTTTACCGGCATCTGCCTTGCGGTGATCGGCTGGATCTTCAAAACCGGATGGCGCATCCGCAGCTAGGGCGTTGCATTTTTGCCGATCACGGCCGCGAATTTCAGTCACGTCGCGTTTCCGCCGGTTCCGGTCCCTTGTTTACGGGTTGAGCGCACTCTACATCGGCACCCATGAAACTCAGCCTGCCGTTTCTGAAAAAGCACCCCGTCGTTGCCGTGGTCCGTCTGTCGGGCGCCATCGGCATGGCCGGTCGCGCCTCGATGAGCGATACCTTGCTGGCGCCGGTTCTTGAAAAGGCATTCCGCAAGGGCAAGCCTGCCGCCGTCGCGCTCGAGATCAACTCGCCCGGCGGATCTCCGGTGCAAAGTTCTCTGATCGGCGCGCGAATCCGTCGGCTCGCCGACGAGCTGAACGTGCCCGTGCATGCCTTCGTCGAGGACGTGGCGGCCTCGGGCGGCTATTGGCTGGCGGCCTCGGCGGACCGGATCTGGGCCGACGACAGCTCGGTTCTGGGGTCGATCGGGGTGATTTCCTCGGGGTTCGGTGCGCATGTCTTCATCGCGCGTCAGGGCATCGAGCGGCGCGTACATACGGCGGGTCAGTCGAAATCCATGCTGGACCCTTTCGCCCCGGAAAAGCCCGAGGATGTCGCGCGGCTGAAGGGGCTGCTCGAGGATATCCATCACAACTTTATCGCGCATGTCAAAGCCCGGCGGGGCGGTCGGCTGGACGAAACGGCCGATCTGTTCACCGGCGAGGTCTGGCTGGCGCGGCGCGCGCAGGATCTGGGCCTGATCGACGGCATCGCGCATCTGAAACCCAAGATGCAGGAGCTGTTCGGCGACAAGGTCCGGTTCCGCCGCTATGGCCTGCGCAGGCCGATCTGGTCGCGTTTCGGGGCGGAAATGGCCCAAGACGCGCTGGCTATGCTCGAGGAGCGCGCGGCCTTCGCGCGTTTCGGCATGTGACATGATCATCAAGGCTGTCACTCTTTTCCTGATCGCGATGGGTGTGCTGGCGATGTTCGGCAAGCTGCGCTTTCCCGGTCAGAGACGTCTGAGCTCGGCCAAATGCCCGCGGTGCGGGCGGTTCCGCATTGGTAAAGGCCCCTGTGCATGTGAAAAAGGAGGCCGTGGATGACGGCGTGGCTGCTTTCCGGCCTTGGTCTGTTGATCCTTTTGCTGGCGGGCGACGCGCTGGTGCGCGGCGCGGTGAACCTCAGCCTGCGGCTGGGCGTGCCGGCATTGATCGTCAGCCTGACGATCGTGGCCTTCGGTACCTCGGCGCCCGAATTGCTGATCGCGATCAAGGCGGTTCAGGAACATGCGCCCGGTATCGCGCTGGGCAATGTGGTGGGGTCGAACACGGCCAACATCCTGCTGGTCCTGGGCATTCCGGCGCTGTTGGCAACCATCCACAGCAGCGAATGCGACACCCGCAGGAACTTCATCTACATGATCCTGGCCTCGGTTCTTTTCATCGGGCTTGCTTTCTGCGGCGTGTTCACCCTGTTCAGCGGCGCGATTCTGCTGGCGGGGCTGGCCCTGATACTGCTGAACGCCTTCCGCGAGGCGCGGGCTCATCGAAACGCCTGCACCGCGCAGGAAGAGATTGAGCTTCTGGAAGAGGCCGACCCGGACATGCCCTATTGGAAGGTCGCGATGTTCCTGATCCTGGGACTGGTCGGCCTGCCTATGGGGGCGCATCTGCTGGTGGACAACGCCACGATCATTGCCCGCACCTATGGTATCAGCGAAACCGTGATCGGTCTGACATTGGTGGCCGTCGGCACATCGTTGCCGGAACTGGCGACGACGGTGATGGCGGCGTTGCGTCGGCAGGCGGATGTTGCGCTGGGCAACGTGATTGGGTCGAACATGTTCAATCTGCTGGCCATCGTCGGCATCGCTACGCTGTTCGGGCGCATCCCGGTCGATCCCGAATTTCTGCGCTTCGACTTGTGGGTCATGCTGGCTGCGTCGCTTCTGCTGGTTCCGTTCGTGTTTTTCAAGCGCGACATTACCCGCACCTGGGGCTTTATCTTGACGTTTCTTTATGCGGCCTATCTCGTGGCGCTGCTGGCGTGATCTGACCTGGGGAGGCTGCGTATGACCCGAGCATTGGTGACCGGTGCGGGTGCCCGCCTGGGGCGGGCGATGGCGCTTTATCTTGCGCAACGTGGCATAGATGTGGCCGTACATTACGCGACCTCGCAAGGGGCGGCGTCCGAGGTCGTGTCCCAGATCGAATCCCAGGGCCGCAAGTCGACAGCTTTGCAGGCCGATCTGCTGGAGGAGTCCCAGGTCGAGGCCCTGTTGCCGCGCGCGGCCGAGGCGCTGGGCGGGCCGATCACCTGCCTGGTCAACAACGCCTCGATTTTTGAATACGACAACATCCATACCGCAACGCGCCAAAGTTGGGACCGGCACATGGAGAGCAATCTGCGGGCCCCCTTCGTGCTGACACAGGCCATGGCGCGGCAGGGGCTCAAGCCCGCAATCGACGACAGTGGCGAGCCGGTGGCGACTGGTCTGGTCGTCAACATGATCGACATGCGGGTGCGCAAGCTGACGCCCGAATTCATGTCATACACCATTGCCAAGATGGGGTTGTGGGCCCTGACCCGCACCGCGGCGCAGGCGCTGACCCCGACGATCCGCGTCAATGCGATCGGGCCGGGTCCGACCTTGCAGGGCCACCGACAAAGCCCCGAACATTTTCAGGCGCAGCGCAGGAACACCATTCTGGAACGGGGGGCAAACCCGTCGGACATCACTGCCGCGCTCGGCTATTTCCTCGATGCGCATGCGGTCACGGGGCAGTTATTGTGCGTCGACGGCGGGCAGCATCTGGGCTGGCAGACGCCGGACGTTCTGGGCGTAGAATAAGTGAATCCGGTGCAAGTTTTGCACCGCTCGCGATCGTGTTACATGCCCGTTACAAAAAGGCCTTTTTTTTCATGCACTTGTACGCCGGTCAAAAAAATTTCATGCAAAAACAATAGCTTGATATTCCGCCTATTTTTTGTGCAAGGCGGAGAAAACGCAAGGATTCAAGGAAGAATTCCAGTTCAGGGAAACTTGTCCGCACAGTTATCCACAGGAATCGTGGATTTGTTTTCTCTTGATCTGGGGCGCGCAAGATTGCAGCCACGGGCAGAGAATCGTATCTGATGAGCATGACCGCGGACAACAGATCTCAAGCTGATCCTGAAATCACGGGTTACGCCTGCATCCAACGCTATGTGAAGACGTTGGACAGTTCGCCGGGTGTCTATCGGATGCTGGATGCAGACAGCCGGGTTCTGTATGTCGGCAAGGCGCGCAACCTGCGAGCGCGGGTGTCGAACTACACCCGCCCGGGACATTCGCCCCGGATCGAGCGGATGATCGCCTCGACCGCGTCGATGATGTTCCTGACCACTCGGACAGAGACCGAGGCGCTGCTGCTGGAGCAGAACCTGATCAAGCAGCTCAAGCCCAAGTACAACGTCCTGCTGCGTGACGACAAAAGCTTTCCCAACATACTCGTCGCCAAGAACCATCCGTTTCCGCAGATCAAGAAACATCGCGGGGCCAAGAAGGAAAAGGGCGCCTATTTCGGTCCCTTCGCCAGCGCGGGCGCGGTGAACCGCACGCTGAACCAGCTGCAAAAGGCGTTTCTGCTGCGCAACTGCTCGGATTCGATGTTCGACAGTCGCACCCGGCCCTGCCTGCTCTATCAGATCAAGCGCTGTTCGGGGCCGTGCGTGGGCATGATTTCGCAGGCCGACTATGCTGAAAGCGTGCGCGACGCCGAGCGGTTCCTGTCCGGACGCTCGACCCGTATCCAAGAGGAACTGGCCGCGCAGATGCAGGAGGCCTCCGACGCGATGGAGTTCGAGCGTGCCGCCGCCCTGCGCGACCGGATCCGCGCGCTGACGCAGGTACAGACGGCGCAGGGCATCAATCCACGCGGCGTGGCCGAGGCGGATGTGATCGGCCTCTACATGGACAGCGGTCAGGCCTGTGTTCAGGTGTTCTTCATCCGCGCCAACCAGAACTGGGGCAACCGCGATTTCTATCCAAGGGTCGGGCCCGACGTCTCCTCGGCCGAGGTGATGGAGGCCTTTCTGGGCCAGTTCTACGACAACAAGGAACCGCCGCGCCAACTGATCCTGTCGGACGGGATCGAAAACGCGGACCTGATGCAGCAGGCCCTGTCCGAAAAGGCCGGCCGCAAGGTCGAGATATTGGTGCCGCAGCGGGGCGAAAAGCTCGAGCTGGTCTCTGGCGCGCTGCGCAACGCGCGCGAGGCGCTGGCCCGCCGCATGTCGGAAAGCGCGACGCAGGCCAAGCTCCTGCGCGGTCTGGCCGAGGCCTTTGATCTGGACGCGCCGCCGAACCGGATCGAGGTCTATGACAACTCGCATATCCAAGGCACCAACGCGGTGGGTGCGATGATCGTGGCCGGTCCCGATGGGTTCATCAAGAATGCCTATCGCAAGTTCAACATTCGCGGCGACGACCTGACGCCGGGCGACGATTTCGGCATGATGAAAGAGGTGCTGACCCGCCGCTTCACCCGCCTGCTGAAAGAGGACCCCGACCGCGACAAGGGCATGTGGCCCGATCTGCTGCTGATCGACGGGGGCGCGGGGCAGGTGAGCGCCGTGCACGAGATCATGCAGGCGCATGGGGTCGAGGACATCCCAATGGTCGGTGTCGCCAAGGGCGTCGATCGCGACCATGGCAAGGAAGAGTTCCACCGCATCGGCCAGCGCCCCTTCGCCCTGAAGCGCAACGACCCGGTTCTGTATTTCATTCAGCGGCTACGGGACGAGGCGCACCGCTTTGCCATCGGCACCCATCGCGCCAAGCGCGCCAAGGCGATGGGAGCGACGCCGCTCGATGAAATCCCGGGCGTGGGCGCGGCCCGTAAACGCGCACTGCTGGCGCATTTCGGTAGCGCCAAGGCGGTCAGCCGCGCCAATCTGGCGGATCTGAAGGCGGTGGACGGGATCTCGGCCGGTCTGGCGCAGAAGGTCTATGATTTCTTTCACGAAAAAGGCTGAGTCCGCTGGCGCCCGCGCCACAGAATGTACAGCCCCGAGGCCACGATCAGCGCGCTGCCCAGCCACATGGCCTGGTCCAGACGTTCGTCAAAGATCAGCACGCCCAGCCCGATGCCGAACAGAAGGCGGGTATAGCGAAACGGGGTCACGGCCGACACTTCACCCGTCCGCATGGCCAGCATTAGCGAAGCATAGGCCACCGCCCCCATCACCACGGCTCCGGTCAGATGCAGGGCGGTTTGGGCGACCACCGGCACCGCGGCGGCGCCCTCGAAAACCCGGTACAGACCACCGGCAACGACAATTGACAGAAAGCCGTAAAACCCAAGAACGGCGGTACCCAGCGTGGCAGGGGCGGCGCGGCTGGCCAGATCGCGGCCGGCAAAGCCCAGCATTCCCAGCACCGCAAGAATGGACAGGGCCGAGAAACTGTCTCCGGTTGGCTGGATGATGATCACCACTCCGATCAGTCCGACCATGATGGCGCTCCAGCGTCGCCAGCCGACGGTTTCCCCGAAGAACAACGCGGCACCCGCCACCACGACCAGCGGCGTGGCCTGCAGGATCACCGTGGCCGAGGACAGCGGCGTCAGGGCGATGGCCAACACATAGAACAGGCGACCGATGACTTCGAACAGCACTCGGATCTTCATCGGCTTGGACAGGACATCGGGGTGCAGCAACCGCCGCCCCTGTAGCAACGCGACCCCGGCGAAAATCAGCGCCCCGCCCAGCCCGAACAGCACCAGAACCTGCCAGATGGGCAGCACTTTGGCTGTACTTTTCAACAGCGCGTCCTCCAGGGCGAACCCAGCCATGGCCGCGATCATCCAGGCGCTGCCGATCAGGTTGGCGCGCGCATCGGTTCTGATATGTGAGGTCACGGGGCGGATCTTTCCTGGCTGCCGATACCCGCGCAACCTGACCCGTTCTTCGCGCCGCGCCAAGGGGGAAACGGTCATCGATCGGCGGCCTGCGACGGAATGATCTGCCGTGGCCCAAACACCTGCGTTCTTGGCAGTTTTTTGTCGTGCCGTCTTTTCTGTTCCCGGCCATGGTTGTAGGGTCCGGCGCATGAAGTGGAACCTGCCGAATATTCTGACTTTGCTGCGCCTTCTGGCCGCGCCCGGCCTGGCGGTGATGTTTCTGTATTTCACGCGGCCCTATGCCGATTGGTTCGCACTGATCCTGTTCCTGTCGGCGGCCATAACCGATTGGTTCGACGGCTATCTGGCGCGCGCGTGGAAGCAGGAAACCAAGATGGGCGCGATGCTGGACCCGATCGCCGACAAGGCGATGGTGGTGATCGCGCTAATGATCCTGGTGGGCTATTCGACCGAGCACTGGACGCCCTGGCTGGTGCTGCCCGCCACCGTGATCCTGTTCCGCGAGGTCTTCGTCTCGGGCCTGCGTGAGTATCTGGGCGACGTGGCCGGAACTCTCAAGGTCACCAAGCTGGCCAAATGGAAGACGACCGCGCAGATGGTGGCGATCGCCGTGCTGTTTTCGCAAGGCATTTTCGAGCACTATTTCGTCATGTCTACCTATGGCATGGATACCGACCTGATCGACCAGATCCTGTCGGGCCAGGTCGAGGACATCTCGGGCCTGCAATGGAAGCTGGATGGCATGTTCTGGTCGGGCCGCATCGGGTTGTGGCTGCTGTGGGTCGCGGCGACGCTGACATTGATCACCGGCTACGACTACCTACGTAAAGCCATGCCCCATTTGAAGGAGGGCTGACGCATGGATGTCTTGTATTTCGCTTGGGTCCGCGAGCGGATCGGCGTGCCGAAGGAAAAGGTCGAAACCAGCGCCGCCACGGTGTCCGATCTGGTGGCGGAACTCAGCGCCCGCGAAGACCGCTATGCGGCGGCGTTTGCCGACCTGTCGGCCCTGAGGGTTGCGCTGGATCAGGAATTGTCGGATTTCGACGCGCCCCTGGCCGGTGTCCGCGAAGTGGCCTTTTTCCCACCCATGACCGGCGGGTAGGGCGATGCGGATTTCCGTCCAGCAAGAGCCGTTCGATCTGGGGGCCGAGGCCAATGCCTTTGCCGCGGGTGACACGGCGAATGGCGCCATCGTCACCTTTACCGGCGTCGTGCGTGATCTGGCGCAGACCGATCTGGCCTGCATGGAGATCGAGCACTATCCCGGGATGACCGAACGCGCCATCGCCAAGATCGCCGAGGAAGCCAAAAACCGGTGGTCGCTGGGTGATGTGCTGGTGATCCATCGCCATGGGCGGCTGGCTCCGGGCGACCGGATCATGATGGTCGCAACGGCAGCCCCGCACCGCAAGGATGCGTTCGAAGCCGCTGAATACCTGATGGATTACCTGAAATCCCGCGCCCCGTTCTGGAAGAAGGAAATCACTGCATCCGGGGCCGATTGGGTTGCCGCCAAGGACGAGGACGAGGACGCTCTGTCGCGCTGGTAGGCGCTCAGTCGGCGTTGTTGATCCGGCCGCGCAATTCCTCGGCTTCCTCACGTGCGGCGCGCAGCCCGTCCATGGCCGCGGCCAGCTCGGCCTCGGTCTGGGTCAGTTGGTTGGTCAGTTCCGCCTCGCGCTGCTGCAGATAGGTGATGGCCTGATCGCGCGCTTCTTCGGCCTCGTGCAACTCCTGGCTCATGCGGTCCAGATCAGCCACGTCGCTCTGCCGGACCCGGGTCAGACGATGCACCAGCCAGTTCGCGAACCAGCCCATGCAGAAGGCTGCGAACAGGATCAGGGCGGTGGCGATGATGAATTCGGTTCTGTTCAAGTCACTGGTCCTCTGCATCCGTGTCGGACACGTTTTCTTGTGCGTTGTCTTGCGCTTGCTCGGTTGCTTCCGCCCCGGCCGGAGTTTCCAGCGCCTCGAGCCCGGTTTCCTCGGGGGCGACCGGTTCGGGCCTGATCAGGAGAAACTCGATCCGGCGGTTCTCTTCGCGGCCTTCTTCGGTTCCGTTGTCTGCGATCGGCTGGGCTTCACCGTACCCCACGGCCGAAAAGCTCGAGGTCGGCACCCGCCGGGCGCGCAATTCGTTCAGAATGGACTGCGCGCGTGCCTGGCTGAGAGTCTGGTTCATTTCCTCGCGGCCCTGACTGTCGGTGTGGCCCTGGATTTCCATTCGGATCGGTCCGCATTCGCGCAGGATGTCGGCGATCCGGTTCAAACTGTCGCGTGAGTCGGCAGAGACCGTGGCCGAGCCCGGCTCGAATGTGATCTTTCGCTCGGACTGGACCTGGGCGATGCGGGCGATGCAGTCCTCGGGGTCGGGCAGGGCGTCTTCGGGCTCGGGGGCAGGTTCATAGGTGATCGACAGGTCGAAATCCTGCCCTTCGCCCAGTTTCTCGGACAGCAGGCCGGCGATCTGGGCCCGTGTAGTCTCATCATGGCTCATACCGGAAATCGCCACCGTGTCTGGCGTTACTGTAAGAACGCCATTGTTCAGCCAGGACAGGGCTTCAAGCCCGGCCAGGACCCGTACGGGCCAGGATTGGGGCAGGCCGTCGACAACGCGGGCGGCGGCATGAACCACGTCGGATCCGAACGCAGCGCGGGCATAGCTGTCGATCATCTCGCGTTGCAGTTCGTCACCAAGGCGCCCGCGCAGCTGCACCAAGCCTTCCGGGCTGCGCGTCGCGGTGAATTCGACCGGGCCGTCCTGCTTGTCGGTTTCGGGTTTCTGCAGCACTGCATGCAGGGCGAAAACCTCGGGCAGGGCGTTTTCCAATTCGCCCACGACCCTCTCGAACAAGGCCGGATCGGTGCTGGGTTCGGCGATCAACGAGATGTCGGCATCCGACAGCGTCACCGAGCCGCGCCCGATTTCGGCCAGCGCCTTGATGCTCAGCGCGGCGGCGGTGGCCCAACGGGGTGAAGGCACGCCCAGCCCGATCGTGCAGGAATAGGGCCCGGTCAGCCCGGCCTGTTGCGCGGCGGCGATGATGGCATCGCGGGCCTGTTCATCCTGCGCCGAACAGGCATCGAACCGCCCGCCCTCGTCCGTGACCAGATAGCGCAGGGTAAACGGCGTGATTACCGGACGCGGCGCCGAGATCGCCAGCCCGATGCGCAGGCCGGGCGGTGCGGCGCGGGTCAGTTCCTGTTCCAGCGTTTCCTTTTCTTTCCGGCTGTTGGCAATGGCCGTGATCTTGACCAGTTCGGGGCTGGCCGAGATCTTGGCCCGCGGGAGCCTCGACAGGGCCAGTACGGCATAGTCGATGGCGGCATCCCAGCCTTTGGGTTTGGGGTAGTCGGCGGTTTCCATCAGGTCCGATACCGAAACGCTTGTGTCCAGCCTTTGCAGCCGCTGCACCAATGCGTTTCGGTCCACGCTGGCCGGGATCAGGCCGATCACCGAAATGCCGCTGTCATTGCGCAGGATTTCGGCCGAGAAGCGCGGCGGCGCGAGGTCGGCGGTGGGCGCCACGTCCATCTCGTCGATGACGCGCGAAGTATCCACCTCGGATCCTGCGGCGGTCAGTGCGGCAAAGCGGGTGGCCTCGTCGGGCGCCGTGCCGGTCAGAGCGACGCGCAGCCCGTCGGCCTCGACCTCGGCCCATTCGTGACCTTGCAGGCTCAGCGCCCTGCGTACGGCCAATTCCGAGTCTTCCTCGACCCGGGTCACGGCGAAACTGGCGGCCAGCAGGCAGAGGGCGGCCGACAGGGCAAAGACCACGGCTGATGTCAGGAAGTAGGGCAGGCGCATGGACGGGCTTCGATCTTCTCGGGCGATTGAGGTCGGGTTTTACAGGCTGCGGTACAGCGGTGCAATCACAGCAGCAATGCGACGCAAAGGAAGATGAGCGGAATCAGGCCGGTATCCCGGTTGGCGCGAAACAGTTGCAACAGTTTCGCGTTGTCTTCGATGTCCAGCCCGCGCAGTTGCCACGCCATGTGCCACCCCATCGCCCACGGCCCGCCGATGGCCACGACCAGTGCCAGGAAACTGGCATCGGGCAGGGCGGCCTCGACGATGGCCAGCCCCATCAGCGCCACGGTCGCCACAAGGAAATACTTCAGCCATTTCGCGGTGTCGGTCCCGAACAGGCGCGCGGTGGACTTGATGCCGATCAGCTCGTCATCCTCGGCGTCCTGGTGGGCATAGATCGTGTCGTAGAACAGCGTCCAGGCGATGCCGGACAGGTACAGCAGGATCGCGGGCCATTCGACCGTGCCGCGATGCGCCGCCCAGGCCAGCAGGGCGCCCCAGTTGAAGGCCAGCCCCAGAAATACCTGCGGCCACCACGTGAAGCGCTTGGCATAAGGATAGATCGTCACCGGCAGCAGCGACAGGACGCCCATCGCGATGGCCGCCTGGTTGAAGGTCAGCAGGATTGCCAGTGCCAGAAGGCACTGGATGCCCATCCAGATCACGGCCTGCCGCACGCTGACCTGACCCGAGGGGATGGGCCGCGAGCGCGTGCGGGCGACCTGTGCGTCGAACTTGCGGTCGGTGATGTCGTTCCAGGTGCAACCCGCGCCACGCATCAGAAAGGCCCCGGCCGCGCACCCCGCGGCAATCCAGAGGTCGCCCCACCGCGGCTGACCGTCATGCAGGATCGCCAGCGCCAGGCCCCACCAGCACGGTATCAGCAGCAGCCACGTCCCGATCGGCCGGTCCGCGCGCGACAGCCGCAGATAGGGGCGGGCGAAGGACGGGGCGCGGGTATCGACCCAGTTGCCAGTAACAGCGTCGGCGACCTGACCGTCTGGTGTTGGGGCATTGCCTTGCATATGTAGGGTCTCATGAGTGCGAAGATCAGGCTGTATGTAGATCACCCTTTGGGTGCGGGGCAATCGGTTCCTTTGACGCGCGAGCAGGCCCATTACCTGTTCGGCGTGATGCGTCTGGCCGTGGGTGGGCAGGTGGCCCTGTTCAACGGCCGCGATGGCGAGTGGCTGGCGCAGGTGGCCGAGGCGGGCAAACGCGGCGGTACTCTGCGCTGTCTTGAACAGACCCGACCACTGCAACTGCCGCCGGACCTGTGGCTGCTGTTTGCTCCGATCAAGAAGGCGCGCACCGATTTCATCGTCGAAAAGGCGGCCGAGATGGGGGCCGCGAAGATCATGCCGGTCCAGACCGCCTTCACCAATTCCGAACGCATCCGCCAGGACCGTCTGCAGGCCCACGCGGTCGAGGCGGCCGAGCAATGCGGCGGCACCTTCGTGCCCGAGGTCTGCGACCTACAGCGGCTGGACAAGCTTTTGGACAACTGGCCCGACGGCCGCCAGCTGATGTTCTGCGACGAGGCCGAGGCCGGGTCGGCCCTGCGCTTGGCCGCGCAGGACAAGGGTCGGCCCTGGGCCATCCTGATCGGCCCCGAGGGCGGGTTTTCCGATGCCGAGCGCCAGCGGCTGAAGGATCTGCCGTTCACGCATGTGGTCAGCCTGGGGCCGCGAATCCTGCGGGCCGATACGGCGGCGGTGGCCGCGATGACCCTTTGGCAGCAGTCGCTGGGGGATTGGTCCTGATGCGGCGCCCGGCGCGGCTACGCGAACCCGCTGACGTCCGAAGGGCCGTATTGTTTTTGGCTTCAAAAGCCGCCGCGCGTGCTTATGTTGCGATTGGGTTTGCCCCTGCCGGGACCTTTTCACTGGTCCTGTTCAGCGATCAGATGGAGGCCGCGTCATGAGTTTCATCCGACACGAAGCCAAACTGGCCCTGTGGCGCTGGCGCGAGGTGCTGGCCGCCGGGTTCGTTCTGATCCTTGGCCTCAGCTGGATCGGCGGTCCGGGCGGGTTGCTGGGCTGGTTGGGCTGGGTGCTTGTGGTGGTCTCGGTCGCGCTGGCCGTGATCGGCATACAGCGCGCGCGGTTCCGGCTGGGCGCGGGCGGGCCTGGTGTGGTGTCTGTGGATGAAGGGCAGATTGCCTATCTGGGGCCGTTGGACGGCGGCATCGTCGCCACCCGCGAAATCGAGAGCCTGACGCTGGACCCCACCGCCAGCCCCGCGCATTGGGTGCTGCAGCAGCCCGGCCAGCCGCCGCTTCACATTCCCGTGAATGCCGAGGGGGCCGAGGCGCTGTTCGACGTGTTCTCGGCCCTGCCGGGGCTGCGGACCGAGCGGATGCTGTCGGAACTGAGGGCCGGGGCGTCGCATCCGGTGGTGATCTGGGAACGCCACCCCTCGCGTCCGGCACACATTCGATTGAACTGAGGATGCATTGACACCGGGGGAGATTGCGACCACCACTGACCCCCACGACTCGACACATCAGGATCGGAGCACGGTTCATGTCCATCCCTCAGTCCGGCGGCGGGCCGATCGAACGCCACGAACAACTGGCCGAATACCTGGCCGATGGCTGCAAACCCAAAAGCGAATGGCGCATCGGGACCGAGCACGAGAAATTTGGCTATTGCAAGGACACGCTGAAGCCGCTGCCCTATGAAGGCGAACGCTCGATCCTGGCGGTGCTGGAGGGGCTGCGCGACGGGCATGGCTGGACCCCGGTGGAAGAGGCGGGCAAGCTGATCGGGCTGGAAAAGGATGGTGCCAATGTCTCGCTGGAACCGGGCGGGCAGCTGGAACTGTCGGGCGCGCCACTTGAGACCATCCACGAGACCTGCGACGAGGTGAACGCGCATCTGCGCGACGTGAAGGACATCGCCGACAAGATCGGCGTGGGCTTCATCGGGCTGGGCGCCGCACCGATCTGGAAGCACGAGGACATGCCGCTGATGCCCAAGGGCCGGTATGTCCTGATGAACGACTACATGGAAAAGGTCGGCGACATGGGCCGCGCCATGATGCGCCGGACCTGCACGGTTCAGGTCAACATCGATTTCGGCTCCGAGGCGGACATGGTGCAGAAGCTGCGCGTGGCGCTGGCTCTGCAGCCGGTGGCGACCGCGCTGTTTGCCAACTCGCCCTTCTTCGAGGGCAAGCCCAATGGCCACAAAAGCTGGCGCAGCTATATCTGGCGGCATTTGGATGACGCGCGCACCGGCATGCTGCCCTTCGTGTTCGAGGACGGCTTCGGGTTCGAGCGCTACGTGGAATATGCCTTGGATGTGCCGATGTATTTCGTCTATCGCGACGGCAAGTATATCGACGCGCTGGGCCTGTCGTTCCGCGATTTCCTGCAGGGCAAGCTGCCCGCGCTGCCGGGCGAGACGCCGACGCTTTCGGATTGGGCCGACCACCTGACCACCGCCTTCCCCGAGGCGCGGATCAAGAAGTTCATGGAAATGCGCGGGGCTGACGGCGGCCCGTGGCGCCGCCTGTGCGCGCTGCCCGCCTTCTGGGTGGGGCTGACCTATGACCAGTCCGCGCTGGATGCCGCATGGGATCTGGTCAAGGGCTGGGACGCCGAAACCCGCGAGGGGCTGCGCGTGGCCGCGGCCCGGGACGGGCTGCAGGCGCAGGTCGGCGGCATCAACATGCACGATCTGGCGCGCGAGGTGTTGGCCATTGCCGAGTCCGGCCTGAAGGCGCGGGCGCGGCCGGGTGCGGGTGGGCTTGTCCCGGACGAGACGCATTTCCTGAACGCGCTGAAGGAAAGCATCCAGTCCGGCAAAGTACCGGCCGACGAACTGCTCGAGCATTACCACGGCGACTGGCAGGGCGATCTGACGCGGATCTACCCCGAATACAGCTACTGACCGCGACCTGTTGCAATTAGGGGCCTGTTAGCCACTTTCCCGCATCGCGCCTTGTTCGGCGGCGGCGTTTGCGCGATATATTCGGGTCAGGTTTTCCGAGCGTGGTACTGACATGGCGCGTATCAGTGAGCTGCACTATTCCAATGCCTATGCCGCGAGTTCGGGCGTGTCCGAGTTCCTGGAGGTGTCACTTCGCCCGGACGAAGACCCGGCGGATTTCACCGTGTCCTTCTATCAGGCCAACGGGCAGGTCGGGATCGAAATTCCGCTGGACGATCCGGCCATTCAAGTCACCGTGGACCCGGACAACAACGAGATCGTCTATGTCATCTCGGCCGATGATTTCCCGATCCTCTTGACCGACCCGAATGGCGGCGGCCCCAACAATTACGAAGCCTATGCGCTGACCAACACCGCCACGGGTGAGGTGATCGATTTCTACGACATCGGTGGCGGCACGCAGAACATCATCGCGGTCGATGGGCTGGCGGCCGGGGAAACCTCGGTCAACCTGCCGGTGCTGGTCGGGCCGAACCAGACCACGACGACCCTGCAGTTCAACCAGCCCGATCCTGACACGCTGACATATGGCCCCTTATCGCCCGGGGATACTGGGGCCGCCTGTTTCACGGCAGGAACCTTGGTGGATACCCCCGAGGGGCCCCGCCGGATCGAGACGCTGCAGCCCGGCGACACGGTCCTGACCGTCGATGACGGCCCCTGCCGGGTGCGTTGGATCGGTGGCCGCACGGTGCGCGGTGTCGGCCGGTTCGCGCCGGTGCGCATCCGCGCGGGTGTTCTGGGCGCCACGACAGACATTATGGTCTCGCCCCAGCACCGCATTCTTTTCGGCGGCTGGCAAGCCCAACTTCTGTTCGGCGAGGATGAGGTTCTGGTTCCGGCCAAGTCGCTGGTCAACGGCGATACCGTCACCGTGCAGCCCTGCGACATCGTCCGCTATGTCCACCTGTTCTTCGACCGGCACCAGCTGGTGACCACTTCGGGCCTTGTGTCCGAGAGCTTCTTTCCGGGGCAGGAGGCGCTCTCAGGGCTGGAACAGGAGGCCGCAAGCGAACTGTTTGCGCTGTTCCCCGAACTTCGGACCCATCCGCAGGGCTATGGCCCCACGATCCGCCCGGTCCGGTGTGATCGACAGGCAGCGGTTCTGCGCGCGACCTGATCGCGCGGCCCGGCCCTCTTGCTTTCGCGCGCTGCTGTGATAGCAGGACAGCAACAGAATTCAGGGGACCGTCATGGACGATCTTAAGGCAAAATACCTGGGTCAGATCGCTGACGCAGGCGACGAAAGCACGCTGGAAGCGATCCGCGTGGCCGCGGTGGGCAAAAAGGGCGAAGTGGCGCTGAAGATGCGCGAACTGGGCAAGATGACGCCCGAGGAACGCCAGGTCGCCGGCCCCGCGCTGAACGCGCTGAAGGACGAGATCAACGCGGCGCTGGCCGCCAAGAAGGCCGCATTGGCCGATGCCGCGCTGGACGAACGTCTGCGGACCGAGTGGCTGGACGTGACCATGCCCGCGCGCCCGCGCCGCCAGGGCTCGATCCACCCGGTCAGCCAGGCCACCGAGGAGCTGACCGCGATCTTTGCCGAGCTGGGCTTTTCCGTCGCCGAAGGCCCCCGGATCGAGACCGACTGGTACAATTTCGACGCGCTGAACATCCCCGGCCACCACCCTGCGCGGGCCGAGATGGACACGTTCTACATGCACCGCGCGCCGGGCGACAATCGCCCGCCGCATGTGCTGCGCACCCATACCTCGCCGGTGCAAATCCGCTCGATGGAGAAGCAGGGCGCTCCGATCCGCGTGATCTGCCCGGGCGGCGTCTATCGCGCCGACTATGACCAGACCCACACGCCGATGTTCCACCAGGTCGAAGGCCTGGCCATCGACAAGGATATCTCGATGGCGAACCTGAAATGGGTTCTGGAGGAATTCGTCAAGGCGTTCTTCGAGGTTGACGACGTCGAACTGCGCTTCCGCGCTTCGCACTTCCCGTTCACCGAACCCTCGGCCGAGGTCGATATCCGCTGTTCGTGGGACAACGGCCAGCTGAAGATCGGCGAGGGCGACGACTGGATGGAGATCCTGGGCAGCGGCATGGTCCACCCCAAGGTGATCGCCGCCGGCGGGATCGACCCCGAGGTCTATCAGGGCTTTGCCTTCGGCATCGGCATCGACCGTCTGGCGATGCTGAAATACGGCATCCCGGATCTGCGGGCGTTCTTTGACAGCGATCTGCGCTGGCTGCGGCACTATGGATTTGCCGCGCTGGATATGCCGACCCTGCACGGGGGGCTTAGTCGGTGACTGTCGGACAATTCTTTCTGGGATTGGTTGGAATATTCATCGCGACGCTGGTTTACCGTTGGCAAAAGTCAATCGATCGACAGTCTGCGGTGTTGTCTGAGCAACGAGAGGTTTACGCAAAATACCTCGCGAGTTCAAAACAGTTGTACCTTTCTCAGCCTTACAAAGATGTGGGCTACTCGCCAGAAGAGCTAAACGACTGGAAAAAGCTGTCAGATGCTGAAATTGAGAATTACTCACTGCGAGATCAGATCTCGATTCTCGCACCGGAAAGCGTCGTAAAGGTCGTGCAAGAGCACGACGAATGTCTGAAGGCTTGGAAAATTGCTTTTACATCTTCCTTGCCGCGATTTGAGGGTGAGAACCCGGACCTCTGCGAACTAAAAAAGCGCGACACTGATCTGCGCGAAGCTTATTTTGCGATGAAAGAGGCTATGAGGAACGAGCTCACTGCTCATTCAAACACATCCTTCTGGGCCCAGTTGCGAGGAGCAAAATAAATGAAATTCACCCTCTCCTGGCTGAAAGACCACCTGGACACCGACGCCTCGGTTGATGAGATCGCCGAGGCGCTGACCGATCTCGGGCTCGAGGTCGAAGAGGTCATCAACCCGGCCGACAAGCTCAAGGATTTTACCCTGGGCTATGTGAAACATGCCGAGAAACACCCCGATGCCGACAAGCTGCGCGTCTGCAAGGTGGACACCGACGAGGGCGAGTTTCAGATCATCTGCGGTGCGCCCAACGCGCGCGAGGGCATTACCGTCGTGGTCTGCAAGCCGGGCACCTACATCCCCGGCCTCGACACCACCATCAGCGTCGGCAAGATCCGCGGCGTCGAAAGCTTTGGCATGATGGCGTCCGAGCGCGAGCTGGAACTGTCGGACGAGCACGACGGCATCATCGAGCTGCCCTCGGGCGAGGTGGGCCAGCGGTTCGTCGACTGGCTGGCCGAGAACGACCCCGCCAAGATCGACCCGGTGATCGAGATCGCCATCACCCCCAACCGCCCCGATGCGCTGGGCGTTGCGGGCATCGCGCGCGATCTGGCGGCGCGGGGTCTGGGCAAGTTGAAGCAGCGCGACTATGCCCCGGTGCCGGGGGATTTCGAAAGCCCGATCAAGGTGACGATCGAAGACGACACGCTGGATGGCTGCCCGCATTTCACCGGCCGCCTGATCCGCGGCGTCAAGAACGGCCCCAGCCCGCAATGGCTGCAGGATCAGCTGAAGGCGATCGGCCTGCGTCCGATCTCGGCCTTGGTGGACATCACCAACTACATGACCTTCGACAGCAACCGCCCGCTGCACGTCTTTGACGCCGACAAGGTCAAGGGCAACCTGCGGGTGCACCGCGCCAAGGGCGGTGAGAAGCTGGTGGCGCTGGATGAAAAGGAATACACGCTGCAGCCCGGCATGATGGTGATTTCCGACGACAACGGCCCGGAATCCATCGCTGGCATCATGGGCGGGCAAGAGACCGGCTGTACCGAAGACACGGTGAACGTGTTCCTGGAAAGCGCCTTTTGGGATCATGTCCAGATCGCGCTGGCGGGGCGCGCGCTCAAGATCAACTCGGACGCGCGGTACCGGTTCGAACGCGGAGTCGATCCGGCATACACGCTGGAAGGGTTGGAGCACGCGACCCAGATGATCCTGGATATCTGCGGCGGCGAGGTTTCGAAGGTGGTCGAAGCCGGCAAGGCGCCGGACCATTCGCGCGCCTATCGGCTGGATGCGGCGCGGGTGCAGTCGCTGGTGGGCATGGACATCCCCGAAAGCGAGCAGCGCCAGACCCTGACGCGGCTGGGCTTCCGGCTGGAAGGCGATATGGCCCATGTGCCCAGTTGGCGCCCCGACATCCAAGGCGAGGCCGATCTGGTCGAGGAGGTTGCCCGCATCGCTTCGCTGACCAAGCTGCAGGGCAAGCCGCTGCCGCGCGTCACGGACGGTATTCCCAAGCCGGTCATGACTCCGGCCCAGCGGCGTCAGTCGATGGCGCGGCGCACTTGCGCGGCGCTGGGGTACAATGAATGCGTCAGCTATACCTTCATCGATCGGGCCTCGGCCGCGCTGTTCGGCGGCGGCGATGACGCGACAATGCTGGAAAACCCGATCTCGTCCGAAATGAGCCACATGCGCCCGGACCTGCTGCCCGGCCTGCTGCAGGCTGCGGCCCGCAACCAGGCGCGCGGCTTTGCCGATTTGGCCTTGTTCGAGGTCGGCCCCGTCTTTTTCGGCGGTGAACCCGGCGAGGAACGCACCCAGATCGCGGGCCTTCTGGTCGGACGGACCGGACCCAAGGATGTGCATGGCACCACCCGCGCGGTCGACGTGTTCGACGCCAAGGCCGATGCCGAGGCTGTGCTGGCCGCCATCGGTGCCCCGGCCAAGGTGCAGATCCTGCGCGATGGCGATGCCTGGTGGCATCCGGGCCGTCACGGCAAGATCTGCCTGGGCCCCAAAAAGGTGCTGGGCGTGTTCGGGGAACTTCATCCACGCGTGCTGCAGCAGTTGGATATCAAGGGTCCGGCCGTGGCCTTCACCATCTGGCCGGACGAGGTGCCGCTGCCGCGCAAATCCGGCACCACCCGCTCGGCGCTGGAACTGCGCGACCTGCAGGCGGTCGAGCGTGACTTTGCCTTTGTCGTCGATGCCGATGTCGAGGCGCTGACGCTTGTGAATGCCGCTGCCGGAGCCGACAAGGCGCTGATCGAAGAGGTGCGCGTGTTCGATGAGTTCATCGGCGGCAGCTTGGGTGAGGGCAAGAAATCTCTGGCCATCACCGTTCGTCTGCAGCCGACGGAAAAGACTCTGAAGGAAAAAGACATCGAGACGGTGGCGGAAAAGATCATCGCCAAGGTCACCAAGGCCACCGGCGGCGTTCTGCGCGGCTGAGGTGGCGTGAACCCGAAGTGACACGCGCGCCCGTGGCGCGCGTGTTTCATTTTGCGAAGAACTCCGCCAGAAGGTCAAAGACCAGCCGGATGCGGCGGCTTGTATGCAGTTCGCGATGGGTGGTCAGCCAGATCGGGAACCGCAGCGGCTCCATGTCGGGAAGCACACGCTCCATACCCGGTGTGACATCTCCCACCGACACGGACATGGGCGCGATGCCGAAACCCTGCCGGGCAAACTCCCACGCGACGATGCCGTTCTGTGACCCCAGCCGGAAGTTTTCTTCCGTGAGGTGCAGGCCGATCGGTTCGAAATAGGCGATCATCTGGGCTGTGTCGCCGAAACTGATGAACTCGTGCCGGGACAAGTCTGACAGTGATTTGGGACGTCCAGCGCGGTTCAGGTAGGCGGAGGCGGCATAGAAATGCCCGTCAGCCTCTTGTACCAGTTTTGCGATCAGGTCTGGCTGGTCGGGGCGGACATGGCGGATGGCGATATCCGCCTCGCGCCGCATCAGATCGCGGATGTCGTTCGCGGCGATCACGTCGATCCGCAGTTTCGGAGCCTGCGCGCGGATCTTGCGCAGCAGATCCGGCAAGATATAGGCCGACATCACGTCGCTTGCGGTGATCCGCACCTGCCCCTCGATCGACTGCGCCTGACCGGACGCCGCCAGCGCAATGCGATCTGCAGCTGCGCCCATGGTCCGTGTGTGCTCCAACAGCTCGATCCCGGCGGTGGTGATCTGAAGTGACCGGCCGACCCGTTCGAACAGCATCACGCCCAGGTCGGATTCAAGCGCGGCGATCTGGCGGCTGAGGGTCGGTTGTGTCTGGTCCAATCGTCGTGCCGCCGCCGAAAGCGAGCCGGTCTCGGCCGTGGCCAGAAAGGCGCGGATATGGTTCCAGTCGAATTTGCGCGGATCATCCATGCATGAATGTATAAAGATTCTGCGAATTTCGGCAATTCACCTTTGAAACGCGTATCACTACCTTGCGCTCAAAGGAGAGCCGACATGACCGCCACAGCCAAATTCTGGGATGGTATCGCCGAGAAATACGCGAAATCCCCGATCCGGGACATGGAGGCCTACGAGCACACGTTGCAACGCACGGTGTCCTATTTGAAGCCGACCGATCAGGTGCTGGAACTGGGCTGCGGAACGGGGCGCACCGCGCTCCGGCTGTCCCGCCATGCGGCTACGATCACGGCGAGCGATGTCTCTCCAGGCATGTTGGCCGTGGGTCAGAGGCTGGCCCAAGAGGAGCAGATCGAAAACGTCGTCTTTGTCGAGGCAGACGCGAACCGCCCCCCGAATGGGACTTTTGATGTGGTAATGGCGTTCAATCTTCTACACCTGATCCGGGATCTCGACGCGACGCTGGCCGGGGTTCATGAGGTGTTGAAACCCGGCGGCCTGTTCATTTCAAAAACGCCGTGTCTTGCCCAAGGTGGTTTGGGGTTCAAGTTCGGCTTGCTGAAGCTGCTGCTGCCGGTCATGCAGCTTTTGGGCAAGGCGCCATTCGTCAGCCAGTTCGACATCAAGACGCTGGAAACGACCATTGAAAGGGCCGGGTTCGAGATCATCGAAAGCGGGAATTTCCCGGCGAAACCGCCCTCGCGCTATCTGGTGGCCCGCAAGCTGTGAAGCCAGCGCCGCATCGGCAGGCAACTTCCGCGTTGGGCTTTGCGGGATTGGGCAGTAAACAGGGCCAGAAGCAAAATGAGGAGGCTGCAATGGGATTGAATGTCTACCTGTCGGGCGAGATCCACACGGATTGGCGCGAACAGATCATCGAAGGCGCGCAAGGGCTGGACGTCACGTTCAACAGCCCAGTGACCGATCATGCGGCCAGCGACGATTGCGGAGTCGCCATTCTGGGGGCCGAGCCGAACAAGTACTGGCACGACCACAAAGGCGCGATGGTCAACGCGATCCGAACCCGCAAGGGGATCGCCGATGCCGATGTCGTCGTGGTGCGGTTCGGGGACAAGTACAAACAGTGGAACGCGGCTTTTGATGCGGGCTATGCTGCCGCCTTGGGCAAGTCGATCATCGTGCTGCACGGCCCCGAACATCAGCATGCGCTGAAAGAGGTCGATGCTGCCGCGTTGGCGGTGGCCGAAGAGCCGCGCCAGGTGGTCGAGATCCTGCGATATGTTCTGACCGGGAAGCTGCCCGGTTGACCGGAACAGAGGCTGCAGCCCGACACGTGTTCGGTATTTTTACAGGCTGGCCGCGGCGACAGTCGGCAGCCCGGGCTGCATCTCGGTCCGGAGGATTTTTTGGTTCTGCAATTCGGCCGTGCGCCCCAGGCATGAACGATGCCCAAAAGATGCATTTTGGGGAAAAGTTTGTGCTGTTTCCCATGAAATACTGCACAAGGTTCGTGGAAAAGAGATATCGAATGATGCGTATATGCGCGAATTGAAACGCACGGGGACGAAATGCTCGAGGAATTCAAATCATTCATTGCCAAAGGCAATGTCATGGATATGGCTGTCGGTATCATCATCGGGGCAGCCTTTACCGCAATCGTCACATCGCTGGTCGGCGATCTGATCAACCCGCTCATCGGGCTGTTCACGGGTGGCGTCGACTTTACCAACAACTATGCCGTTCTGGCCGGCGATGTTCCGGAAGGTGCCAGCCTCGCGGCCGCGAGGGAAACCGGCGCTTCGGTCTTTGCCTATGGAGCGTTCATCATGGCGGTCATCAACTTTTTGATCATCGCCTGGGTGGTCTTCCTTCTGGTCAAGATGGTAAACCGGGTCAAGGATGCCGCTGCGAAACAGGAAGAGGCAGCGGAAGAGGCGCCGGCAGGTCCCAGCGAGTTGGATATTCTCATGGAGATCCGCGACGCTTTGAAGAAATAAGTACGTTTACGGCAACCCGTTCGGGGTTGCCGTTCCGAAACAAAGGGGATGGGGCGGATGGATCAAGCAATGGATATGGCGGGCCAGGCGTGGCCGTTGATGATCAGCGCGGGCAAGGCGCTGATCGTTCTGGTTTTGGGGTGGATCGCGGCGGGGTCGATTTCGGGCGTTGTCCGAAATCGTATCAACCGGACCCCGCAGATAGATCCGACCCTTGGGAATTTCGCCGCCAGTACGGTCAAATGGGTGATCTTGGCCATTGTGCTGGTCGCCGTCCTTGGCATCTTCGGCATTCAGGCAACCAGCATCGTGGCCATTCTGGGCGCCGCCTCGCTGGCGATCGGTCTTGCGCTGCAAGGTACGCTCAGCGATCTTGCCGCCGGTGTGATGCTGGTCGTGTTCCGGCCTTACAAGCTGGGTCAGTTTGTCGATATCGGCGGGACGGCGGGAACGGTGAAAGACCTGAACCTGTTCACCACCGAACTGGTGACGCCGGACAACGTTCAGATCATCGTGCCGAACGGTCAGGCCTGGGGGTCGATCATCACCAACTACTCGGCCCATGACACGCGGCGCGTCGACCTGGTGTTCGGGATCGACTATGGCGACAGCGCCGACGAGGCGATGAAGATCATTCTGGATGTCGCAAAGGCGGATGGCCGCGTTCATGCCGACCCCGATCCCTGGGTGCGGGTGACCAACCTGGGCGACAGCTCGGTCGATCTGACCGCGCGCCTGTGGTGTGCCGCCGCCGACTATTGGGACGTCAAGTTCGATCTGACCAAGGCGGTGAAAGAGGCGTTTGATGCCAAGGGCATCTCGATCCCCTATCCGCATTCGGTGGAGATCCACAAAGAGGGCTGAGCGCTCCCGCCCGTCAGTCGGGCATTGGAAATGCCCTGTTTCGGTTGGGCGTGGCGCCGCGCGAAACGCGCGGCGCCGTTGTTTCTGGCCGAGGCGGGATCAGCCCTTGATCACGACCGACGGGGAAACCACGTCGATCCCCAGCGCCTTGCCGACGGCGTAGTAGGTCAACTGCCCGGCATGGACGTTCAGCCCGGCCAGCAGGTGCGGGTCGTCCTGGCAGGCCTGCCGCCAGCCTTTGTCGGCCAGCGCCAGCATGAAGGGCATGGTTGCGTTGCCAAGGGCGATGGTCGAGGTGCGGGCGACCGCGCCCGGCATGTTGGCCACGCAGTAGTGCATGATGCCGTCGACCTCGTAAATCGGGTCGGCATGGGTGGTGGGTTTCGATGTTTCGAAACACCCGCCCTGGTCGATGGCCACGTCCACAAGAACCGCGCCGGGCTTCATGGTCGACAGCTGAGCGCGGCTGATCAGCTTCGGCGCGGCCGCGCCCGGAATCAGAACCGCGCCGATCACCATGTCGGCATCGCGGATCAGCTCGGCCGTGGCGCCGGCGGTCGAGTACTGGTTCTTGAACTGGCCGCGGAACACATCGTCCAGATACCGCAGCCGCGGCAGCGAGCGGTCCAGAACCGTGACATCCGCGCCCATCCCGGCAGCGATGCGGGCCGCGTGGGTGCCGACCACCCCGCCGCCGATCACCACGACCTTGGCCGGCCCCACGCCGGGCACGCCGCCCATCAACACGCCGCGCCCGCCATTGGCCTTTTGCAGCGTCCACGCGCCGACCTGCGGGGCCAGGCGCCCGGCGACTTCGGACATCGGCGCCAAGAGAGGCAGCCCGCCATTGGCATCGGTCACGGTTTCATAGGCGATCGCGGTGCAGCCCGACGCCAGCAGATCCTTGGTCTGTTCGGGGTCGGGGGCGAGGTGCAGATAGGTGAAGAGCACCTGGCCTTCGCGCAGCATCTTGCGTTCGACCGCCTGGGGTTCCTTGACCTTGACGATCATCTCGGCGGTGGCGAAGACCTCGGCGGCAGTGTCCACGATGCGGGCACCGGCGGCGACATAGGCATCGTCGTCAAACCCCGCCCCCAGGCCGGCGCCGCGTTCGATGATGACCTCATGCCCGCGCGCGACGGCCTCCTGCGCGGCGTTCGGGGTCATGCCGACGCGGAACTCCTGCGGTTTGATTTCTTTTGGGCAACCGATTTTCATTGGGCTCTCCGTTCACAAGCTGCACAAATTATGTGCAGTTTGTGGCGCAATTTTTGTGAAACTCGATGCGCATTCGAACTAAAATGCGGGACAATATTCGATAGACTTAGACAAACTTGCAAAGAAAGTGCGTTAATGAGCCTGGATGCGACCGACCGAAAGATTCTGGCTGCTCTGCAGCGCAAGGGGCGGATGTCGAATGCGGAACTGTCCGAACAGGTCAACCTGTCGCCCTCGGCCTGTCACCGTCGGGTGCAGCGGCTGGAGGCCGACGGCTATATCCGCGACTATGTCGCCCTGCTGGACGCGCGCAAGCTGGGCGTTCCGACGACCGTGTTCGTCGAAATCACCCTGCAGGGTCAGGCGGAAGAGGTTCTGGAGGCTTTCGAGAAGGCGGTGCGGCGCATCCCCGACGTGCTGGAGTGCCACCTGATGGCAGGAACCGCCGACTATGTGCTGAAGGTCGTGGCCGAAAACACCGAGGATTTCGCGCGCATCCACCGCCAGTATCTGTCTCGGTTGCCGGGCGTGGCGCAGATGCAAAGTTCGTTCGCGTTGCGAACGGTGTTCAAGACCACGGCTTTGCCGGTCTAAGCGCGGCCGGCGGCGGTTGTATCCGCCGGGCGGCCGGGCCAAGATCGGGGTCCGGCGGTAGCGGTCGCCGCGTCATGTCCCGGTTACACGGGATGGCTAAGACCCGCAGCCACGAAAGACAAGGAGCAGCCCAATGGCCGAAGAAGAACAACAAACCCCGTTGGCCGACCAGAATGAAAACGGCCGCGACGCCGACGACGACACCCCCGACTGGCTGGAGGCCGAGCTTCAGGACACGCTGGACGAGGATATCGAGATCGAGTTCAGCGAGCCGATGCTGTCGATGGAGGTGCGCAAGATCTACCGCGAGCAGCACCCCGACATGCTGGATCGCCGGGTCTATTTTCGCAACCTGCTGCGCCTTCAGGCCGAGCTGATCAAGGTACAAGACTGGGTTCAGCATACCGGCGCCAAGGTCTGCATTCTGTTCGAAGGCCGCGATGCGGCGGGCAAGGGGGGTGTGATCAAGCGAATCACCCAGCGCCTGAACCCCCGCGTCGCACGGGTCGTCGCGCTGCCGGCCCCCAGCCGGCGCGAACAGAGCCAATGGTATTTCCAGCGCTATGTGCCGCACCTGCCGGCCGCGGGCGAGATCGTGCTGTTCGACCGGTCCTGGTACAACCGCGCCGGGGTCGAGCGGGTGATGGGCTTTGCCACTGAAGACCAGGTGGAACAGTTCTTTCAGGACGTTCCGGAATTCGAGCGCATGCTGGTCCGGTCCGGCATCATCCTGCTGAAATATTGGTTCTCGATCACCGACGAGGAACAGCAGCTGCGGTTCCTGATGCGGATCCACGACCCGATGAAGCAATGGAAACTGTCGCCGATGGACCTCGAATCGCGCATCCGCTGGGAGGACTATACCAAGGCCAAGGAGGACATGCTGTTCCGTACCAACATCCCCGAGGCGCCCTGGTACATCGTCGAAGGCAACGACAAGAAGCGCGAGCGCCTGAACTGCATGGAGCACATTCTGACCAAGATCCCCTATGAGGACGTCCCGCACGAAAAGGTCACGCTGCCCGACCGCAAATACAACCCCGAATACGAGCGCCGTGTGCTGCCCGACGAGTTGTACGTGCCCAAAATCTATTGATGGACCGCCCCGATCCGGGGCGCGCCTCTCACGGGATCAAAACAGGAAATCGCCGCGTCCGAGGTCGGCCAGAAGGATGTCTTCCAATATCATCTGGTGGCCCAGACCATCGTCGATCATCACGTCGTTGCCTGACTGAACGGCGTGGTTGTTCATAAGATCGGCATAGTTGGCGATTGCGTCGCTGCCGCGCAGATCGACAAGATCGGCGGCGCCAAAATCGATGACCCGGTCGATGCCGCTGGAAAAGACGAACTGATCGGCTCCGCCACCGCCGACCAGGGTGTTAGCCCCTCCGCCGCCGACCAGCCTGTCATTGCCACTGCTTCCGACCAGCCGGTCGTCTCCGGTCGCGCCGAGCAGCAGATCATTGCCCGCGCCGCCATGCAGAAGGTCATTCCCGCCGCCACCCAGCAGGCGATCGGTGCCGGCCGCGCCGACCAGCCGGTCGTTGTCGCCGTGTCCTTTGAGCACGTCATTGCCGTCGCCGCCGTTGATCCGGTCGTCGCCGAATCCGCCCGCGATCAGGTCGTTGCCGCCACGCCCGTTCAGCGTGTCCGCCCCGTTGCGCCCAATCAGGACATCGCGCCCGGATTGCCCGATCACTATGTCGTCGCCGGCGCCGCCATCGATGCGTCCGGAATCTCCGGCTTGCAGAACCAGCCAGTCGTCGCCGTCGCTGCCCACCGTCCCCGCGGCGACGATCTGACGCTGTGGGTCCGTCGGGGCGGGCGGTGTTGGGGCGGTACCGGTATCCAGTTGGACAGGCGCCGCGGTGCGCGCAAAATTTTGCGTCACCATGACCGCGTCATAGTTGACGCCATTGTGCAGGTACTTGCCCAGTTCGATGCCGATTCCGACAACCGTGACATTGGGGTCCAGAATATTCGCCCTATGTCCGGGGCTGTTCATCAAGGCGGTATGCAGGTCCTGCACGTCGTCGCTCAGCCCGGGGGCTCCGCGCACGCTTTGCCATGCAATATTTTCGGTCGCGCGCCAACTGCCCGAAAACGAAAACCCGGCGCTGGCCATCCTGTCCCACGGGTCCGACCCGCCGGCGCCGGTGTGGCTGAACTGGTCCACATGCAGCATCCAGCGGCTGTGGTCTTCGGCCGCGTCATTCAGGCGCAGCTCGAGTTGGACAGGAGCAAGGCCTCGACTGCTGCGTTCGGCATTGATGAGGTCCAGCATCTGCCGTTCAAGGTTGCTCGCGACTGACAAAGTTCCGTCTCCAGTGACTCGGGCCTATTCTGGCCGGACCATAGTGGCGACAATTTGACGATGGAACGCAGAAAGCCTGCTGAAATCGCCGCTGGGCAGATCACCACTCAGACATGCGCGGCAATGTGCGGCAATCTGCCTATGCGCGTTGCCCGGCTGTTGCACCGGGCATGACAAGGAATGCGGTCAGATTCGGCAATCGCAAACGACAAACCCCCGGGCAAGGCCTCGGGGGTCGTCAATAGTGTCATCCAAAGCTGGAGGAGGTTTGCTCAGAGCAGACCTTCGCGCTGGGCTTTCTTGCGTGCCAGTTTGCGGGCACGGCGGATCGCTTCAGCTTTCTCGCGCGCTTTTTTCTCGGACGGTTTCTCGAAATGCTGCCTCAGCTTCATTTCACGGAACACGCCTTCGCGCTGCAGCTTTTTCTTCAGGGCACGGAGCGCCTGATCGACATTGTTGTCGCGAACACTAACCTGCATGTGGTTGTCACCACCTTTCTAAGTTCGAGTTGCAAGGAAATTGCAGGAATTGGCCGTATAGCAAAGCGGACCTAACTTGTCTAGTACTATGCCAGACAGTTGGAGAGCCGCCATGACCGTGATCTATGAAGACGCCAAGCAGCAGTTGCTGGACGCCATCCTGACCCATGTGCCCTTTGACGGATGGTCGGACACCAGTTTTCGCGCGGCGATTGCCGACTGTGGCCTGGACGAGGGGCTGGCGCGCGCGATCTGTCCGCGCGGTGCGGTCGATCTGGCCTTGGCCTTTCACGACCGGGGCGATGCGGCGATGCTGGAACGGCTGAAATCCGAGGATCTGAGCGATCTGAAGTTTCGCGACCGGATCGCGGCGGCGGTTCGGTTCCGCCTGCAGGCGGTTCCCGACAAAGAGGCCGTGCGCCGGGGCGTGGCCCTGTTTTCCCTGCCCATGTACGCCGGTGACGGCGCCAAGGCGGTCTGGGGCACCTGTGACCTGATCTGGGATGCGCTGGGCGACACGTCCGAAGACGTGAACTGGTACACTAAACGCGCGACGCTTTCGGGGGTATATTCCTCGACCGTGCTGTTCTGGCTGGGCGATGACAGCCCCGACCATCAGCGCACATGGGAATTTCTGGACCGTCGCATCGAAAACGTGATGCAGTTCGAAAAGCTCAAGGCGCAGGTGAACAAGAACCCGCTTCTCAAGCCGTTTCTGGCCGTTCCCAACTGGCTGGCGAGCCAGGTGCGGGCTCCGATCCGGATGCGCGCCGACCTGCCGGGCATGCTGCACCCGCGCAAGTAAGCGGCTGTTCCCGCTGGGCCTTTGCCGATTTGACTGATACCAGTTGCGCAAAGGAGATTTGCCGATGACCAAGATGATGCGCGCTGTCGAGATCACCTCGCCGGGCGGCCCGGATGTTCTGCAACTGACCGAACGCCCCATACCCGACCCCGGCCATGGTCAGGTGGTTCTGAAAGTGGCCTATGCCGGCGTCAACCGCCCTGATGCGTTGCAGCGGGCCGGGGCCTACGATCCGCCGCCGGGGGCCAGCGATCTTCCGGGGCTCGAGGCGTCGGGCGAGGTGGTCGCCATCGGCGCGGGGGTCTCGGGTCTGGCCCTGGGTGACAAGGTCTGCGCGCTGCTGCCCGGTGGCGGCTATGCCGAATATGTCGCCACGCCCGCTGCGCATTGTCTGCCGGTGCCCACCGGCATGGGCCTGAAAGAGGCCGCCTGCCTGCCCGAAACCTTCTTTACCGTTTGGTCCAACGTCTTCACCCGCGGCGGGCTCAAGGCGGGCGAGCGGTTCCTGGTGCATGGCGGCTCCAGCGGTATCGGCACCACCGCGATCCAGTTGGCCAACGCGTTCGGCGCCCGGGTCTTTGCCACCGCCGGGTCTGACGAGAAATGCGCAGCCTGCGTGGCGCTGGGGGCGGAAAAGGCGATAAACTACAAGACCGAGGATTTCGTGGCCGTCCTGCGGGCCGAGGGCGGGGCCGACCTGATCCTCGACATGGTGGGCGGCGACTATATCCCCCGCAACGTCAAGGCGCTGGCCGAGGATGGGCGGCTGGTCCAGATCGCCTTTCTGCAGGGGCCGGTGGCCGAATTGAACTTTGCCCTGATGATGGTCAAGCGTCTGACCCTGACCGGCAGCACCCTGCGTCCGCGAAGCGACCTGGCCAAGGCCCGGATCGCGCAGGACCTGCGCGAGGCGGTCTGGCCGCTGCTGGAGGCGGGCAAGGTTGCGCCGGTCATGGACAGCGAGTTCGATTTGGCCGAAGCGGCGGCCGCGCATGCGCGGATGGAAAGCTCGGGCCATATCGGCAAGATCGTTTTGAAGGTTTCGGGCTGAGGGCGGCAGCCCCGCGTGCTTCAGGCGACGGCCCGGCGGTACAGGTGCCAGGTTGCGTGACCCAGAACCGGGATCACCACGATCAGCCCCAGCATCAGCGGAAGCGCGCCAAGCACCAGAAATGCGGCCACGATGCACCCCCAGGTCAAAATGACCCGGGGGTTGCGCCGCAGTACCCGGACCGAGGTGACGACGGCCACCGGCAGGCCGACCTTCCTGTCCAGCAGCAGGGGAAAGCTGACCACGCTGATGGCCAGCGCAACCAGCGCAAAGCCAAAGCCCACCAGGGTACCGGCCAGGATCATGGTCCAGCCCGCGCTTGTGGTGACGGCCTGCGTCAGGAACGGGCCCAGCGCCGTTGGCGCTTGTGGCCCCATCGTGTGCAAGAAGATCGCATGCGCCGCCGCCAGCCACACCAGCAGCAACATCACCAGGTAGAAGCCCAGCGCCAGGATCGCGTCCAGTGACGGCGAGCGGAACACGCCGAACGCGTCCAGCCAATGCACCTCGTACCCCTGTTCGCGTCGGCGGCTGATTTCGTACAGGCCAAGGGCCGCCACCGGTCCGATCAGGGCAAAGCCCGCGATCAGCGGGGCCAGCAGCGGTACCATGTCGGCCTGCATGCCAAGCCCGAACATCACCAGCCCGGCGATCGGATAGATCAGGACGATGAAGATCGCGTCGGCGCGGCCCGCCTTGAAATCCTCGTACCCGGCCTTCAGGCAGGCTCGCAGGTCCTGCAGGGTCAGCCTGCGCACCTGCGGCAGGTGCCGGGTGTCCGCGCTGCCGATACCTGTGACGTTTTCCGCGATATGCTCGGTGGTCGCACCCAGATTGCGGGCGGCCCAACTGACTGGATTGCCGATCGTTTTTGCCATCTTGATCCCTTTCCTTGGCCCACACGCGCCGCGGAATGCATCCGGCATCGGGTTGCCCGTGGCCGGATGGCCCGGCAACGCCCTATTTCAATTTACCACATTCCGGCAGTCATGCACTTCACTGTTCCGAGATCGGGTGATTGCCCTGTGGCGCAGGCATGTTAGCTTGGCAGCAGTTTTCAGGAGGTGAGCATGCAGCAATCGGCGCGTAACGTAGTCATCCATGAAACCGGCGGCCCCGAGGTTCTGAAGATCGAGGACAGGCCTCTGCGCGATCCCGGGCCGGGGGAGGTTCTGATCCGGCACCATGCCTGCGGGTTGAATTTCATCGATGTCTACCAACGTTCGGGCCTGTATCCGCTAGACCTGCCGCATGCGCTGGGCATGGAGGGCGCCGGCGTCATCGAGGCCGTGGGCGAGGGGGTAACCCATTTGCAACCCGGCCAGCGCGCGGCCTATGCCGCCATGCCGCCGGGCGCCTATTGCGAGGCGCGGGTGATGCCGGCGGCCCAAGTCTGCCCGCTGCCGGGCGGGATTTCATTCGAGACGGCGGCGGCCATGATGCTCAAGGGGTTGACGGTCGAATATCTGTTCCACCGCACCACGCCGCTCAAGCGGGGCGACACGGTCCTGTTCCACGCCGCTGCCGGGGGCGTGGGCCTGATCGCCTGTCAGTGGGCCAAGTCCGAAGGCATCAAGCTGATCGGGACCGCGGGTACCGACGACAAGTGCCGGTTGGCGATGTTCAACGGTGCGACCCATTGCATCAACTATCGCACCGAAGATTTCGAATCCCGCGTGGCCGAAATCACCGGCGGCAAAGGTGTCGATGTGGTGATGGATTCGATCGGGGCCGACACGTTCAACGGGTCGCTGAACTGCCTCAAGCCGCTGGGTATGATGATCTCGTTCGGGAATGCCTCCGGCCCGGTGCCGCTATTCGACATCGGCATTCTGGCGAAGAAAGGATCTCTGAAGATCACCCGCCCAACGCTGTTCACCCACATCGCCGACCACGCGGTTTGTCAGGCAATGGCCCGCCGGTTGTTCAACAAGGTCACCGGCGCCGAGGTCAAGATCCACATCGACCAGCGGTTTGCGCTGGATGAAGTGGCCGAGGCGCATCGCGCGCTCGAGGCGCGCAAGACCACCGGCAGCACGATCCTGCTGCCATGAAAAAGGCCCGGCGCATCTGGCCGAGCCTTTCGATTTCGGGGGAGGGGTCAGAACCGGTAGGCCGCGCGGATCTGGAACGTCGTGGCGTCCACGTCCACGCCGGTCGAATTGAAATTGTCGAATTCGTGGTACAGGATTTCGCCCGCGATCGAGACGTTCGGAACGATGATCTGTTCATAGCCTGCGCCGATGAACCAGCCGTCGTCGCTGCCCAGTGTGTCAGTACTGGCCTCGGCGTAACCGGCCACGCCGTACAGCAGGCCCTGCGGGTTAACCTTATAGCCGGCACGGGCTTTCAGTCGCCAGACATCCTCGACCGTCGCGGCCCCCGACAGATCCACATCCGACCAGTCATAGTCGAAGCCGCCGCCGACGACCCAATCGCCCAGATCATAGTCGTAGCCCAGGATGATACCGCCGATCACGCCGTCGCCATCGACCCCGGACAGGCTGGTGCCAATATCGGCATAGCCGATCTGCGCGCCGCCGTAGAAACCGGTCCAATCGCCCGAGGATTGCGCCATCGCGGTGCTGGCAGCCAAGGTCGCAACCGTAGAAAGAAGTGCCAATTTTCCCGTCATCTTCGTTCCTTTCAGTCAAATGATGTGCCGCGGCCACAGGTCGCCGGCGGTCCGTGAAATCGTATACGGCCGGTCGCCGGCCGTGGATCAATCTGGTCCGACGCTCGGGCCATATGACGCCCCCTTTTGGGGAAGAAATGTGCTGGCTTCATTGAAAACAAATGGACCTGCGCACACGGCTTTCAAGCAACGCCCGGCGGCAGAGGCGAACTGCCGCCGGGGTGTCAGCGGATTATTGCTGCAGTGCGGCCGGATCCTTGTCGGCGATGGTTTCCCAGTTTGCGCTGGCTTTTTCGATAAAGCCGGGAATGTCACCTTCCCAGCGTTGCTGGATGTCTTCCGACAGGTTCAGGTACAGCTTGTTGTCGACGATCTTCCAATAGGTCGGATCCCCGTCGAACTTGAAGCCCATCGCGGCCCCGAATGCGCAATAGCCGCCATAGGCCGGCAGATATGCCTCGGGGTTGGCCTCGAAGGCTGCCTTGTGTTCCTCGGTCGCGAAGCGGTACAGCGCGTCATTGTGCAGGGCCGTGATCTTGTAGCTGCCCTTGGTCGCCTCACCTTCGGTGAAATAGGCCACCGGGTCATAGCCCTGCATGGCCAGACCGGTCGACGAGGCGTTGATTTCGACCCCGGCCGCCAGGGCCGAGCTTGCTATTGCGACCGACAGCGCCACGCCGCCCAACAGGGATTTGATCTTGTTCATGGTTCCACCTTTCCTGATCGGGCCAGCCCGGCATGTCCACGCGCGGGTGTTCCGGCTCCGAAATTGCGTATCGTGCGCCCGGTGATCGGGTGTCACGACACCTCAGGTGGGAAAGGCGCCGATCACGTTCAAAGCAATCAAACGTGATTGGGCCGTGGACGGGCAGACGGCGCTAGGATTTGCCGATTTTGGGTTCGGTTCCGGCCTTGATGCGGGCCAGGTTTTCACGGTGCCGCCAGTAGATCAACAGCGTCAGCACCGCGCCAAGGGCAAAGGTGGCGCCGTTGGTCAGCAGGGTGATCCAGATGGTCGACAGCGCCGCCGCCGCAAGGGCACCGATGGATGAAATCCGCCAGATCATCGCCGCCACCAGCCAAGTCAGGCAGCAAGCAACGCCGACCCGCCAGTCCAGCGCCAACCAAAGACCCAGAAAGGTGGCCACACCCTTGCCGCCCTTGAAGCCCAGCCAGACCGGGTAGCAATGGCCGACAAAAGCCGACAGCGCCGCGATCTGCGCTGCGTCCTCGCCAGCCAGCACCCGAGCCAGAAGAACCGCCAGCGCGCCTTTGCCCGCATCGAACAGCAGGGTCAGCGCGGCCGCCGCTTTGTTCCCGGTGCGCAGAACATTCGTGGCGCCGATATTGCCCGATCCGATCTTGCGCAGGTTGCCCAACCCCATCAGGCGCGCGACAAGCATACCGAAGGGGATGGACCCCATCAGGTATCCGATCGCGGCCCAGATGATCAGTTGGGTCGTCGTGCCGTCGAGAGGGGGCATCAGGGTCTCCGGTAGATTTCTTTGCCTGCAACGTAGGTTGCGGTGACCTTACCCTGCATCCGCTGCCCGTCAAACGGCGTGTTCTGCGATTTCGATTTCAGCGTGAACCGGTCCAGCACGAAGGGCACATCCGGGTTAAACAGCAACAGATCGGCCGGGGCGCCCGCGCTCAGGCGGCCGCAGTCCAGCCCCAGTCGTTTCGCCGGGTTCAGCGCCATGGCCCGGAACAGGGTCGGAAGGTCCAGTTGATCGGCATGATACAGGCGCAGCGCAGCCGGCAGCAGGGTTTCCAACGCCACCGCGCCCGAGGCCGCCTCTTCGAACGGCAACCGTTTGCTTTCTTCGTCCTGCGGCGTGTGCATCGAACTGATCGTGTCGATCAGGCCGGAGCGCACGGCCTCGATCACCGCCTGCCGGTCATCCTCGGAGCGCAGCGGCGGCTTGACCTTGAAGAAGGTGCGATAGTCCGCCACGTCCAGTTCGTTCAGTGTCAGGTGATGGATCGAGGTGCCGGCGGTGATGTCCAGCCCGTTGCGCTTGGCCCGCTCCAGCGCGGGCAGGGCGCGGGCCGTGGTGATCTGATCGGCGTGATAGGCGGCGCCGGTCATTTCCAGCAAGGCGATGTCGCGGTCCAGCCCCATGCGTTCGGCCATAGGCGAAACGGCTGGCAGACCGCGCAAGGCGGCGAACTTGCCGCTGGTGGCGGCGGCCCCGCGGCTCAGGCCAGGGTCCTGCGGGTGGGCGATGACCACCGCGCCGCAGGCCTTGGCATAGGTCAGCGCGCGGGAAAACACCTTGGTATCGGCCACCACATGGTCGCAGTCGGTAAAGGCCACCGCACCCGCATCCATCAGAAACCCGATCTCGGTCATTTCGCGCCCGTCGCGGCCCTTGGTCAGGGCGGCCATGGGCAGCACGTTGACGGGCGTGTCAGCCTGGGCGCGGCGGGTGACGAATTCGAGCGTTTCCGGCGTGTCGATCGCAGGCAGGGTGTCGGGTCGGGTGACCATTGTGGTCACGCCACCGGCCGCGGCGGCAAGGCCCGCGGATTTGTAGCTTTCCTTGTGTCGCTCGCCCGGCTCGCAGACCTTGACGCCGATATCGACGATGCCGGGGGCCAGACACTGACCGCCGCAATCGATCATCTGCGCGTCCGCTGCGGGCGCCGAACCGCCCCCGCTGACCACGATCCGTCCATCGGCCACGTGCAGCCAGCCCAGCGCGTCGGTTCCGGCTTCGGGGTCGATAAGGCGGGCGTTGGTGAAGATCAGGTTGGTCATGCCATTGCCCTTTCAATCGCAGCTTTGGTGGCGGCCGGGTCGGTCTGGTACTTGATCAGGTGCTTGTCGCCGCCCTTGGTGACGATCTGCACGAAGCTGCCCATGATATTCACGGCCGCGATCTGCTTCAGCGGCACGCTGCGTCCGCCGGGGCCGGTCAGGGTGGTGTTGGTCATCTGCCAGTTGGTCGCCAGTTCCTCCGACGCCAGGTACCACGCCCGGACGCCCACCGCCGCCAGACCGGCCGGGGCGCCGGTCCAGACATAGGGATTGCCGATCAGCCACAGCACGAACATCGCGCCCGCCATCGCGCCCGCGGCCAGCCAGGCGTTGGTGCGGACATAGGCGCCCTTGTCCGGCGCAAAGATCACAGGATCAGCCACAGAGCACCTCCGATGACCAGCAGTATGATCAGGGCAAGTATGGCCGATCCCGTCTGGCGGGGTTGCTCGCTCGAAACCGGGTTCGGCGCGGCCGAGTACGGCCTCGCGCTTTCGGTCGCGATAGTGCCGCCGGTCCAGTTCGTGGCCTCTTCGGTGTAAAGGCCGATCAGGCGCAGGCGCGGGTCGGGGTCCAATGTGACCGCGCGCCCACCCAGAGCGGCGCTGCGCAGCACCAGAACCCAGCCGTCGACCGACTCCAGCTTGGCCCGGTCCAGCTGGCCCTCGGAGACGCCGCAGCCCTCGCTGAGATAGCCGTAGAGGCCCAGATCCTCGAGGTCGGACACCGGAAAGACGTCGATCTGCTCGGGGTCCAGCCCCGAGACCCCAAGGACCTGATCCGCCGCGCCGGGTTCGCGCAGGAACTTCGCCTCTTCGGGGCGCATGTCCAGCGCGAACAGGCGGATCACGCCGCGCTCGCCAGCGGATAGGGTCAGATCGCTCATGCCGCCTCCTTTAAGTTGCGGGCCAGCAGTTCCATCGCGGCCATGCGCACGGCGACGCCCATCTCGACCTGTTCCTGGATGACCGAGCGGTTGATGTCATCGGCCAGCGTCCCGTCGATTTCGACGCCGCGGTTCATCGGGCCGGGATGCATCACGATGGCGTCCGGCTTGGCCAGCGCCAGCTTGGCGGCGTCCAGGCCATAGCGGTGATAGTATTCCCGTTCCGACGGGATGAACCCACCATCCATCCGCTCTTTCTGAAGGCGCAGCATCATCACAACGTCCACGTCGCGCAGGCCCTTGGTCATGTCGTCATAGATCTCGGCCCCGAATTCGGCGAATTGCGCGGGCACCAGCGTCGGTGGGCCGATCAGGCGGATGCGGTTTTCCATCTTGCCCAGCAGGATCAGGTTTGACCGCGCCACGCGGGAATGGGCGACATCCCCGCAGATCGCCACGTTCAACCGGTGCAGCCGCCCCTTGGCCCGGCGTATGGTCAGCGCATCCAGCAGCGCCTGCGTTGGGTGTTCGTGCCGCCCGTCACCGGCGTTCAGCACCGCGCAGTTGACCTTCTGGGCCAGCAGATCCACCGCGCCCGAATGCGGATGCCGCACCACCAGCAGGTCGGGATGCATCGCGTTCAGCGTCATCGCCGTGTCGATCAGGGTCTCGCCCTTTTTGATCGAGCTGGCCTGCATCGCCATGTTCATCACATCCGCGCCCAGACGCTTGCCCGCAAGTTCGAAACTGGCCTGCGTGCGGGTCGAGTTTTCGAAGAACATGTTGATCTGGGTCAGCCCCGCCAGAACGTCCGAGTGCTTGGCCGATTGCCGGTTTAGATCGACGTATTTTTCGGCCAGGTCCAGAATGGCGGTGATGTCGGATTGGGACAGATGCTCGATGCCAAGTAGGTGACGATGGGCGAAACGCATGGGCCGGGCTCCTGTCTGACAGTAGCGCCGCTTATAGAAAGCGCAGCGCGTCGGGGCAACTGGACTCAGTCCCCATCGGGTAGTTTCTCGCATCCGCCTTCGGGCAGGCACCGCTCGCCGGGTTTGCACCACTTGCCGTATCCGCAATCGACGGCCTTTCTGGGCACGCAGCCTTGATTGGCCGAGCATTTGAACCCGGTGCGGCACTGCGATCCGGTCTCTTCGCACAGGTACCAGCCGGGGCGGGTGCAACCTCCGCCGGGCAGGCAGGTCGAGCCGGGTGCGCAGGTCCGCCCGTCGTCGCAGGGCATTGCCGGTTTCGGTGAGGGGTCGAAGTCTGGCGAACTGCGCTCGCATTCGCCGCGCCCGTTGCAAAAGGTCCCGCCCGGGCAATCCAGCCGCGAGGCGCATTTGTTCGCCCCTGCCGGTGCACATCGGGTGCCCCCGGCCACGCATTTCTCGAACGGTCCGCAGGACCGCCCGCCGCCGCAATAGGTGCCCCCGGCCTGAATGCAGAACCCGTCAAAGCTGCAGCGTTGGCCGACCGAGCAGCATTTCAGACCGCACTGGAACTGGCCCGCGCGGCATTGTCCGCGATCATCGAGAAACGACTGGGCCAAGGCCGTGCCTGTCGGCAGGACGAACAGGGCAATCAACAGGAGTTTCAGCATTCGGACCATGACAGGGCCATGGTCGGTCGGGCAACGGGTCAAGGCAAGGCCAATTCGCTTTCCCTTCTCGCAAAGCTGGTTAGATTGATGAGCATGGAATCGGCCCTTGATCCTTTTACCGCGCGCGCCCTGCTGGAATGGCAGGTCGAACTGGGTGTGACCGACGCGATCGTCGACACCCCGATCGATCGCTATGCCCTGCCGGACACGACGCCCAAGGCGCGGAAACCTGCTACGCCTCAGGCCGCGCCGCAGAAGCCGGTTGCGCTGGACCCGGTGGCCGAGGCGAAAAAGTCGGCTGCGGCCGCATCGTCTCTGGATCAACTGCGCGCGGCGATGGAGGCGTTCGCTCATTGCGACCTGAAGCGCGGCGCGCGGCACCTGGTCTTTGCCGACGGCACCGCCGGTGCGCCTGTCATGATCGTCGGCGAGGCTCCGGGCCGTGATGAGGACCGCGTGGGCAAGCCATTCGTCGGCCGCGCCGGGCAGTTGCTGGATCGGATGCTGGCCGCGATCGATATGGACCGCGCCCAAAACGTCTACATCACCAATGTCCTGCCTTGGCGCCCGCCGCAAAACAGGGACCCTCGGCCGGACGAGATTGCCATGATGCAGCCGTTTCTGGAGCGGCACGTAGCCCTGGCCAAGCCGAAGGTTCTGGTGGTGATGGGCAACATCAGCTGTCAGGCAGTACTGGGCAAACGCGGCATCACGCGGCTGCGCGGTCAGTGGGATCAGGCGCTGAACCTGCCGGTCCTGCCGATGCTGCACCCGGCCTATCTGTTGCGCCAACCCCATGCCAAGCGTCAGGCCTGGGCCGATCTGTTGGAACTGCGCGCGTTTCTGGAGGGCAATAGATGAAGATACTGGCCTTTTCCGACCTGCACTTGGCCCGCAACAGGGCGGCCGAACTGGTAGCGGCCAGCGCGGACACGGATCTGGTGATCGGGGCTGGAGATTACTGCAACGGGCGGCAAGGGCTGGATCAGGCGATGGAGATGCTGTCGGGCATCTCGGCGCCAATGGTTCTGGTGCCCGGCAATGCCGAAAGCGCCGAGGAACTGGCCCGGGCCGCGCCGGACGGCGTGCATGTGCTGCACGGGTCGGGCATGACGTTGGACGGCGTTGAACTGTTCGGGCTGGGCTATGGCGTGCCGGTCACGCCCTTCGGAGACTGGTCCTGCGATCTGACCGAGGCCGAGGCCGAAGAACTGCTGAACCGCTGCGACGGGGCCCATATCCTGATCACCCATTCGCCGCCTAAATCCTGCGGGGATGTCACATCGCAGGGACTGTCCGTCGGCTCGGTCGCGGTGCGCGATGCAATCGAACGGATTCAGCCCGAATTCAACTTTTGCGGGCATATCCACGACAGCTGGGGCGCACGCGGCAGGATCGGCCGCACGCAGGTGGCCAACCTGGGCCCCAAGGTCAACTGGTTCGAGGTCGAGACATGATTGAAGCCACCACGCTGCTGGCATTCGTTCCGGCGGCCCTGGCGCTGAACCTCACGCCCGGGGCCGACATGATGTTCTGTTTTGGGCAGGGTCTGCGTTCGGGCGCGCGCCTGGCGGTCGTGGCCAGCGCCGGGGTGTCGGCGGGTCTGATGGTGCATGTTCTGCTGGCCGGGCTGGGCCTGGGCGCGGCGGTTGCGGCGCTGCCATGGTTGTTCGACGTGATCCGCTGGATGGGCGTCGGGTATCTGCTGTATCTGGCCTGGGGCGCGATCCGCAACGGGGCGATCTTGGCCGAGACACCGGCCCGACCCACGCGTTTCGCCTTTCGCGACGGGATGCTGGTGAACCTGACCAACCCCAAGGTGATCCTGTTCGTGCTGGCCTTCATCCCGCAATTCGTCTCGCCCGACAGCGGGTCGGTCCTGCTGCAGTTCCTGACGTTGGGCGCGATCATCGCCGTCGGTGGGCTGGTGGTAAACGGCCTAGTCGGGGCCTTTGCCGGCGGGGCCGGGCGGGTGCTGGTCTCCAGCCCGCGCACCTCGCGCATTCTGGGCTGGGTCAGCGGCGGCGTCTTCACGGCGCTCGCGGTGCGGCTGACCGTCATGGAAAGGACCTGAACCCATGTCCCGCATCGACGAAACGATCGAGTTCATCCCTGTCCGCATCGCCGTTCTGACCGTGTCGGACACCCGGTCCATGGCCGAGGACCGGTCGGGCCAGACGCTGGTCGACCGGATCGAACGCGCCGGTCACATCCTGGCCGACCGCAAGATCATCCGGGACGAACGCGACCAGATCGCCGACCAGCTGCGCGCCTGGGTCGCCGACCCCCGGATCGACGTGGTCATCTCGACCGGCGGAACGGGGCTGACCGGGCGCGACGTAACGGTCGAGGCGCACCGCGATGTCTACGAAAAGGAAATCGAGGCCTTCGGAACCGTTTTCACCCTGATCTCGATGGAAAAGATAGGCACCTCGGCGGTGCAGTCGCGGGCCACGGGCGGCGTGGCGGGTGGGACCTATCTGTTCGCCTTGCCGGGCAGCCCCGGTGCCTGCAAGGATGCGTGGGACGGGATCCTCGAAAAACAGCTGGATTACCGCCACCGCCCCTGCAATTTCGTGGAAATCATGCCCAGATTGGACGAACATCTGCGACGGAAGTAGACTGGTCGTGCGTTTCAGGTGGGTTAACTGCCTTGTGGCTTGGCATTTTTTGCTGTCAGGCTACGTTCGTGTGCATGGCAGCCTGCTGCGACCGGAGTGAATGATCGATGCGATTTCTGCGGCAAAGCCTTGTCGGTATCTTTCTGGCGTCGCTGATGTTGGCGTTGCTGCTGGTGGCCGCGCAACTGATCACCGGTGCCGTGCAAGAGGTGATGACCCGCGATTCCGACCCGCCGCCCCCGCGCGAACGGGTGTTTGCCGTCACCGTCCAGAAGGCCGAGGTGACGACGGCCACCCCGTATCTCGAGGCTTTTGGACAGGTCCAGAGCCGCCGCCGGCTGGAGTTGCGGGCTGCGCTTGGCGGGCGCGTGATCAGCCTGGCGGAGAATTTCGAAGAGGGTGGCGAAGTCCGCGCCGGCGAGGTTCTGGTGCAACTGGACCCCGCCGATGCGTTGGCCGTGCTTGAACGGGCGCGATCGGATCTGCTTGATGCGCAGTTCGAACAGCGCGACGCGGAACGCGCGCTGCTTTTGGCGCAGGACGAACTGCGCGCCGCGCAGGCGCAATCCGACCTGCGCGAACGGGCCTTGCAACGCCAGAAGGATCTGCTGGAGCGCGGGGTCGGGGCAACGGCCAGCGTCGAAGAGGCGGAACTGGCTGCCGCCTCGGCCCGCCAGACGGTTCTGTCGCGCCGGATCGCGCTGGCCCAGGCCGAGTCGCGGGTCGATCAGGCGACCACGCTGCTGGCGCGCGCCCAGATCGCCTTGGACTCGGCCGAACGCGATGTCGATGACATGACGATCCGGGCCGGGTTCGACGGCACGCTTTCGGGTGTGTCTCTGGTCGAGGGCGGGCTGGTGACCGCGAACGAAAAGCTGGCCGAACTGGTGGATCCGCAGGCGCTCGAGGTCGCGTTCCGGGTGTCGACCGCGCAATATGTGCGCCTGCTGGACGAGCGGGGCGCGCTGATCACGGCGCCGGTCACGGTCTCGCTCGAGGTGACGGGGACCGATCTGGTCGCCACCGGACGCATCAGCCGTGACAGCGGTTCGGCTGGCGAAGGCCAGACCGGGCGTTTGATCTTTGCGCGGCTGGATCAGACGACGGGGTTCAAGCCGGGCGATTTCGTCACCGTCTCGGTGCAGGAACAGCCGTTGGAAAACGTGGTGCGCCTGCCGGCCTCGGCGCTGGATGCGCAGGGCACGGTGCTTGTGCTCGAGGGCGAGGACCGCCTTGCGGTTCTACCCGTCGAGCTGGTGCGCCGACAGGGTGACGCGGTTCTGTTGCGCGGGGCGGGCCTTGCCGGGCGCGAAGTGGTGGTGGCGCGCACGCCGCTGCTAGGCGCCGGTGTCCGGGTGCGCCCCGTCCGCATCGAGGACAGCGCGGCCGCCGACCCCGACATGGTCGAGCTGAGCGACGAACAGCGCGCGCGGCTGGTGGCCCAAGTCGAGGCCAGTGAGCGTATGCCGCAAGAGGTCAAGACCCGGGTGCTGAATCAGTTGGCCGCCTCGAAGGTGCCTGCGTCACTGGTGCAGCGCCTGGAAACCCGGACGGGGGGCTAGCGCGATGATGCGCGGGATCCCGGACGCAGCCGGCGGCCTGCTGAGCTATTTCACCCGGCACCGGACCGTGGCCAACCTTTTGCTGGTGGTGATGCTGGTCCTTGGGGCGGCCGCGGCCCCGAACATGCGGGCGCAGTTCTTTCCCGATGTCGTGATGCAATGGGTGGAAATCGACGTCGAATGGGACGGCGCCGGTCCCGAGGACATGGACAGTGGCATCGTCCAGATCCTTGAACCCGCGCTGAAGGGGATCGATGGCGTCGCCACCACCGAAGCGACTTCGCGCGAGGGAACCGCGAACATCGCCCTGGAATTCGAACCGAACTGGGACATGGCCCGCGCGATCGAAGACGTGCGCACCGCCATCGACAGCGTCACCAACCTGCCCGAGGACGCCGAAGAGCCCTCGATCCGGCGGTCAGCGTGGAGCGATCGGGTGACGGATGTGGTCATCACCGGCCCCGTTGAGGCCGAGCAGCTGGCCCGGCTGACGGACGAGTTGATCAACCGTCTGTTCGCGGCCGGCGTGACCCGTACCACGATCCGGGGGCTGGCCGCACCCCGCATCGTGGTCGAGGTTCCCACCGCGCAGTTGATCGCCCGCGACATCACGATGTCCGAGATCGCCGCCGCCATTGCCGCCGAAGTCACCGTCAACCCCGCGGGCGATGTGTCTGGGGCCAATGCCCGGATCCGCACCGGGATCGAAAAGCGCAGCCCCGAACAGATCGAGGGCATCGTGCTGCGCAACTATCCCGATGGGTCCAAGCTGGTGGTGCGCGACGTGGCGCGAATCCGGCTCGAGGGGGTGACCCGTAACCGCAGCTATTTCGTGGGCGAGAACCCGGCCATGTCGATCCGCGTGGACCGGTCGAACCTGGGCGACGCGATCGGCATTCAGCACACGGTCGAAGACGTGGTAGCCGAGATGCAGGCCACCCTGCCCGAAGGCATCACGATCGACCTGATCCGCACCCGCGCGCAGGCCATCACCGACCGGCTGGACATCCTGATCGACAACGGCCTGATGGGGCTGGGCTTGGTGGTGGGCCTGCTGTTTCTGTTCCTGAACGCCCGCATTGCCTTCTGGGTGGCCGCAGGCATTCCGGTGGCCATGTCGGCCGCCATCGCCTTGATGTATATCGGCGGGCTGTCGATCAACATGGTCTCGTTGTTCGGGTTGATCATCACGCTGGGCATCGTGGTCGATGACGCGATCGTCGTGGGCGAACATGCCGATTTCCGCGCCCGCCGCCTGGGCGAGCCACCGGTGGTTGCCGCTGAACGCGCGGCCCGGCACATGGCGATGCCAGTCCTTGCCGCCACCGTCACGACGGTGATCGCCTTTTTCGGCCTGACCGTTATCGGCGGCCGGTTCGGCGAGCTGATCCGCGACATTCCCTTTACCGTGATCGCGGTGCTGGCCGCCTCGCTGGTCGAATGCTTTCTGATCCTGCCCAACCACATGTCCCACGCCATTGCGCATTCAGCGAAGGAACACTGGTACGACTGGCCCAACCGGGTGGTGAACCGGGGCTTTCGCTGGGTGCGCGACCATCTGTTCCGCCCGCTGGTCGCCTGGGCCATCTGGGCGCGTTATGTGGTGGTGGCGCTGATGGTCGCCATCTTGGCCAGCCAGATCGCGCTGTTCATCCGGGGCGACGTGACCTGGCGGTTCTTCAACGCCCCCGAGCGCGGCTCGGTCACCGGCAATTTCATCATGGCCGAGGGCGCCACCCGCGCGGATACCTTGGAAATGATGCACATGCTGCAGCGCGCGACCGAGGAACTGGGCCGGATCTACGAAGAACGCCATGGCCGCAACCCCATCGATTATGTCCTGGCCGAGGTCGGCGGCAGCGCCGGCTATGGCCTGTCGGCCGCGCAGGGCAAGGACAGCGATCTGCTGGGTGGCATCTCGATCGAATTGATCGACGCCGACCTGCGCCCCTATTCCAGTTTCGAATTCGTGGGCGAGCTGCAGGAATTCGCGCCGCGCCACCCAAAGGTCGAGTTGCTCAGCTTCCGGGGCTGGCGTTCGGGTCCAGGGGGCGATGCGATCGACGTACAGTTCTATGGCGCCGACGTGAGCACGCTGAAGGCTGCGTCCGAGGCGCTGCAAGCCGAGCTGTCGAAATACCCCGAGGTTTCGGCGCTTGAAGACAACCTGGCCTATGACAAGGAAGAGTTCGTTCTGGACCTGACGGCCCAGGGCGAGGCGCTGGGCTTTCGCATCGAGACCCTGGGCCGGGTGCTGCGCAACCGCCTGAACGGGATCGAGGCCGCGACCTTCCCTGACGGACCCCGCAGTGCCGAGATCCGGGTCGAGTTGCCAGAAGGCGAACTGACGGCCGATTTTCTGGAACGCACCCTGATGCGTTCGCCCGAGGGTGTCTATGTGCCGTTGGCCGACATCGTTTCGGTTCAGCGCAAGTCGGGGTTCTCGACGGTACGCCGGGAAAACGGGCTGCGGGTGGTGACGGTCAAGGGCGACATCTCCGAGGATGACCCGGCCCGCGCTGCGGAAATCGCCCGCGCCATGCACGACGAGATTCTACCGAAGATCGCCGCCGACAAACAGGTCGACTGGCGCATGGCCGGCCTGAGCGAGCAGGAAAACGAATTCCTGGCCGAGGCCCGAACCGGGCTGATCCTGTGCCTGACCGGGATCTACCTTGTGCTGGCCTGGGTCTTCGCCAGCTGGACCCGACCGCTGGTGGTGATGTCGATCATCCCCTTCGGCCTGGTGGGCACGATCTGGGGTCACTACATCTGGGATGTTCCGCTCAGCATGTTCACTGTGGTGGGGTTGCTGGGCATGACCGGGATCATCATCAACGACTCGATCGTGCTGGTCACGACCATCGACCAATACCGGCAGGAGCGCGGGCTGGTGCCGTCGATCATCGAAGGCACGGCCGACCGTCTGCGGCCCGTGATGCTGACCACGCTGACTACGGTTCTGGGGCTGACCCCACTGCTGTACGAAGGGTCGCAACAGGCTCAGTTCCTCAAGCCGACGGTGATCACGCTGGTCTATGGGCTGGCGTTCGGCATGGTTCTGGTTCTGTTGCTGGTGCCGGCGTTGCTGGCCATACTGAATGACGTTGCCCGCCCCATGACCGCGATGCGCAGGGCGCTGCGCGCGCCGGACCGGGTGGTGCGCGCCTCGGCCATGGGTACCGGTGCCGCGATGCTGATGTGGATGATGGTCACGATGGTCTGGCCGTTGGTTGCGGGCGCCCCGGCCGGGGTTGTCGCGGGCTTTTAC